>CAIWUU010000099.1 GCA_903915955.1 uncultured Chlorobiaceae bacterium | reverse complement strand
TTCATGAGTTCAACTGCATCAACCTTAAACTCTTTGCTGTACTTCCTGCGACTCTCATTGCCTTTCTCTGTCATTTCCCATATCTCCTTTGGATTGAAGATATGACTTCTTACCCTGTCCACGAAAATATAGCAAGTTCACAGGGCTGACAACCTTCTGGCTCTCCCGCTTTTTGTACCGCGATATGCTCATAAGAATACCTACGCCGAGTGAGTTAAAAAGGAGCGCCGTCCCTCCATAGCTTATAAAGGGAAGTGCGACACCGGTTGTCGGCAAAAGATGACAAGCCACGGCAATATTGATAAAGGCAAAGAGAGAGATTGCCGTTGTAATGCCGCTTGCCACATATTTGCCAAAACTATCAGGAGCATGTTTGGCAATAATAATTCCACAGACAAAAAAACCGGCAAAAAGCGCAATAACAGCCAGGGCGCCTACAAATCCATACTCCTCTCCGATAACAACAAAAACAAAATCATTGTAGGAGAGCGGAAGATAGAGATCTCTCTGCTTGCTTGCCCCGATACCGAGACCCAGCAGCCCACCGTTTCCCAAACCAATCAACGCCTGCGCAACCTGGTAGCTCAACCCTTTTTCATCTCCGCTGAAAAAAGAGAGCAAGCGGGCAACACGGTAGGGCGCCGCGATGGCAAACACACCGGCAATGGGTATCAGCAGTGAAAACGTAGTCAGAAGATAACGGATATTGACCCCGCCGATAAACATAAGCATAAAGCCAATAATCGCAATGAGCGATGCAGTGCTGAAATTCGGTTCAAGGGCCACCAAGGCTACAACAGTCATCAAAAGCGTCAGCAGTGGATAATAGGAGTTATTCAGATCCCTGATGTAGGACTGCTTTTCGGTGATAAGACGGGAAAAATGGAAGATAATGGCATACTTTGCAAAGTCCGACACCTGGAATTTAATCGGCCCGAAACCTATCCATCGCGCTGCACCGGAGATGAGACCAACAACCTTCATAACCAGAAGCAGCGTCAGCAAAATAATACTGGCAAAAAGAATAATCTTGCTCGTCTTCCAGAAAAAATGGTAATCCATCTGTGAAACAAGCAGGACAGTGAAACTTCCGAGCACCGCAAAGGTGAGCTGCCTCCAAAGAAAATATTCTGAACTCGAGTACTTTGTCACCGCCCATCCTGCTCCACTACTATAGACAATGACGATACCGATACACATCAGCAGAAAAACAATAAGCATCAACAGTTTACCGGCGATCACCTCACCGATTGAGGGCGATTCAAGCAAATCCGTTGCCGGGGTGACAAAGGAACTGCGGATGTTATCAGGAGTAAGCATCACTGTAAACGATGAACACATTCTTTAAACTGCCGACCACGCTCTTCAAAATTATCGAACATGTCAAAACTTGCACACCCAGGTGAAAAAAGTACGGTCTGACCGGGCTCCGCCACCTCGCGGGCAGCAAGAAGCGCCTCTTCCAGTGACCCCGCTGCCTTGAGAGGAACAATACCATCAAAAGAAGCGACAATCTTTCTCCGCGACTCTCCAATCGCAATCAGCAGAGAGATTTTCTCTCTGACCAGTTCAGCAATAGTCGCATAATCGTTGCCTTTATCCCTGCCGCCGGCAATAAGCACTGCGGTCGAGGGGAGTGACTTAAGCGCCTGACGCATCGCATTGAGGTTTGTAGCTTTTGAATCGTTAACCCAGTCAACGCCATCGATACTCTTGACAAACTCCTGACGATGCTCCACCCCCTGGAACGACCTGAGCGCCGAAAGAAGTGGCTCATTACCAATACCAAGCGCCCTGGCCACCGCAACTGCGGCCTGCACATTCGAGATATTATGCCGCCCCCGGAAACTTTTTTTGAGAACCTCTGACGTGGCCATAACCCGCTCAACGCCACTGTCCGTCCGCACAATAACCGTATCTCCATCAAGCAAGACAATACGGTGATCAATCTCTCCCTGGCCAACAGGCTCCATCCCGAAAGGATACATCCTGAAAGGAAATTGAGCATTATCGGCTGTAAAATGAGCATGCAGAAGTGGATCATCCGCATTATAGACAAGCGTATCCTCAGGCCGCTGGTTGGCATAGATCCTGAACTTTGCCGCAGCATACTGCTGCATGTCGCCATTATAACGGCCAAGATGATCTGGCGTAATATTGGTGATAACCGCAACATCAGGCCTAAGGGAAGGGGAGCGCTCAAGCTGGTAACTGCTCAGTTCAACCACAGCAACATCACCAGCGCTCATCTCCCTGACCATCGACGAGAAGGGCACCCCTATATTTCCGACACTGAATGACCGATACCCATTGCTGCGCCCATCCTCTTCGCAGATGCGATGAACTATGGTTGACGTAGTGGTCTTTCCATCCGTGCCGGTAATACCAACAATCCTCGCACGACAAAACAAGC
The DNA here is from genome assembly GCA_903915955.1 of uncultured Chlorobiaceae bacterium. Classification (GTDB taxonomy): domain Bacteria; phylum Bacteroidota; class Chlorobiia; order Chlorobiales; family Chlorobiaceae; genus Chlorobium. Next base: position 43,746 of record CAIWUU010000099.1, on the reverse strand, counting down.
TCGCTATCTCTATCTCGCTGTAAAGAGGAATGCCTCGTGCCTGCATGGCCTCTACAACTGGAGCAAAAGGTGGAATACCTGGACTGATGACGCAAAAATCAGCATCATAGACCAGATCCGAGTGCCCCTCCTCTTCGCAAGGAATCTGCATCTCGCTCAAAAGCAACAGCCCCTTCGCACCGATAGCGCCCGATTCGCTGACAAACACCTTCGCTCCTTCACGCACAAGCAACTCCGCAGCGGCAATACCACTCTTTCCCGCACCAATGACCGAGACCTTTTTACCCTTTATATCCATAATCGTTATCTGAGTTTTAAGGTCATGAGACTTGCCAGAAAAAAGAGAATAGTCAAAATCCAGAACCGGATCACGATCTTCTGTTCAGCCCACCCTTTTAACTGAAAATGGTGATGCAGCGGAGCCATCAAAAAGATGCGCTTCCCCTCTCCTGTCATCATTCTCGTGTACTTGAAATAGAGTACCTGCAGCGAAACCGAGAGGGTTTCGATAAAAAATATCCCGGCCATCAATGGCAAAAGCAGCTCCTGCTTGATCAGCAGGGCAATAACACCAATAGCGCTGCCAAGAGCCAGCGAACCGGTATCACCCATAATGATCTCCGCAGGATTGGTGTTAAACCATAAAAATCCAACACAGGACATCACAATGGCCATACTCACCACCGCAACCTCACCTCCGCCAGGAATAAAGGGAATATTGAGATAGACCGCATACACCGCATTTCCGGCAAGGTAGGAAAAACCGGCAAGACCAATAAAAACAATAGCCGAACTTCCGGCTGCAAGACCGTCAAGACCATCGGTCAGATTGACGGCGTTCGAGACTGCCGTCACAATAAATATAACGATCGGAATATAAAAAATGCCGTAATCAATGGTCAGATGCTTGAAAAATGGCACCGTTGTCGTGGAGAGCAACACCGAAAAAGCGGGATCAAACCATGTATAGAGACCAATCACCAGGCCGAGCGAGACCTGACCGATCAGCTTGTAGCGAGCCGAAAGCCCCCCCTTTATCTTCATCACCACCTTCCGGTAGTCATCAATAAAGCCAATGATACCCATCCAGAGAACGGCCAGCATGATGAGCCAGACATGAGGATCCGTGAACTTCGACCAGAGCAGCACCGACATCTCTATGGAAAAGATAATGAGCACGCCACCCATGGTTGGCAACTGCTTTTTCTTTTTGTGCTCTGGAGGCGCCTCTTCCTTAATTGGCTCAATAAACCGGGATTTCAGATATCTGATAAACGCAGGCCCCGCAAAGATCGTGATCAGGAGCGCCGTTATAGCCGCAGCGCTCGCCCTGAAGGTGAGATATTCAATCACATGAAGCGCCGGGGGATCAAACGTATCATTAATGTATTTAAGGAGATAATAAAGCATACCTTATTGTTGCCCGGTTATGGTTCTTTCTTTGACAAGCGCGTCAACAACACGCTCAAGTTTCATTCCTCTTGATCCCTTGAACAGCACCGCATCCCCATCATGCAACTCACCGAGCAAGGCGCCCAGAAGTGTTTCATGACTCTCAAAATGGCCTCGACAAGAGTCCGGACTCTCCCTGCAAATCAGCCGCGCCTTCTGGCCAAGGGTAAAAAGTTTATCAACTGACCGCTCGTGAAGATAACGGCCAATGAGCTCATGTTCAACATCTCCTGCAGCTCCAAGTTCAAGCATATCTGCAAGTACAGCAACTCTTCGCCCTTCGCACGGCATATCACAAAGCGCATCAATTGCCAGACGCATGGAATCTGAATTGGCATTATAGGTATCATTGAGAATCCTCAAACCAGCCACATCCAGCACCTCCAGCCGTTTCCAGCCAGGAGCAGGAACAAGAGCTTCGAGCCCTTCACGAATCCGGCTTAATGAAAGGCCGAAATGAAGGCCGACAGAGGCGGCGGCAACAGCATTGATAACATTATGCTTGCCGGTAAAATTCAGGGTAACCCGTTCTGCTCCGGCTGGAGAGGTTAAAAGAAAAGCGAGACGGCCATCCCGCTCAACCGAAATCGCAGTGGCCCAACAGGAACGGTCAGGATAGTCCGACGTTCCGTAACAGCAGCTCCCTGAAATGGCCGCGCCTGAAGCCCTGAGACGAGGATCATCAACATTGACAAAAGAAGTGCCTCCATGGTCACGCATATAGTCGAAAAGCTCCGTTTCAGCAGCGGCAACACCGTCAAGATCAAGAAGAAACTCAAGATGCTCATGGCCGATATTGGTCAAGAGCGCATGGGTCGGTCTGACGATACCAGCCAGCACACCCATCTCGCCCGGATGATTGATGCCCACCTCAACAACGGCAACTTCAGTATCGCGCCTGAGCTGCAAAAGCGTGAGAGGCACCCCGAGATGGTTGTTGCGATTACCCTGGCTCATCGACACCCTGAATCCGGTGCCAAGAACCGAGGCAACCATCTCTTTGGTTGTGGTCTTGCCATTACTTCCACCAATGGCAACAACAGGGAGAGAAAAGGTATTCCGATAGAGTATTGAGAGTTGTTGCAACCCCGCAACAGGATCCGTGACCACAATGAACCCTTTGCCCGCAGGTGGCTCCGGTGAGCCCTCTGCCTCATACCACTCACGGCTGACCATCGCCCAGCAGCCACCCTTCTCAAAGGCCTTAGCAATATAGCAGTGCCCATCCGTCCACTCTCCCTTTAGAGCAACAAAAATGGCTCCCTCCGTTATCTCCCTTGAATCAATGGCCACATTCGGCTCCACAATCTCAACTGGCGGAGAGTCCCCCCTGGAAACAATAACCTCGCCAAGTTCACGAAAATCATTACTCCGCAATACACCCTTTACCGGCATACGCTCTCCTTCACCGAATATTCAGCGCCTTTTTTCCGCATACTCTTTATTAAATGTTCCTGATCCGAAAATGGATATTTTTTCCCTGCAATCTCCTGATACCGTTCGTGCCCTTTGCCCGCAACAAGAAGCACATCGCCCTCCCTGAGCATGGCGACCGCCTGGCTGATTGCTTCAGCACGGTCACTTGTCCGCATATAATGGCCTCCTGTAATCCCTCGTTCAATCTCATCAAGAATCATCTCCGGATCCTCATCCCGAGGATTGTCGGAGGTCAGAATGACCACATCGGCTGCCTCAGAAGCTATGCGCCCCATTTCAGGACGTTTGGAGCGATCTCTGTTGCCACCACACCCGAACAACAGAAGCAGACGTGAAGCTGCCGGCTTGAGAAGACGAAGGGTTTCAAGCACCTTGAAGAGCGCGTCAGGCGTATGAGCATAATCAACAAAAACCGAATACCCCTGGCTCCCCTCACTCACTCTCTCCATACGCCCGTCAACGGCTGAGATTGCTGAAAGAGAGTGGCAGATCTCTTCAGGGGAGAGCGCCATACCAAAACCAATGGCAGCAGCCTCAAGCACATTCATAACATTGAAAGAGCCCGGCAATCCAACCCGCATCGTCAGAGCCCTCTCCGGAAAATGGAGAGCGACCACACTTGATGCAAGCGTACTCTCAAGAATTTTGGCTTCAAAATGGTGCCGACACTGCGCTGGCGGGGGAGAGCCGCCCTGCAAGGTACAACAGTATATTTTTTCATGCGCTACCCGTGAAGCCATCTGTATTGCAAAGGAGTCATCACTATTGAAAACAGCAAAACCTTCTGGCGCAAGCTGATCGAACAACTGCTGCTTGGCTGCAGCGTACTCAGCCATCGTTGTATGAAAATCAAGATGCTCCATGGTCAGATTGGTAAAGAGCGCTGCATGAAACCGAAGCCCATAGACTCGCTGAAGCACAAGCGCATGGGATGAAACCTCCATCACGACCGCGCGGCATCCGGCCTCAACCATAAGAGAAAAGAGTGCATGCAGCTCATGAGCCTCCGGAGTCGTACGATCAAGCGGCATAGAAAAGCCCCCAATCAGGCAAAGATTGGTGCCAATGTAGCCCGCAGAAATACCGTTGGCATTGAGCATTGCCGTAATCAACCTTGCTGTTGTAGTTTTACCATTGGTGCCAGTCACCCCTATAATCTTCAATTGGTCAGCAGCATTGCCGTAAAAGATACGAGCCACCCCGGCAAGAGCCTTGCGAGCATCGGCAACTTGTATATAAAGGCAGGATGATGCAATATCAGGGGGAAACTCCTCGCAGATAACCACCACTGCCCCACGCTCCACTGCGCTGGAGATAAAACGATGGCCGTCAATACAGTAGCCTCGCACCGCCACAAAAAGAGAGCCTGGCTCAACCTCTCTTGAATCAATCGTGATATGCTGAACGACAATATCCGTACCAGCCTCTCCGGCAAGAGCAAGAGAGGCAAAAGCATTGAGCAGCATATCAAGGTGCAGCACCTGATGGCGAGCACTCTTTATTGAGAGAGTCATGAAGTGGTTTTGTTTATCTTTCTTGAAGCAAGCTTTACCTTGATTGTTCTCTCTTTTTGAACCATACTTCCGGGTGTTACATTTTGGGCAACAACAAACCCGTCAAAATTTCCAGAATAATCCATCTCCAGCTTCAGCCATTTCAGCAATCGCTGCGCATCACGCCCTTTAAGCCCCTTGAGTTCTGGTACCACTACGGTAGCAACAGCATCAAGCGCGGCCTGTTCCGGTGACGGAACAGCAAGATTTTTCTGCATCTCCTCGGAGCAGGCAATCATTCTTTTGGCAATACCAGCAAACACCGGTACAGCAACAGTCGCGGCATAATAGGCGGTTCTCGGCCGTTCCACATTCACAATAATGGCATACCGTGGAGCTTCAACCGGGAAATAACCAACAAATGAAGAGACATAGACCGGATTGGCATAAGAGCCTCCTGCTGCGCGCTGAGCCGTTCCGGTTTTACCAGCCACACTGATTCCCGGCAACGCGGCATTTTTGGCGGTGCCACTGTCAACAACAGCCTTGAAATACTCTTTCCCAAGATATCTCGCGGTAGCCACGGAAACCACCCGCCGTATTATTTCAGGCGAATTCTCCCGAACAATCCGTCCATCTGCAGCAACAATCTTTTTAATTATATAGGGGCGCATCAGCTCACCATCATTGGCGATAGTCGCATACGAGAGCAGCGTCTGCAACGGGGTTGCCATCACCTGATAGCCATAACCCATCCAGGGAAGTGTCGTTCTGTCCCAATTGGCAAGAGAACGAACCCTGCCTGGAGACTCTCCGATAAGGCCAATGCCAGTTCTCTTCCCAAAGCCAAAATTTCTTGCATAGGCATTGAAATTCTCGCGGCCAACCGCCATAGCCGTCTTTGCGGCAACAACATTGCTTGAGTACATGATTGCCTGGCGAAACGTTATGGTACCATAAGCCTCATGATCCTTTATCTTCAGATTATAGAGAGGCAAAACGCCATTATTGGCGAAAATCAGATCTTCGGCCTTTCTTTTGAGGATGTCCGTTGCTGCCGCAGCCATGATCAGCTTGAAGGTCGAACCCGGTTCGTAACTGTCTGTCACGGCTCGATTACGCGCCAATTCAGGTGTCCATGTCTCTCTGCGATTAAGATCAAAGGATGGATTGTTGGCCATGGCAAGAATCTCTCCGGTACGAACATCCATAACAATACTGGAAGCCGCTTCAGCCTGAAACTTCTCTACAGCCAGAGAGAGCTCATCTTCCACAATACTTTGAATATCGCCATCAAGAGTCAATTGTACGGAATTACCCTCTACGGCATCCTGCTGCTGCACATCGGGAGCAGGGTAGCGAGCTCCCGTGGCATTACGCTGAAAAATTCTTGTCCCGTCACGTCCTTTCAACTCTTTGTTCAACTGAAGCTCCAGCCCGCTGCTTCCCTCATTTTTGCTGTCGGTCGAACCGATCAACTGGGCAGCAACATTGAGGTAATACCGCTGCTGCTCCTTGTCAAACCAGACGCCATGTATCTTTTCCTGCATCAGAGGCAACGCTTTTGCTACAGAAATCTTCCGTCCAAGGACGGCCATTCCTTTGGTGCGCCGCAACTCCTTGAGGCACTCTTGCCGATTGACTCCCAACTGACTTGAAAAAAGTGCGGCAACAGCGACACTATTATCGTAGCTCTTCTGTTTACCGGTATTTTTGTCAATAACCGGCCTCTCTTTGTCATCAAACAACGGAGTATTCCTGACTTTGACGGGATCAGCATAAAATGAGATGGATTCGATGCTCTCCGCCAGCATCCGTGAATTGCGATCAAGAATCACACCCCGTTGCGCCACCTCCGTCACAACCCTCTCATACTGTTTTATGGCTTTCTGCTTATATTTCTTGACATTGACCACCTGGATATTGAGCAACATGCCAATAATTGCCGCTATAAACATTGAAAATCCGAAAACAACAATACCGAGCCTCCTGCCAAACTCTTTATCATCCGGTGGCCTGATGTTCTGTGGATCATTCATAAGTCCTCCCGTTCATCGTTCATTGAGCAGCACATCCATTCAGGGCCGGAGTTCAACCGGAGGAATTACTGAAGGCTCAAGACCAATTTTTAACGCATCTTGTGCAATATTATGAATGCTATGCAATTCGTGCACTTTCAGCTCCTGCGAGGTAATCACACTGGTGGTCATCAGTATCTGATCCCGAAGTTTTTCATTCTGTCGGGCAAGGTTGATGATTGCAAGGGTATTATAGGTTTGAACCAGAAAAATCAGAGTTCCGCCAAGCAGATAAAGAAAAGTCTTGAGCTGCAACAACGACGCAATATCAAACTTCAATGGATTGATGCTTGGGTCAATCGGCGAAAAATCCTCAATACCATGAACCTCCCCGAAACGTTTTGAAGCAGGACCCTCTGCTGCAGCACTCTTGTCTGTGCCCTTGATACGTTTCCGAAAACTGCCAAGGAAATCAATTACTTTGCTCTTTTTCACAACAACCTCCGCAGAGGAATTTTTTCAATAACTCGCAATTTCGCACTTCTGGCCCTTGAGTTCAACTCTATCTCTTTCGGAGTTGCAATCAAAGGCTTTCTGGTCACCATGACAATTTCGCCATAGGCCAGAGGCTCCCGCAAACCGACCCCTTTTGGCCCCCAGTCACTCTTTGCTTTTTCAGCAAACGCTTGTTTAACTATCCGGTCCTCAAGAGAGTGATAACTGATAACCGCCATACGGCCATGACCATCCAGACAATTAATTCCACCATCAATCGCCCTGCCGAGCACATCAAGCTCACCGTTCACCTCAATTCTCAGCGCCTGAAAAACTCTTGAAAGGGTTTTGATCACTTTTTCACCCCCATATGCATTATTGCGAATAATGGCAGCGAGCTCTTGTGTTCCTCTGACTGAGCCATGTGTTTGGCGATACGCAACAATAGCCCTGGCAATACTACGGCTTCTTGGCTCTTCACCATATCGGTAAAAAAGCCGTGCCAACTCCCGCTCCTCATAGTTGTTAACAATGTCGCAGGCAGTCAGGGAGGCACCGCTATCCATCCGCATATCAAGCGCACCATCCCTGAGATAACTGAAACCCCGTTCGGGAGTATCAATCTGGAATGATGAAACCCCAAGATCAAGCAGAATGCCAGCCACAAGCGGATCTACCCCTTTTTCGCGGCACACCCTGTTGATGATACCTTCAATATCCTGAAAATTCCCTTTTACCAGAACCAAACCTGCCTTGTACATGCTCAGCCGCTCTGAGGCCTCCCGTAATGCGGCATCATCCTGGTCGATACCAATCAAAAGTGACGTATCGCCATAACCAGCTTCAAAAAGCGCGTGAAGAATGGCCACCGAATGACCCCCGCCCCCAAGGGTAGCATCAACATAGATCCCTGGTTTTCTGACCAGAAATGCAACAATTTCGGCAACAAGTACCGGATCATGAAATCTCTCCTGTACCATGGCCGCTAAAAATATCTGCCTGCCAACGAGGCAAAGCGCCCTGAACTCTCGCGCAAGAGAGCGGAGAGGCGTTCCGGCTCCCACATTATCATCTTTGTATCAGCCCCGATAATCACAACATCCTTGGTAATGCCCGCATGTTCCAGAAACTCCCTTGACAATGCAACTCTCCCTTGACGGTCAAGCTCAACGGTTTCAAGGCTTTCATACATCAATATCTTCAGCAGGCGCTCATCAGGGTTAAAATCGGAAAGAGCAGAGATGCCCCTCCCCATGTCGCTCCAGATAAAAGGCTCATACAACTCAAGAGAGCGCTCCGGGGTCTTCATAATATAAAGAGCCTCTGTGCGCCCCGACCCGACCTCAACGTCACCAGATGGCACCCTCAGTCCAAACTTCCGGCGAAATTTCACAGGAATCATAAGCCGCCCTTTTTCGTCAATGGCATGCCTCTCTTTCCCTATAAAGCCCGCCATTGTTTTGATCCCTGTATTAACAGTGTTATGCAGATACTGCCACCTTTTCGAGCTCTTATCCCCCTTGATTGCCATAAAAAAAGAGCCAGATGACAAATTCACTCCATTTTTTGCCATTTTTCTCCACTTCAAAATGTATAAAAAAAGGAGGCACTAAAAAAATAGTTGTCTATTTTTAATAGTGCGGGGCTGTGCATATTTTAACGATGTTGATCATCATGCAAGGGGTTACAGGAGGTTGTGGTGAACAGATATATTGGAAGCCTGCTTATGTAACATCTTTGAACACAAACGTAAAAATTCTTACTATGCCAGTTTAAATTAACAGCCCCGTAGCAAAACTCCGGGCAATATATCCGATGGAGATTCAACTTGGTGTGTTTTCTCATTCACTCTTAACCTCCGCTATCATGATGTCCGATAACAGCCTGAACCATACAGTGCATTGGCAGGAACTTGACGAATGGAGAAAAAAAATCGACGCTATTGATCAGCAGCTCTCTTCTCTCCTCTGTGAGAGACTGGATTGTGCCCAGAATATAAGCGCCCTTAAATCGAGAATCGGTGAGCAGGTACTCCAGCCTGAACGTGAAAAAGCCGTTCTTAACAACGTACTGAACCATGCTGACTCACCACTGAAATCATCTGCGCTTGAAAAAATCTATCGCTGCATCATCGAAGAGAGCCGCCTGTTTCAGCATGAGTGGAATAACAATCAGCAGGACAAATCAGCCTGAAGGGGTTACGGCATCATGGCAATAAAAAAAAATGTACCCTTCCCATTTCTGATCGGTGTCGTCATTATTCTGGCAGCACTGGTATCTTTTCTCTTTATACCTGGCCTCAATACGTCATCCAGAACAACCCGCCTTACGATACATCGGGGAATGGGATTCAGAACCATTCTTGGGGAGTTACGCCGTAATGGCACCATTGCAGAGTCATGGCCAACACTCATGACCGTCAGCATTATACCAAAACTTCACCACATCAAACCGGGCAGATATGTTATACCGCCAGGCATGTCGAATTTCGGACTCATGTACTACCTGCATAGCCATCCGCAGGATGAGGTACGAGTCACTCTTCCCGAAGGACTTGATCTCAACCATGTTGCCAGAATCCTCTCAACGCACCTTGATATAGATTCCACCGGATTCATAGCTGCGGCATCTGACAGAAAACTGCTGGCAAAGTACGGGATTTCAGCCAGCAATGCGGAAGGCTATCTCTTCCCCGGAACATACAACTTTGCGTGGGCAAGCACGCCCCGCGAAGCCGCAGGGTTTCTTATCGGACGATTCAACCACTTCTACACCGACAGTCTCAAAAATGTGGCTTTAAATAGAGGGCTGAACACAACCGAATTGCTGGCCCTTGCCTCCATTGTTGAAGCTGAAACCCCTGTTAACGCTGAAAAGCCCATTGTCGCAAGCGTTTATCTTAACCGGTTGAAAAAAAACATGCGCCTGCAGGCAGATCCAACAGTACAATATGCCCTGGGTGGCACGGCCAGAAGACTTTACTACAAAGACCTTGAAGCGGATTCACCCTACAACACCTATCGCCATCATGGGCTGCCACCCGGACCTGTCTGCAGCCCGGGCGCAGCATCAATTCTTGCGGTGCTCAACCCAGGAGAGACCAGGTTTCTCTACTTTGTCGCTACCGGAAAAGGTGGACATTATTTTGCAGAATCACTGGCAGAACATGCTGTAAACATCAAAAAATACAGAGAGGTTCGACGCGATACGCTACATGCCAAAAAGTGAATAATCCCACGCGTTTAAAATTATATAGTATCTATTACCTACATTACAGAAGCTGTTAAATATTATCAACCTATCCCAAAATAACAATGCAGAAGAAGAGCTTGTCTGACATCTCTACCCAGGGAAAACGGGTGCTGATGCGTGTTGACTTCAATGTTCCTCTTGATGAGAACAAGAGAATTACTGACGACAAGAGAATCGTCGAGTCTCTTCCCTCGATAAAAAAGGTACTTGAAAACGGTGGACGTCTTATTCTTATGTCTCACCTTGGACGGCCGAAAGGCAAGGTCAATCCTGAATTCTCGCTTGCTCCGGTAGCATTGCGCCTGGCGGAACTTATTGAGTGCCCGGTTACGATGGCGAAAGATTGTGTGGGAACCGAGGTGATGCAACAGGTGCTTGCGATGCAGGATGGAGAGGTACTCCTGCTTGAAAACCTGAGGTTTCACGCTGAGGAAGAGGCAAATGACCCTGATTTCTCAAGAGAGCTGGCCTCGCTTGGTGAAGTGTATGTTAATGATGCCTTTGGAACCGCACACCGTGCTCATGCCTCAACGGAGGGAATTACCCATTACGTCCAGACCGCAGTTGCAGGATTTCTAATAGAAAGAGAGCTGCTCTATCTGGGCAAAGCTCTGCAGGAGCCTGAGCGACCATTTGTCGCGATTCTGGGCGGATCAAAGATATCGGGAAAAATTGATGTGCTTGAAAACCTTTTCAAAAAGGTTGATACGGTGCTGATTGGCGGAGCCATGGTTTTTACCTTTTTCAAGGCACAAGGGTATGCGATTGGCAAATCTCTTGTTGAAGAGAGCAAGATCGAACTTGCCCTTGCTATTCTTGAGCAGGCAAAAAACAAAGGGATCAAGCTGCTTTTGCCAACAGATGTTATTCTTGCACCTGCGGTTTCGGGGGATGTGAACTTTTATACTGATAAGATCTCCAGCATCCCTGATGATATGATTGGTGTCGATATTGGGCCGGATACGGCTGAAATGTACCGCAATGAAATTCTTTCAGCACGAACTGTGCTCTGGAATGGCCCGATGGGTGTCTTTGAAATTGACAATTTTGCCGCAGGAACCATGGCGGTAGCGCAAGCTTTGGCAGTGGCAACCGCAAAAGGCGCAACAACCATTGTTGGCGGGGGTGATTCAGCAGCGGCAATTGCAAAAGCAGGACTGGCGAAAGAGATTACCCATATCTCCACAGGTGGTGGCGCAAGCCTTGAATTTCTTGAAGGCAAGGAGCTACCTGGCATCTCTGCACTGAACGATTAAAGATCAACTATAACAAAGGCAATGAACTCTTCACAGCCATACAGTCCCGGGGGCTTTCAATTGATGCCCCCGGCCATCAAAACTATCATCCTTGTCAATGTCGCCGTTTTTCTGCTCCAGTTAACCCCTCTTGGTGAAGCAATTTCAGCGCTCGGCTCACTGTGGCCTCTCGGATCCGGCAATTTCCGAATCTGGCAGCCTGTCACCTACATGTTTCTTCACGGGGGAATGACACACCTCTTCTTCAATATGTTCGCACTCTGGATGTTTGGCGCTGAAATAGAGAGTCACTGGGGTACCCGACAATTCAACATCTACTATTTTGTCTGCGGTATCGGTGCGGCAATCGTTAATCTGCTGGCCACGATGGGTAATCCCTATCCTACGGTTGGCGCTTCCGGTGCAATTTACGGGGTACTGCTTGCATTCGGCATGATGTTCCCAAACCGCTATATTTTTCTCTATTTTCTCTTTCCAGTCAAAGCGAAGTATTTTATAGCAGGCTACGCACTTATTGAGTTTGTCTCCGGTTTCGGCAGCCGTTCCATGGGAAGTGGCAGCAATATTGCCCACTTTGCACACCTTGGTGGAATGCTGATCGGCTTTCTCTACATCTCCATCAAACGAGCTGAGTTATCATTTCCCGACTTACTCGGCAAGGGGTTATCAAAAGTACGTTCTGCCGCCAAAAAGAGAGGTGGCCCACGTCTTCATACGCTGGACAGGGTAGCGCCGCCTGTTTCCGAGGCAGAGATAAACGCCATACTCGACAAAATTTCAGAGCATGGTTACGCCTCATTAACCCACGAGGAGCGTCGCAAACTTCTCAAGGCAAGTGGGAAGAGGTAAATTCTCTTCAGGTGGAGGCTGTACGCTCAAAACAGGCAACGCTTTCGATATGACTGGTGTGAGGGAACATATCAACCGGCTGCACTGACAGAAGGGTGTAGCCGTGAAGAGCAATCTCCTTCCCGTCACGGGCAAGACTTGCAGGATTACAACTGACATAGATAATTCTCTTCGGCTGGAGCCGAAGCATGGTGGAGAGCGCTTTTGGGTGCATTCCCGCCCGTGGCGGATCGGTGATGATCACCCGGGGAGCATCATACTCGTTAAGCGTCGCCAGCATCGCATGAAAATCTTTGAGATCAACCTGAAAGAATGCCGCATTGCCGATACCGTTCAGTGTTGCATTACTCCGCGCATCGTTGATCGAACTTTCAACTACCTCCAGGCCTATGGCTTGACGGCAATGCTGAGCGAGGTAGAGGGTGATGGTTCCGGTGCCGCAATAGAGATCATACACGGTATCTTCAGGCTGTAACCCGGCAACTTCAAGAATGCTGCTGTAGAGCACCTCTGCCTGCGATGAATTTGTCTGAAAAAAAGAGTTCGCTGATATTCTGAAATCGAGGCTGCCAAGACGCTCGGTAATATATCCTGCACCACTGAGGGTAAACTCCTGATCGCCCGTTGCAACAGTATTGTGCCGCTCGGTCACATTGTTCACAACCGTCAGCTTCTCTGCAGTCATACCTGCTTCGAGATGCCTCCTGTAACGCGTCATCATCTCCTCATCATGCCATGACGTGACAAGATTAACCATCACCTCTTCCCGGCTCTCACTGAAACGGACAACCAAATTTCTCAAGAACCCGGTATGTGCCTTTGCTGCATAAGGAGCAAGGGCGTTGGTAATGGCAAACTCACGGGTCAGCGTAAGCGCCCTATTCATCACCTCTTTGGCAAGATAGCAGTAGTCGATGTCAATCACCTTCTCAAAATTGCCGGGAGTATGAAATCCAAGGGCGAACTCTTTCGGCCGGGAAAGCTCTGCAAGAGAGATCTCTTCAGGCAGAAGATAGCGCATGTTCGAGAATGAGAATTCAATCTTGTTCCGATAATGAAACGGGCTCGAAGCAGCGTGGACCTGATTGACAGGAGGGGTAGAAAAATTGCCAATGTGCTCAAGGGCATCCTTCACCTTTTTCTGTTTGTAGAGAAGCTGCGCCTCGTAGCGAATGTGCATCAGCTTGCATCCGCCACACACACCGAAGTAGGTGCACAACGGCGTGGTTCGTTCCAGAGATGGTTCAAGAATATCAACAGCCATCGCCTCAAGGTAGCGTTGCCTAACTTTTTTTATCCTTGCGGAAGCTCGGTCGCCAACGGCAAGCATACCACTGACCATAACCGCCATGCCATTATCAAGTCGACCGAAACACTGGTCTTTTTCAGCATTATCCGTAACGGTCAACTCAATTATATCACCTTTTCTGAACTGCTCCTCAGCCATAAGAACCTGAATTACTATGCCATTAATGAAAAAAATTAGTTGCGATCGATCTGCTCGCTTTTAATCAGAGCGAGCATGACGCATGAGACGAGGTTGAATAATATTCTTCACAACCCAGGAAAATAAAAGATAGGTCAACGTGGCACTACCAGCTCCTATCGCCATCCCTCCGAGCAGGTCACCAGGATAGTGAACACCGACATAGGCACGAGAGAGGGAGATGGCCAGAGCATACAGAATCATGATCAAGGTAAAGAGTTTTTCAACCAGTACCCCACGGTGAAAAAAGATCCAGAGTATCGAGGCCACCGCTGCGGAATTTGCCGCATGGGATGATGCAAATGAATAACTATGAGGCTGATTGACAAGCAGACGAACGTGATCCAGAGCAAAGCAGGGACGGATACGTTGAACAAGTGGTTTAAGAATACCTGAAGCAACAAAATCGGCCAATCCAAGCGAAAGAAGAGCAAGAGCAATGATGAAAAGGCCAGACTTTCCACTCCGGATAAGCACAAAAAGAGCAACAAGAAACAAAATATGGCCAGAAAGGCTGCTCGTTGTAATAAAGACCATCAGATCATCGGCTGCCGGGTGAACCAGATGAAGATTCAACAACCGGAACAGCCACACATCAGCCTGCTCAATCAGCACCATAATCTTCTCTACCGTTTAACTCCCCCTTTTTTCTGTTTCCTCTGCGAACCAGAAGAGGGGCTCACCAGCCTTACCTTCGGCATATCTGCTGCTGTTGTGGTTTTATTGATATAAAACTGCTGCGCAACACTGAAAATATTGAACATCAGATAGTAGAGACCTAAACCCGCTGGCATATTGTTGAAAAAGAGCAACATCATGGCGGGAAACATATACATCATCACCTTCATCTGCTCATTCGATTGCGTTGTCGGGGTGATTTTCTGTTGCAGATAAACAGTTACGGCCATGAGAATAGGGAATACCGCGATGTGACTTCCGTACATGGGAATTGCAAAACCAAAATCAAAGATCGAATCCGGCACAGAGAGATCCTTCGCCCAGAGAAATCCATGCTGACGAAGCTGGATTGAGGAGCGGAAAACATAGAACATTGCAAAAAGCAGAGGCATCTGAAGCACCACAGGCAAGCATCCACCAATCGGATTCACTCCGGCTTCCTTGTAAATCCTTCCAAGTTCACTTTGCAATTTAGCAGGATTATCCTTGTACTTCTCCTGCAGCTCCTTCAACACCGGCTGGAGTGCCGACATTTTTTTCATTGACTTGGTAGAAGCCATTGAGAGAGGATAGGTCACCAGCTTGATAAGAAAAGCAAAAATGATAATGATTAGCCCGTAGTTGCCGACAAAGCCATTCATCCAGTTAAAGACCGGAAGAATGATATACTCGGCAAAAGGCCTTGTAAGCCAGTCCCATCCAAAGTCCATAACCTTTTCAAGGCCAACATTCTGTGCCTTGATGGTGTTGTAGTCGAGAGGACCGAGATAGAGGCTGAACTTGTCGTTCACAACAGCGCTGGTTGCAGAGACACCCATTTTCAGGGCAGCAACATAATTTTCAAACTCATTACCAGCCACTCTTTTGCCATCAAGATAGATCCCCGCAGTATTTCCCTGCGGAATCAGGGCTGCAACAAAATACTTGCTGTGCACAGCAACCCACTTGGCCGCTCCTGACTGCTCTTCGCGGTAGCGCTCATTCTCCTTGCTTGCATCAATCTTTACCTGACTGCCACCAAGAAATGCGCTTGCCGATGTACTTTGGGCCTCATCCTGCCTATTTTTTTCCGAATAGGCCACTCCTCCATCCCACTGCAACTGATACTCATTACCTGCAAGCTCATTGGCAAATCCTGTCAGCTTGACATCGTAACCAACACTGTAACTATCACCCCCGAACACATAGGTAATATCAACGGCCTGCAGGGGCGTAACACCAAGATGATAACGCAACGCATAACTCTCTTTTCCAGTGATGGAACGGAGAGTATCAAGAGAGACCGTACTGAAATAGAGATCCCGCGTATCTATTTTCTTTCCTTCCCGTGTAAGAAAAAGGAGTGAAAGCGCGCCATTTTTCCCGTTAGTGACAAGATCAAACGCTTTACGATTACCGTCAAGATGCTTTTTGAGCACGAGGGACTTCAAGGTTGCCCCCTTTGAGGAGAGCGTCGCCCGAAACAGATCATTTTCGACGGTAAAGAGTTGCTCCCTGCCTCCTGCAGAACCAGAAAAAATTCCAAAATTATCAACAGCAGAAGGTAACGTGAGGGTAGGGGCGACCTGAACCTGCTGTGCCACCTGCTCTGTCTTCACTACCTTCGCCTCCTGCAACGGTTTAATCTCCGGCGACATAAACTGAAGCCAGACCATCATGATCACAGCTATAATTGCAAGGCCTGTTACCGAATTTTTATCCATGACCACTTACGTTATGTTTTCCAGAAAATTCATTTTTTATGTACCGATACAGGAGGAACGGGATCAAACCCTCCTTTTGAAAATGGATTGCATCTCAGAATCCGCCACACGGTTAACCATGAAGCATAAAAAAAATTATGGCGATGAAAAGCTTCCAGTGCGTAACTTGAACAGGTGGGAAAATATTTGCAGGATGGGCCGAACAATGGAGAAAGAAATGCCCTGTAGAATTTTATCAGCGCTATAGGTACCCAATTAATAAAGTTCCACTTACTCATACTTCCAGGACTCCTTTGCCCTGTATAAAACTTCTTAAGGAGAGCCTCTCATCAGGATTCAGGAAAATGTCATCCCGCCTGTTAATCCTCTGATCTCCTCCCTGAATGCCCCAAGATCAGGAAGACCCTTTTTTCTGTCCACATAAATGAAAGCAATACAGAGCTTCCCATTTATAATGCCTTCGTTCCGGCTTTCTGCGTCACTTTGTATATTCTTTTTTTCAAGACGGTAAGCTTCTTTCATCATCCTTTTTACCATGTTGCGCCTGACAGCAGAAGAGACTGTTTTTTTTCCTACGGTGAACAATATTGACGGAACTCCTTGAAACGACTGGCTTTCAGGCCGCAGAGAGGCATACACTATTCTTAAAAATTCACCTTTGGCACTTTTTCCACTACTGAACAGCAATGAAATCAGTTGCCTTCTTCTCAATATCTCATGCTTGCGCAGAGAATAAATATGTAGTTTATTCAAAACCTGAAAGTGAAAGAGCAATTATTCAACAAGAGGCCAAAAGCCCTACTGGCCAGCCGTACCCATATCACAACTGACGGTAAGTGAATGACGTCCCTTTGCCCTTCTTGCAGAGAGGACTTTGCGACCATTTTTCGTTGACATTCTCTGCCTGAAACCGTGCTTATTTCTTCTTTTTCTATTTCTCGGCTGATAGGTTCTTTTCATCGCTTATATGCTCCACACTTTTTTTATGTTCAAAATTACAGGGCAAACAATTTAGCACAATAGACTGTCAATAACAAATTCTACCACAATCTCGTCACAGGTTATGGGGCACATAACACTCTTATAGCAAGCAAAACACGAAAGAAGAGAGGGTAAAAAAAATCCTCCGAACACAAGCCAGCTAATAATGTGGATAACTTGTGGATAAAAAAATTACCCACCTGCAACCATCAAGCATTTCCATCAACCAAAGGTCCCCGCAAATGTTGACTACTTTTATAAGAATAAAGATTAAACCTAATTTTAATAACCACTTAATATGTTGAAAACTTTCTTACCAGGCACTTGCCCATATAAGCTTATTTTCATTAAACGAAATTGTTTTTTATCCACTTAAAAAACTAACTTGTGAGCACAGAATGTTGATGGTGCTAATAAAATCAACAATTATCCCTCGGTTTTTCTTTTTTTATGATGGAAGTTACGTCAAAAACAAATCAAGAGAATTCCAAAGCTCTACCCCGGAAAAGTAGCTCAATGGAACAGCAAGTCTGGGAAGCCTGTCTTAACACCATCAGAGAAAAAATTAATCCTCTTGCCTTTAAAACCTGGTTTTCTCCTATCAAGCCAATTGGATTTTCTGGTAGTGAATTAACCATCGAGGTTCCCAGCCAGTTTTTTTATGAGTGGATTGAGGAAAACTACTCCTCTTTCCTGAAGCAAGCACTAAAAGAGGTAATTGGGCCAGAGGCTCGACTGATGTACTCTATTGTGATGGATAAATCACAAGGGCGACCTGTTACTATAGAGTTGCCTCATCAGAATGCAATGAATGCTGATTTCATTTCTGAAAGTAGAGCTTCAGATGCTTCTGTAAAAAATAGTCAAGAATTTCAGCGAAATCTCGCCCGATTTGAGACACATCTCAACATAAAATACACCTTTGAAACCCTTATAAGAGGCGATTGCAACTCTTTGGCCGTTGCTGCTGCAAAAGCTGTTGCGCAAAGTCCAGGTCAGAATGCTTTTAATCCACTGGTTATTTATGGCGGTGTTGGTCTTGGTAAAACACATATCATGCAGGCGGTAGGCAACAGTGTTCGTGAGAATAAACTCTCTGAAAGAGTACTGTATGTCTCAAGTGAAAAATTTGCTATAGACTTTGTTAATGCTATACAGAATGGCAAAATACAGGAATTTTCATCATTTTATCGTTCTATTGATGTACTCATCATTGACGATATTCAGTTTTTTTCAGGGAAGGAAAAAACACAAGAAGAGATTTTTCATATTTTTAACACCTTACACCAATCAAACAAACAGATTATTTTATCAGCCGATCGGCCGATAAAGGATATTAAAGGTATTGAAGATCGCTTGATATCACGATTTAACTGGGGGCTTTCGGCTGATATTCAACCACCAGATTATGAGACTAGAAAAGCAATTATTCTTAGTAAACTCCACCAAAGTGGAGTAAACCTTGACGAAGCGGTTATTGAGTTCATTGCTACAAATATCACAGAGAATGTGAGGGAATTAGAGGGGTGTATTGTAAAATTACTGGCTGCGCAGTCTCTCGACAACAAGGAGATTGACCTTCATTTTACCAAATCGACCCTGAAGGATATTATTAGGCACACAGCTAAACAACTGACACTGGACATTATAGAAAAGGCTGTCTGTTCCTATTTTTCCATCACCCCTAATGACTTGAAAGGAAAATCAAAAAAGAAGGAGATCGCAATTGGGCGCCAAATAGCCATGTATCTCTCTAAACTTCTTACAGACTCCTCTCTGAAAACTATAGGTCTCCATTTTGGAGGAAGGGATCACTCCACTGTTATCCATGCCGTTAATACCGTTAAAAAAAAAATTGATACAATCGGAGAGGAAAGAAAAAAAATTGAAGAGATCAAGAAAAGGATAGAGATTCTCTCCATGTAACTCAAAAAATGTTCACAAGGTGTTGATGGAGTGTTAAAGAAATCTTGATAAATGATATGTTACACACAATAATTCGTCATAAAAAAAACATCCACAAACCCTTAACAATCCAGTAAAGAGACAAAAGAGGGGTTGTAAACATTTCTTCTTTCTTTTAAAATCACTATAAATCATTAATTTAAAATAGAATAGATTTTATTTTTCCTACTTGTTAAGATATCAACACAGACAACAACAACAACAATTTTATTAAAAATATTAAATAGTTAAAATTGTAACAGATGAAATTCATAACCTCAATCCGTCAACTTCAGGATCCCGTCAGTAAAGTTTCACAGGCAATCCCTGCAAAAACAATGGATCCACGTTTTGAAAATGTTCACCTTTCCATTGAACCTGGTTGTCTCACATTGTTTGGTACTGATGGTGAACTCTCCATAACTGCAAAAAGTGATGTAGAGACCACTGATATTGCCAATGTTGGTATCAATGCAAGACTGCTTCAGGATTTTCTCCGTAGTATGTACGATACCTCTGTTACCTTCAATATTGAACGTCAAGAAATAAGTGATCATGGTGTAGTGAATATTTCTACAGATAAAGGCAAGTACAAGATAGCCTGTCTGTTTGAGAGCAAATTTGAGAAATATGAAAAGAGTTATGATATCTCCCTTGAATTTGAAACCACTGACTTCCTCGATCTTATTCATAAAACAACTTTTGCATGTAGTGTTGACGGGATGCGGCCAGCGATGATGGGTGTGCTTTTTGAGTTGGAAGGTAGCACTCTTACTGCTGTGTCAACTGATGGTCATCGACTCGTACGGTGTAGAAAGAGCTCTTCTCTGGATATTCCTGAAAAACAAAAAATAGTTGTCCCTTCCAAGGTTCTTTCTATTCTTCAAAAATTGTTCCAGCACCAGTCAATCACTATGTGTATTGATGCGGATCGTCGCTTTGTGCGCTTTATGAGCGGCAATATCATCCTAGACGCAGCTCTTATCGTAGAACCTTATCCTAATTACGATGCTGTTATTCCTGTTGAGCATGATAAGCATGTCATTATAGACCGTACATTGATTTATGATTCTGTGCGACGTGTAGGCCGATTTTCCAGTATTGGTGATATCAAGATGGTCATCGAAGGACAAGTGATGAAGCTGATGGCTGAAAATACGAATGATGGTGAGGCAGCGCAGGAAGAGTTATCGTGCAGATATACCGGTGAAGATATCACGATAGGTTTTAATTCAAAATTCATAGAAGCAGCTCTTGCACATCTTGATGATAAAGAGATTTGTATTGAGCTGAAGAGCCCAACAACGGCTGTTATTTTTAAACCCCACAAGGAAATTGAGGACGACAAGCTCATTATTCTTGTGATGCCTGTAAGAATCAATAATTAATTACTATGCCATAGTATTGAAACTTCAGCGTGCATATTATCAAAATTTTCGGAATCATTCCTTCTTGACCTTTAAACCTGTTGATGGTATCAATCTTGTTTATGGTCGTAATGGATCTGGTAAAACATCACTGCTTGAGGGCATTCATTATTGTGCTTTAACGAGAGGATTTGTAAGTGCAAACGATAGTGAATGCCTCTCATTCCTCAAGGATTTCTTTCTACTGGAAAGTAGTTTTTTGAGTGATACAGAAAGTCTGATCACCGTTAAATTGACTTATACAAAAGAGAAAGAGAAACAGATTATTGTTAACAATTCTGAAATTAAACCATTTTCACGTCATATAGGCAGTATTCCCTGTATTACCTTTTCTCCTCCTGAAATCGTCATTGTTAATGGAGCTCCGGGAGAGAGAAGGCGTTTTATTGATACTGCCATCAGTCAGACGAACAGAAGATACCTTGATGATCTTCTTGCCTATAGGAGGGTGCTTAACCAGAGAAACGCCCTTCTTTTGCAATTGCATGACAATCAGACTGTCCATAAAGAGATGCTTCCTTTATGGAATGAAACTCTTGCACGCCTTGCTGCCTCAATTGTCAAGACAAGAGTCCAATTTATCACCTCTTTTTTTGAACGGTTTAAGGAAATTTATGGCCAATTATCTGTTGATGAAGATCCATTGATAATCTATCGTTCTTCATTGGGAAAGATCTGTACTCATACCTCCGTTGAAGATCTGTACTCTCTTTTTATCAGAAAGTATGAAGAGAGTGAAAGAATAGAAATTTTTCGTGCACAAACATTGGCAGGCCCTCATCGAGATGACTTGATTTTTTTTCTTAATGATAAGGAGATAAAAAAATTTGCATCCCAGGGACAGCTACGCACTTTTCTTATTGCCCTAAAGCTTGCACAGTACCGTTTTTTCTACGATACTCTTGGTGAAAAACCTCTTTGTTTGTTGGATGATATTTTTAGTGAGCTTGATTCATCAAGGATAGCTGATATTTTTGCTATCCTCGAAACTTGTGGTCAAACCATCATTACCTCTACTGAAATTAAAAACAAGAGTAATGTTACTCCAATTTGTATAGAATTTCTTAAACAGTCAGCGGAGTAAGAGGAGTGGCAAGGACAAAAGATCCGAAAAAAATAGGAGCAATTGTTGTTGAGATGTGCCATGTTTTAGGCCTTGAAGAGGCTCGACAACAGTTCAAGACACTCCAGATATGGAACAGCGTTGTTGGTGAGTCCATTGCATGCGCAACCACCCTTGAGCGATTTTCTCATGGTCAGTTGTTTATTCGTGTTAAAAATCCGGCATGGAGAATGGAACTCAACTACCGCAAGCAGGATATTATTGTCAAGCTCAATGATGCGCTTGAACAGACAATAGTGAAAGAGATTATCTTTCGATAAAAAAGCCGTAATTATATAACTACGGCTCTTTTCGATATTATTATTCTCAGAGTGGACAACTGAGGTTGTACATTTCAACCATTTTTTCTGCAAAAGCCTTTCCGAAAGCATAACATCTGTCGAACTCAGGTTCATGAGGTTTGAATTTTACCATAAGGTTCTGCTCAAATACTTTCAGTTTGAGCATGGTAAAGTTACTTTCAATCATTTTAGAAGCTTCGCCACTCCATCCATAGGAACCAAATGCTGCTGCCAGCTTACCTTTGTCTCGTATCGGGTTAATAGTTGCGAAAAGATTGTATATCTGTGGCAAGATATTTTGATTGATGGTTGGTGATCCCACAATGATACCTGTACAATGGGCAATTTTTTCTTCAAGATCTGTTGCACTGATGTTCTCAACATCACAGATAGTAACCTGGAAGTCACAGACTTCTCGAAGCGCTTCAGCAATTTTTTCTGCCATTAACGTTGTGTTTTCATAAGCTGAGACGTAGGCAATCAGGATATTCTTTTCATTTGGAAGGGCAATAGCAGTATTTGCATATTGAAATGAGAGTTCGACATATTTTTTCCAGTGTGATCTCAGTATTGGGCCGTGGCCGGGGCATATTACTTTAATGTCAAGTGAGCTGATTTTCTCAATGGCCTGCAGCATATATTTGCTGAATGGCTTCAGAATGGAGTCGAAATAGTAGGTGAAAGAGTTGTCAAAATCGCCGACAACATCATCATACATGGCCTCATTGCAGAAGTGTGATCCAAAAGAGTCACAGGTAAAGAGAACTCTATCCTCTTCAAGCCATGTATAGATGGTGTCCGGCCAGTGAAGGTTTGGAGCATTGATAAAATGAAGGGTTTTATTGCCAAGGCTAAGTGTATCTCCTGTTTTTACGACGAGTGACTTGAAGTCATGACCTGTCTGATCACGAAGAAACTTGATGGCATTACCACTGCCTACTACAGTAGCGTTCGGCGCTACGGCGAGCAGATTCTTCATATTTCCTGAATGGTCGGGCTCGGTGTGGTCAACGATAATATACTCTATCTCATACGGGTCAGTAACTTGTTTTATTTTAGCAAGATATTCCGGCCAGAATTTTTCCTTTGTTGTCTCAATAATTGTTTTTTTTTCGGCATTGATGAAATAGGAATTATAGGTTGTTCCATATTTCGTCTCCATGACAATGTCAAAGGTTATGAGGCCTGGATCAAGAACACCAATCCAACTGACGTCATCTGTAATTGGAAGTACTTTATTATCGATCATATTGATTTGTGAATTGATTAAAAATAAAATGGTTACAATATCACTACATGGGAATATACTATAGAGTTCCCTATGGATGAAATGAAATACAAAAACTCAGAGAAACATTGGAACCATTATCTCGCTTTTTGATAATCAAGTAACTTTTTTCAATTGTAATAATAAATCTTCATTTATAGAAGTTGTTTCAGTATGTCTTATCTCTTTCTGAAGCTCTATTCCTTCAGGAGAAAAAGAGAAAAGAGTATCAGATGAGAATATGGTGCTGTAGTCTTGCGGTTTAAAAAATGGTAAAAATTTCTGACAATGTTCATCCAGCCGTTTTAGGTAAAAATGTGTGTTTTCATCAGGCTTTTCTTTATTCCATTCTGAAGCAAGTTTTCCGCGATCCCATGATGATGATACCCCACCACTTCCTGTGACGTAATAGGTTATCCTGTCTCCCTTAGTGATGCGCATTCGAGACTTTATGGCAATTTCATAAGTAATTGCTTTCGATCGTTTGCCTGTTTTCACATCTTCCAGATATTGTTCAATTGAGTTTTTCAAGCTTTCTGTTCTGGAAAAGTCCGTCACATCAAGTTTATGGTTCAAAATCTTGTTTTTGTATTCTGTAAACAGACTATGTAGTCCTGTAATATCTTCAGTTAAAAGGGTTTCAAATCCTCTTCGGACGAACTCCTTCCCAAACTTTTCACCACTTCTGCTGGTCAGTGACGATCCTTTCAGGGTCATGACACCATCATAGCTGAGAAGGGCATAATTCTTTTTCATGTAGGAGATCATTTTTTTGAAACGACCATCATATCCAATATTTATTCCTTGTGGCATTACCGATGAAACTGTTTCAACCAGCTTCCTTTCCTCTTCTTCTGTTGAAATCTCTGGAGGAGGAACAAAGAGAATACCATCAGTATCCACCTCTATGATTTTGCACCCTCTTGACTCAAATTCAGTAATCATTTTTCTTGCCAGACTTTGTCCTGTTGAGGTCACCTTGTCAGCCTCAATAAAATCATTAAAAATCCCACCGTTATAGCCAAGGTATCCGTACATGGCATTAATGAGAATTTTGAATGAGCTTTGCATGGCATCAAAATTGTTGGCGAGCGAGTTATTGCCGAGACCTTTCTCTTTGTGAGACCTTTTCTTTGCCTTGAAACGCAGCTCTTTCAGATCGTTCAGAACCTCAGGGAATACCTTTAGTTCATCACTTTTTGGGCAGATATTGTAGGAAAGCATAATTGAAGGGTAGAGGGACTCTACATCAGCATAGACAATTGGCCCCAGAACTCCCTTAAGAAATACTTCGGTATAGCCACCTGAGCTCTGTTGACCTGATGTAGGTTTTGGGATTGATTGTTTATGACGGAGATATTCCCTTACTATCAGCACTTCAATTTTTGCAGCTTGTCCAATGCGTGCCGTCATAGCATAGGTGTATGGCAGCATTTGTGTCAGGT
This sequence comes from uncultured Chlorobiaceae bacterium, assembly GCA_903915955.1. Taxonomy (GTDB): domain Bacteria; phylum Bacteroidota; class Chlorobiia; order Chlorobiales; family Chlorobiaceae; genus Chlorobium. The sequence continues at coordinate 19,159 of CAIWUU010000099.1, read as the reverse complement.
AGAAATTGCTCCCTGAAAGAAGTGAGGCCAGAGCTCTTGTTTCGCGGACATCATCAAGTGCATAGGCAAGCAGTTTTTCATGATTATTTACCCAAAGGGTAGCAATATCATTGTAATCAACATACGTACGATCAGGTGATGCAAATCCGAAATGCTTTGCAACAGATTTAAGCCCATAACTCTGTATTGATCGTTTTGAAATATCATAACTCTGAACAAGAAAAAGTGTATCAATGACATGTCTTCCTGGAACATCAAAGTATGGGTAATCAATGGTTCTCTCTGCAAATCGAATACTTGCAGGGTATGTTTTAGGCAGCATTCCATTTCGTCCTATTGCAAATGGAATATTATGCATTTCACATCTCCGCTGGAGATATGGTAGATCGAAACTGAAGACGTTGTGTCCCTCGATAACATCGGGGTCCATTACAATAATCAGGGAGATCAGCTCTTCCAGCAGCTTTTTTTCGCCTTGCGTTTTTGCATGTAGAACGGATTCCCACCCTCTGCTATCACTTAATGAGACAATAATTATCTCATCTTCACCAAATCCGTTCCCCTTTTTTGCCGGATCAAAATTGGTCTCAATATCAAGCTGCATGCGATAGAGCTCATCAAATATCATCCCCTTAAAAAGGGTTTTCCCACTCTGAAGCAGGTATTGTGTGACAGCATCACCTTTGTTATAGATCAATGAGTTGCTCTCGTAAGGGAGGTTTATTTTTCCACTCTTTATTGGCTCGCCATCTCTTTTTTTATTGATGTGCTCAATCGCAGCCCTTTGATTTCTCCAGTTCCTGAAAATGGCGAGACATTGATAATAGTTTGATCCTCCAAGCGTTACAAGCCAGAACTTTTCTTTGTCTTCAGGAATAAACCCATCAAGAAGGGCACCGTCAGAAGCAAAAAAAAAGGGGTAAAACAGTTCATCGTGACTTTGAACCACCCCATCTTTTCGATTAAATACTCTTATATGAGTATCTGAAAGTTGATATGCTCCGACGATGCACTCCTCTTTATCCTTCCCAAATAAAAGGTCATTATTGACAACGTCATTAATAAAGCTATCCATGATTGCTTTTTAAAAATTCTTGCACGGCTTATTGGACAATATACGTTTCACGTGAAACTTATGATACGATTATCGACCGAGATGTATCATGAGGACGGATACATCTGAAGGTGATACGCCAAGTATCCTCGATGCTTGGCCAATAGTTTCAGGCTGATGCTTTACAAGTTTCTCCCTTGCTTCACTTGAAAGGCCTGCAACAGTATCGTATTTGAAATGAACGGGTATGTGATGTGCTTCCAGTCGCAAAATTCTTTCAGCCATAAGGAGGTCACGTTTCAGATAACCTTCATATTTCAGATCGATCTCAACTTGCTCATAGACGAAGTGGTCACTGCTGATTGCATTCACTGCACTCATCAAAGAAACTGATGACTCCAGCAGCATGCTTAAATGAACTCCTGGTCTTTTCAGGAGGCTTGATGCACTTTGAGAGGCATTAACAGAGGGATAGTCAAGCGGTGAGAGCAGAGCATTTATTTCTGATGCTTGCAGCTTTGTGGTTACTAAAAGCTGCTTTAGATCATTTATACATTGAATCTTTTCTTTACATCTCTCTGTAATTATCTCTTTAACCAAGCCTGTCATGGAGCCAAAGTGCTGCAGTCGGAGATCGGCATTGTCATGACGAAGCATAAGTCGATGTTCAGCCGAAGAGGTGAACATCCTGTATGGTTCGTTTGTTTCTTTTGTTATAAGGTCATCAATGAGCACTCCGATATAGGCCTCAGATCGTTTTAGAAGAAGGGGCGAACGTTTCTGTCTTTTAAGTGAGGCATTAATACCAGCCATGAGTCCTTGTGCGGCAGCCTCTTCATATCCAGATGTCCCATTGATTTGTCCAGCAAAGTAGAGGCCAGAGATTAGTTTTGTTTCTAGAGTCCGTTGTATTTGATGCGGAAAAAAGTAATCATATTCTATTGCATAGCCCGGGCGAATCATTTTTACATCGCTGAGTCCAGGGATAGAGCAGAGGCCTTCCAATTGAATCTCTTCAGGGAGTGATGTTGAAAAACCATTGACATACATCTCATTGGTATCAAATCCTTCCGGTTCCAGAAATATGTGATGACTCTGTTTTTCCGGAAAACGGCAGATTTTATCTTCAATAGATGGACAATATCTTGGTCCGACTCCTTTTACTTTCCCGGTAAACAGCGGTGAGCGGGAAAACCCCTTTTTCAGTATATCATGAGTTTCTGCTGTTGTTTTTGTTACAAAGCAGCTTATCTGAGGGCGCTTGTAGAGGGTCTTCGTTTCGAAAGAAAATGTTACTGAATCATCATCTCCATGTTGCTCTTCCGTTATTGAATAGTCAACACTACGCCCATCAATACGAGGCGGTGTGCCTGTTTTGAGTCTCCCCGCCTTGAATCCGTAAGTGCTGAGACTCTCAGTCAGGCCGTATACCGGGGGCTCAGCAATAGTTCTGCCGCCCGCATAGTGGTTCATGCCGATGTGGATCAAGCCGTTCAAGAATGTTCCACAGGTAAGTACCGCAGCTTCTGCTTTTATGGTTTTCCCTGATGAAAGTATAACATGCGAGAATGAGCCCGCTGAGCACTCAATGCCAGTCACCGAATCCTGGAGAAGATCAATATTCTTCTCCCTTTCAATAACTCTCCGCATGTAGAGTGAGTATTGCGTGCGGTCAGCCTGGGCTCTTGGAGAGTGCATAGCGGGGCCTTTGCTTCTGTTCAGCATCCTGAATTGTATGCCTGTGGCATCTATAGCCTTTGCCATTTCGCCCCCAAGGGCATCTATTTCTCGGGTTATCTGCCCCTTTGCCACCCCCCCAATAGCCGGGTTGCAAGACATTCTGGCTATTGCTGTCAGGTCCGAAGAGATCAGAAGGCAAGAAGAGCCCATTCGCGCCGCTGCGAGCGCAGCTTCACATCCTGCATGCCCAGCGCCAACAACTATAATATCATACATGGAGCAAAGATTGTTTCACGTGAAACAATAATAAATTGAATTACTATTTTTGAAATCCAAGATACACATAATTGCCATTTTCTTCCTGATATCCAGAGGAACTATTCGGCATCTCTCTGAATTGATCAAATAAATAACTTGGTGTATTTGTGGCGTATTTATGCGTGGACGTTGCAATAATGCTATGAATTTATTAAACTGCGTGAGAATGGAGTTTATATTCTCTCCTCCGCGAGGTGCTGTTGCATATCATATCATTGGTTATAATTTATGAGAAGAAGGCAATTTTTTACAACAGGCGCAATTTTTTCGGCTTATCTCTCAATATGGCCCTCCAGCCTGCTCGCAGGCTGGAGGGAAAAAAACTTTCAACGCTGCACAATAGAGCAGGCTTTTGTGAGCGCATTCGGGGCGAGAGAACCGGTCAGATCAGATAAAATTACAATTGTCGCTCCACCTGTAGCCGCTGATGGCTCTGCGGTACCTGTTCAAGTTATTTCATCCTTAAAGGGTGAAGAGATCTATCTTTTTGTGGAAAAGAATATTACTCCTCTTGTGTTCAAGTGCACTTTGAAGGGCAATGCTCTGCCCTGGTTTTCCCTGAACGTCAAGATGAAAGAAAGTTCAGCGCTTTATGCTGTTGTCAGGGAAGGAGGAGATTATTTTATGACTTCTGTACATGTCGATGTATTGGCTCAGGCCTGTTGAAGCTCTCAGGGTTGCCTTACCTCCGTTTGCGACGGGTAAAATACATTTCCTAAATATTTTATATATATCATCTATACATCAATGAGTGGCATTGTAAGAATTCTTGCAAGGGAAGAGAGCGGTATTGTACAGGTTAAGATTATCATTCCCCATCCAAATGAGTCCGGTACGCGGAAAGATGAGTTGGGTATTGTTGTTCCTGCTCATTTCGTAAGGGAGGGTTCAGTAAAGGTTAATGGAGCTGCTCTTCTGGATATTGAGCTTGGCCCTTCAGTTTCCACCGACCCATTTTTACAGATTCGTTTTCAAGGAAAAAAAGGTGATGTTTTGAACGTTACCTTTTTTGATAATCGAAATGAGCTGTTTACAGCAGAAGCTGTTGTTCAATAGAGGCTACTCTCATTTAACGGTTTGTTGTCTGATAGTTTAATGTCATTTTTATAAATAACTATGGAGGAATACGTTATGGCGGTAAAACAAGAAATACGGCTGACGATATGTGCACTCTTTTTTACGGTTATTTCTGCGGGCAGCAGTATGTTGCCTGTGGATAGCAGCGCAAGCACCAAGTCAGCCAAACAGCTACCTGCACCAAAGTTGGAATCCAGTCCCCGCGGTCAGATTCTTGCACTTTCCTGTGCATCGTGTCATGGTACGGATGGAAAGAGTGCCGGAATAATTCCTTCGATTAATGGCTTTTCTGCAGAGGATATCGAAACGGCATTGAAAGGATTCAAAACAGGCGCTCGCCCATCAACGGTTATGTCTCGTCATGCCAAAGGCTATACCGATGACGAATTGAAGTTGATTGCTGAGTATTTTGGAACGGTCTCGCACAACACTAAATAAGCAGGAGAATGATTATGAATGGTAAACTGTCACGCAGGGATTTTAATAAGCTGCTCCTGTCGGGTGTTGCGGGTTCGGCGCTTGGTCTTTTTGGTAACTCGCAAAGTGCGTTTGCCTCTACCAAAAGAGTTGTGGTCATTGGAGGTGGTTTCGGAGGGGCGTCGGCAGCCAAATATCTGAGAAAGCTGGACCCATCCATTCAGGTTACTCTCGTTGAGCCAAAAGCGGTGTATTACACCTGTCCATTCAGCAACTGGGTTCTCGGCGGATTGAAGAGCATGGATGATATTGCCCAAACGTATGCAGTACTTCAGAGTAAATATCAGGTCAACATTGTCGCAGATGTCGTTACCGAGATTGATATAGCTAAAAATACGGTCAAACTGAAAAGCGGTAAGGCACTGGCTTATGATCGACTGATCGTTTCTCCCGGTGTTGATTTCAAATGGGATTTTCTTGAGGGTTATAGTGAAGCCGTTGCGAACACTCAAATGCCTCACGCCTGGCAGGCTGGATCGCAGACAATTCTGCTGCATAAACAGCTCCTTGACATGAAAGATGGAGGGAGGGTCTTCATCTGTCCTCCAGCCAATCCATTCAGATGTCCTCCAGGGCCGTACGAACGGGCCAGTCTCATTGCGGCTTATCTCAAGGCAAGCAAGCCACTGTCGAAAGTTATCATTTTTGATGCAAAGGATAAGTTCTCCAAACAGGGGTTATTCAAGAAAGGATGGGAGCGGCTTTATCCAGGAATGATTGAGTGGCGCTCTAATGTAATGGGTGGAAAGATTACCAAGGTTGATGCCACAGCCATGACGGTTACGACCGAATTCGGAGTTGAAAAAGGGGATGTCATCAATCTCATTCCTGCACAGAAAGCCGGTAAAATAGCGTTTGATGCTGGTCTTACTGATGCGACGGGATGGTGCCCTATCAATCCTGTCTCCTTTGAATCAACCCTGCACCCAGGAATTCATGTGATTGGTGACGCATCTGCTGCCGGGGCTATGCCAAAATCAGGATTTGCTGCGAGCAGTCAGGGGAAAGTGGCTGCTGCCGCCATTGTCAGACTGTTTCAGGGCAAGGTTCCTGCGGCTCCTTCTCTGGTCAACACCTGCTATAGCCTGCTTGCTGAAAACTATGGTATTTCAGTTGCCGGCGTTTACAGGCTTGCTGCTGAGGGAATTGTGGAAATCAAGGATGCTGGTGGTATCACCCCCATCGATGCCGATGACAACCACCTTAGTCAGGAAGCAATGTTTGCTCAAGGCTGGTATCAGAATATCTCTCTGGATACCTGGGGGTAAAACACTATTATATTGTACGTTCCAATGCAAAAAGCTCGACAGTATGTTGGGCTTTTTGTGTTATGCGGCCATTATTTCTATTGTTTTCTGCTGGATGCAGATTGTTAGCTAATCAATACCCCGGTTTATATTTTGGCACAAGTATTTCTTTCGAGCGAAACGCGATGTCATCAATGAAAAATAAACGTTTTAACCTTCTTCTTATTGCTGTTGTCACCCTTGTGTCATTGTGGTCCTTATGGCCAACCTGGCGCGACTACTCCCTTACCAGGCAGATCGATAGTTTTGGGTCGGCACAGGATAGTCTGAAATATGCACTGAGTCACCGCGAAGAGATTGAGGATGCCCGCAAAAAGAGTCTGAAGCTCGGCCTCGATCTGAGAGGAGGTATGCATCTGGTCATGGAGGTTGATCAGGTTGATCTGTTCGAACAGAAAGCATGGAATAAAGATGCAAAGTTTACTGCCATCATGCAGGCTGTGAGAGCAAATGCCGCAAAGAGCGATGAGAGGGTTATTGATCTGCTGCTTGCTGAATTCAGGAGAGAGAATATTCGTTTGAGCCGATATTTTTACGATATTCGCAACAGCGATCAGGAGATAGTTTCAAAACTGGAAAAGGAGTCGGTTGATGCCCTGGGCCGTGCCAAGGAGATTATCCGTAATCGTATCGATCAGTATGGTGTTGCTGAACCGGTCATTACCACACAGGGAAGCCGGAAGATTATTATAGAACTTCCGGGTGTTTCTGACGAGAACCGCGTGAGAAATCTTTTAAAAGGTACCGCTAAACTGGAATTCAGACTTCTTCGTGAACCTGAAGTGATGGTCAGGACGCTTGACAGGATAAACTCTTATCTTGCGCAGAATAGCATTCCTCCACAGGAAGGGACGGTGCCGGATTCAACATCGACATCGACATCAGCAACAGCCACATCAGCCCCGTTGCCCCCGTCGTTACCAACCTCCGGGCTGGCTGCTCCAGCAAACAAGTCGACAACAGCCAACCCTCTTTATGATGTTGTGGGTATCTCCCAGAATGGAACAGCCTATACCGCTGAGCGATCCAGGGAGTATGTTTTGTCATTGTTGCGTCGCAGCGACATACAGGCATTGCTGCCAATGGATACGGAACTACTTCTTGCTGCCAAACCTGACCTTGGCAAGGCTGGCGAAAAACTCTACTCAATCTACCTTGTCAAAAAGGGGCCGGAGCTGACAGGTGGTGTCATTACGGAAGCAAAAGCTACCTTTGGTTCAGAGGGTGTGCAGCCTGAGGTTATGATGTCGATGAACACGGAAGGGACATCAAAATGGGCCCGTATTACCGGAGCGAACATCGGAAAGCGTATTGCTATAGTGCTTGATGGCGCTGTCTATAGCGCTCCCGTGGTACAATCAAAAATTCCCAACGGCAATTCAGTGATCAACGGTATCGAGAGTCTTGAGGAGGCAAAAGATCTTGAAATTGTGCTGAAAGCCGGTGCGCTTCCCGCGCCTGTCAGAATTACAGAGGAACGAAGCGTCGGGCCATCACTTGGCGCCGATTATATTCGTGCGGGGATACAGTCACTCGCTTGGGCATTTTTTGCCGTATCAGTCTTTATGCTTGTCTACTACAAGAAAGCAGGCATTGCCGCTGATATAGCGCTTGTGCTCAATATCCTGATTGTTCTCTCGGTCCTTGCAGGGTTTAACGCATCACTTTCATTGCCGGGTATTGCTGGCATTGTGCTCACCATTGGTATGGCTGTTGATGCCAACGTGCTGATCTATGAGCGTATACGAGAAGAGCTTGCTGAAGGAAAAGGTGTGCTTACAGCCGTTACGCAGGGTTATGACCGGGCCTTTTCCTCAATTCTTGATTCGCATGTAACAACCCTCTCCGCAGCCTTTTTGCTCTATACCTATGGTATTGGTCCGATTCAGGGATTTGCCGTGACGCTGATGATCGGAACATCGGCAAGCTTGTTTACGGCAATTGTGGTGACCAGGGAGATATTCCATCTGCTGCTCGCCAAAAATCTTATGTCAGAAAAAAGTTTCGGTTAATATTTCAAGACGTTTCAACCCATGAGGATCTTTCAGAAGACCAACTTCAACTTTATCAAGCATCGCAAAATTGCTTACGGTTTTTCTATCATTCTGCTTGTTGCTGGCATGGCCTCGCTCGCGATAAAAGGGCTTAACTATGGAATTGATTTCAGGGGTGGTTCAGAGGTTGTCATACGGTTTGAGAAAAACGCAGACGTAGGCCAAATTCGTTCGGTACTTGATGCCGCAGGTGTTTCTGGCACACTGAAGCAGTATGGAATGGATCGTTCATTTCTCTTCAGCACTGTTTTTCAGGGGGATGCAGGGGAACTCAAATCACTGCTGTCCAATGCGCTCAACGAACGAGTCAAAGGCAATCGTCATGAGATTGTCCGCATCGATGCCGTCGGCCCAAGCATAGCATCTGACCTGAAGTGGTCGGCCATCAAGGCGCTTCTGGCATCACTGTTAGCGATTCTTCTCTATGTAGGAATCCGGTTTGAAATAAAATTTGCAACAACCGGAGTGATTGCGATTTTTCACGATATCCTGACGGTGCTCGGGCTTTTCAGTATTCTTGGCGGGTTATTCCCATTCATGCCGCTTGAAATGGATCAGAGCATTATTGCCGCTTTTCTGACGATAGCAGGGTACTCCATTACCGACACCGTGGTGGTTTACGACCGTATCAGAGAGAGAATACGGGGTCAGAAACCCTCAGACTACGAAAGAATTTTTAACGAAAGCATGAACCAGACGCTCAGCCGGACAATTATAACGTCGGGAACTGTGCTCCTCTCTGTTTTTGTTCTCTTTATCTTCGCAGGGCCAGCAATCAGAGGCTTTGCTTTTGCCGTCTTCTCAGGAATTCTGATCGGCACCTATTCCTCGATCTTTGTTGCCGCCCCTCTTGTGTATGACTGGCTTCATCTTACCAAAAGCTCGGTTCGCCTGAGAGGGAGCAAGGCGGTTTGAGTGCCTTCTTTCATGGGGCGAGGCAAAGAGTGTGATGTAGGGGGCTGGAGCATTAAAACCAAATAGCCATAAGAAATAGCATGCAACCGATAAACAAAATAGTAAGGAATACGGTATTTCTTTTTTTTGCCGGATCATCTTGTCTCCAGGCTTCCGCTTTTGCTGAAGTCGCAGACCGGGTCGTTGCCGTTGTCGGTAATGAGGCCATTTTCAAATCGGAAATTGATAACCGTGTGTTCATGGCTCGCATACAATACCCCGAATTAGCGCAAGACAACGTTTTGCCTCGTTCGATTCTTGACGGCTTGATTGATCAGAAAATTATCCTTACCAAAGCGAAAATCGATAGCATCAGTATTGATCTCAATGCGCTTGATGCGATGGTAAAGGAGAGGTTCAAGCAGCTTGGTTCAAGGTTTGCGTCAACCAGTGAAATGGAGAGCCGCATAGGCAAATCTTCTGCGGCGATTCGCAATGATATCCGTGAGGATGTGCGCAATCAGCAGTTAATAGAGACGCTTCGCAAGAAAAAATCGGTCGGAGTGACAATTACCTATGCAGATGTGATGGCCTTTTACAAAGAAAACCAGGCACAGATTCCCGCCATTCCAGAGGGGGTATCAGTATCACAGATCATCAAATATCCAACAGTTTCAGCGGAGAGTCGCGCACGTTCACTTGTCAAGATAAAAGAGATTCGTACTCAACTTCAGGGTGGGGCTGATTTTGCCGACCTAGCCGCGAAGTACTCTGAGGATCCCGGCTCTGCCAAGTTGGGAGGTGATCTTGGGGTTGCCAGGAAAGGGCAATTTATACCGAGTTTTGAAAAAACAGCTTATGCCCTCAACGAGGGTGAAATATCGGATATTGTTGAGACCCGCTACGGATATCATCTGATTCAGTTACTCAGCAAGGAGGAGAATTCGATTCACGCCCGACATATTCTTGTGGGGCTCGACCGGAGCAAAGGAGATTTTGCAGAAGCAATTCAGCAGCTCAAGGCGGTACATGATAACGTCGTGAGTGGCAAGGAGACATTTGCCGATATGGCCAAAAAGCACTCTGATGATCCTGCGTCGGCAGCACTTGGCGGTAAAGTTGTTGCCTCTGGCTCATCCAGTTCAACTCTTGCGCCTTCGTCACTTATCCCGCAGCTACAAAAAGTGATTGCCACTCTCAAAAAGCCTGGAGATATCAGTGAACCAGAGAAAATAGAACCACCGCAGGGGGAGCCATTCTATGCAATCTTCAAGCTGAACGAACGGGTTGCCGCACACTCTCTTGATCCTGATAAAGACTATGCCTACCTTGAGGAGCTGGCGCTTGACAACAAAAACCGTCAGATATTCAACCAATGGGTGCAGCAGCTCCGAAAGGAGGTTTATGTTCGCTCATCAGACATCTAAGCGGCGGACATAGCGGGCATTTTTCTCAATAAATTCGCGTCGCGGCTCAACCTTGTCACCCATAAGCGTGGAGAATACCTGGTCGGCTTCCATGGCATTTTCAACGTTGACCAGCAAGAGTGAGCGGTGAGCAGGATCCATTGTTGTGCTCCAGAGCTGCTCAGGATTCATCTCTCCAAGACCCTTGTAGCGCTGAATGTGGATGTTCGCCTTTCCTTTCTGCATCTTCCTCATGCCCTCCGAAATACTGTTCCGCTCATCGTCATCCCAGGCATATTGCTGATCCTTGCCTGACTTGACGAGGTAAAGAGGTGGCTGTGCGATAAAGACCCTCCCTGCCTCAATCAGCGCACGCATGTGGCGGAAGAAAAAGGTGAGGAGCAGTGTTCTGATATGTGCGCCATCAACATCAGCATCAGTCATGATGATAATTTTGCCATAGCGCAGTTTTTCTACGGAAAATTCATCCTCACCAAAGCTTGTGCCAAGAGCAAGAATGATGGTCTTGATCTCCTCATTTTCCAGCATCTTGTGCAGCCTGGCCTTTTCGACATTGAGAATTTTACCCTTCAGAGGCAGAATTGCCTGGAAGCTCCGGTCACGCCCCTGTTTGGCACTGCCGCCTGCCGAATCACCCTCAACGATATAGAGTTCACAATGTTCCGGGTCGTTAATGGAGCAGTCAGCAAGTTTTCCCGGAAGGCCCGAACTCTCAAGCACGGACTTTCTGCGGGTAAGTTCCTTGGCTTTACGGGCGGCCTCCCTCGACATGGCTGCGCCCTTCACCTTTTCAATGATCATCTTGAGCACACTCGGATTGCTTTCAGCAAACTCAGCGAGCTGTTCATTCACCACCGTTTCAACAGTACTCTGTGTCTCTGAGTTACCGAGTTTTGTCTTGGTTTGGCCCTCAAACTGTGGTTCAGCAACCTTGACCGAGATGACCGCCGTCAGCCCCTCCTTGAAATCATCACCGGTAAGGGCGAGTTTCAGGTTTTTGAGCAGATCATTTTTCTGCGCATAAGCGTTGAGCGTTCTGGTCAGCGCCTTGCGGAAGCCGGTAACGTGTGTGCCGCCTTCATGGGTATTGATGTTGTTGACATAGCTGAAGACATTCTCCTGGTAGGAGTCATTGTACTGGAGCGCAATTTCAACAATAGTTGTATCACGTTCACCGTAGAGGTATATCGGCTCTTTCAGCAGGTTGATGCGATTCTGATCAGTAAAGAGGACAAATTCCTTGATTCCCCCTTCATAGTGAAAAACCTCCTGGAAGCCGTCAGTATCCTGAACCGTAATGCTGAGCTCCTTGTTGAGGAAAGCAAGCTCACGCATACGATCGACAATAATATCTTTACGGAACTCGGTTGTCTTGAAAATAAGATGGTCGGGCAGGAAGGTTGTTTTTGTACCGCGCTGGTCTGATGGCCCAATAGGCTTGACATCGCCCTGCGGAATTCCCCGTTCAAAGCGCTGAAAATAGACCTGACCATCGCGATATACCTCAACTTCGCACCACTCCGATAACGCATTGACCACCGAAGCGCCAACACCGTGCAGACCGCCGGAGACCTTGTAGGCCCCCTTGTCAAACTTGCCGCCAGCGCCAATGACCGTCATGACCAGTTCAAGCGCAGATTTCTGCTTTTCTGGGTGAATATCAACAGGAATGCCCCGTCCGTGATCGATTACCGTCACCGAGCCGTCAGGGTTCAGTGAGACAAAAATATAATCGTTGAAGCCGCCGAGGGTTTCATCGATAGAGTTATCGACAATTTCGTACACCAGATGGTGAAGCCCCCTGCTGTGAATATCACCAATATACATCGCAGGTCGCATGCGGACATGCTCAATGCCGTCGAGCACCTGTATATTGTTGGCACCGTAACTTGTTTCTATCGAAGGAGTTAAAGGGGTAAGAATATCGTCTTCCTGCATGATGATCAGTTGTAACTTGTGATATGAAATTCGCTTCGCAAGATAACAAAAATGCCGGTATTATGCTTGCTCTTCCATCATTCAGAAGCTCGACCAGAATGCGTCCATGAAATGTTCAACACTGAAAGAGTCTATCCTGTTTTCTTCCATTCTCTGTATCAAAATTGCAACCACATCGAAGCGACAATCGGTCTCCATGTCGCCGGATAACGCAAGATAAGCACGAGCGGCCTTGATGATCTCCCGCTGCTTCTGCAATGTCACCGCTTCAGCAGGATGCCCTTTCGCAGAAGAGAATCTGGTTTTCACCTCAACAAAGCAAAGCGTCTTGTGGTGAAGGGCAATGATGTCAATTTCATTCCGATGAAACCGGTAATTGCGCTTAATGATTCGATAACCTTTGGTTGCCAGATAGTCAGCAGCAATCTGCTCACCTTTCGGCCCGAGCAGGTGCGGATCGTGGGTAGCCTTCATGGTTTTTCGCCCAGTTGGCGAAGCTTGAAACTCAGACGGTGAATCGGGCATCGTCCGTGCTGCCTGATTGCCTCAACGTGTGCCTTGGTGGCGTAGCCAGCATGACGTTCAAAGCCATAGAGCGGGTATAGCTCGCCATAGGCCACCATCAGCTCGTCCCGGTGCGTTTTGGCCAGCACTGATGCCGCAGCAATCGAAAAAACCTTTGAGTCTCCCTTAATAATTGTTTTAAAAGGGATTGAGAGCTCTGTTTTGAACCTGTTGCCATCTACAAGCAGCAGCTCAGGTATTGTTGGTAACGACATGACGGCATCGTTCATGGCCAGCATGGTCGCCTGAAGAATGTTGATGCTGTCTATGATGTCATGCTCAACCACAGCGACGGCCCAGCATGCCGCTGCTTTTCTGATCGCAGGAGCCAACATATTCCTCTCTCCCGCAGAGAGTTGCTTGGAATCATTCAGCAGCTCCAGAACAGTGCCAGCAGCTCGGAAAAAGCGGGGAAAAAGAACCGCAGCAGCCACTACCGGCCCGGCAAGAGGCCCCCGGCCAGCCTCGTCAATGCCACAGATCAGCTTTGCTTCTCTCCAAAGAGGCCATTCGTAGTCGGTGATCATGGCAGGTTACATCTTTCTTTTCAGAGGTACTTTTTTTTGTTATCAGCAGCGTTGTTCATCTCATTTTCCCACTCTCTCATCATTTCCTTGAATTGAGCTGGAGGATCCGGAGGCAGATGGCCCTCTGCATCCCACGAAAGGTCTTTATCGGTTGCTCTGTTGTGCGCACTATCGCGCTTTACTCTCAGGAGTTTATTCCAAATCGGGATAATGTCCAAAAATTCATCCGCGGCTAATAATGGGGGCAGGGGCTCAACAATTTCATCTGTTGTCAACAACGCAAGAACAGAACTTTCCAGAAGAGCCGCTATCTTGTCTACGGGAAGAGATGCAAAGATAATTCGGTGTAAAAATACATGACGGACACTCCCGTCAACAGCTTCTACCTCCCGGGACAACTGCTCAAACAGATCCATCGCATCTCCCTTCACAAGGAGGAAGGCATCGATCAAATGACTGGTATTTTCTTGTCCTGCCATAGCACCTTCCCCCCATAAACACATCAACGCTGATAAAGTTCACAACCTCTTGTTCATAGATCGGCTGTGGTTTATTTGTAGGTTACCCAGGTAATACCCAAGTTGTAGCCATAGGTATCAATACGCATTTTGGCATAACGACCAGCATTGGTTTTGATGGCAATGACGGTTCCCGGTGTCAATTTGTTTGAAGCGTTATTGCTCCCATTGATAGGTGTTGCTGTATATGCTTTCGTCATGAGGGTTTGACGGCTTAGCGCATCAAAATTAACTGCTCCCAGATTTGCAAGCATCGCACCGCTTTGCGGAACAAGATAGCGCGTAACGGTATTTACCTGCTCCCACCACAGATCTGCACCAGAAGCCGGGCCTTGTACGCCACTATCCAGGTCGAATGTCCACGTGCCCTTAAAAGTGGTGGCACCCCGTGATTTTATTGCAAGCTCGTTCCAGCCAAGCTGTCCTCTGGTATAGTCACAAACCGCTTGCGAATTAGACTTCATCAGGCATGGAATGGAGACCGGCGCACAGTTTTCGCAATTTCCATTCTTCACCTGGTAGCGTCCATGGAGACTTGTACAGGTGCATCCACTGGCAGCATATTCATCCCCGCACCCAAAAACGTGACCGGTTTCATGAGCGACAACAAGATTGAAATTGTCAATTCCCCAACCGTCAACAGCAAAGTCCATAACGACATGATTGCCCCAATAGTACGCAAACCAGACTTTAGGATACTTCGTCACAAAGAGAGCATAGGCCCATTGCGCATTATTGGCGACCTTTATGCTGTTTATGTAACTATTCATTCCGTTGATATCGGCAGAATAACCCATTGCAGCCACAGCGGCATTTCGCCACGTGTCTTCCCAGCCATTCTGGTTTGCAGCAGGGAAGCTTCCGCTTTGGAGGTTTATTTTGGGTCGCTTGAAATCGTAGACCCACTGAATATTCGCATTCGGCTCAAAGCTTGACAGCATGTTGAGCCCCTCTGTTGTTTCCGAGATAATCTTTGACTTTTCAGCATCTGTTATTTTATACTGGGCAATGGTACTGTCAACAAAAACGATGCCCACGGCGACCCTCCCAACCAAAACAGGAATGTTCATGTTTGGTGCGCCTGCTGGCCCTTTTGCCTGTGCAGGAGCCAATTCGGCATCACGCCTTCTCAACTCTGCCATGACCTCTGCAGGAGGATCAGGCGGCAGAAACTTGTTTGTATCCCAGGATTTGTCGAGCAAGGGGCTTTCAATCGCCCTTGTCCTCCGTTCTGCCCCAATATGGTTGTTCCACGCATCAATTGCCAGATCCAGCTCATGACCAAGATCTTTCAGCCCCCCCTTCGCAATCGTGCCTGTTTCCACCGATATCACTCCTGCGCGGCGCCGTAATAATTTTACCTTTACCGATGGCACAGATGCCACCATAATGCCAGGAGGAAAGACGTGCGTAACGCGCCCGCCGATACTCTCAACGGACGCTATCGACCGCTCAACATCTTTTAATGTCTTGCCTTTTAATTGTATGAATACCTCCTGCATACCCCCGACCTGAACATTTTCTGACATTGTTGTATCTCCATTTTTGATGAGTGAATAAACTACTCAGGACAACACCTCAAGAAGACATATAACGTTGAATCTACAGGATTAATTGCACCACAGCGTTTTTTTGTGCTACAATTTCCGAAAAAGTCATATCAAAAAAAGGTATCAGCATGAGCTTGTGAACAATGGCGGGGATCTCAGACTTCCCGTCGCAATGCACTTTCAGCATCGAATTGAAGCCCTTGTCAAGCGAAGCGCAGAGAAATATACCTCATTTGCGGTATGAAATATGCCGTTAAAGCGGGATTTACAATGTGCACTCTTTTGATGATTTTCTCATAGTCGGTAAAAGACAACAGAGTTATTTTTCACTTTAATGGCGGCACTTATGGCAGACTCAATTTCAATATGGTACTCAACCATCTTACAGTGGGCTCATTTTTCAAGAGAGCCAGTTCGTGTAAAATATCCTGGCTTGAAAAAATGGGAGTCCGAACGTACGGGTTCGAGCGCCTTATCGCCTGAAGAGGAGATCATTATCCAGATGTCAAAAGAGTATCCTGCTCTGTTCATGGCATAGAGAATAACGCCCGGTTAAGAAAATGAACGAGAGGGGTAACTGCCCTGAACGTTTGGACAATTTCTGCTACAAATCCCGGATCAGTGACCTCGTCGTCGGAGAAAAACCGCTGGGTGTAATACCCTTTGAACTTGAGATACTCCACTGCAGGATTGGTGCTCTCGTACCCTTTCGGCGGCCTGACCAATGTACCTGAGGGCAGCACCCCTTCTGGAAATTGTGAGATAAACATCTTCTCTGCAATAATCGTCTGCCATTCCCCGAAATGTGCATCAATTTCCCGTCTCGTTTGCTCCAGAACAGCAGGCTCAGGCATGTAGATTCCCCCTCCGGCAAACGATTCCCCCGGTTCCAGATGGAGGTAATAGCCTCCCCAGGGGCTCTTTTTGCCACCCTTGTTGATAAAGGCAAAGACATTTGTCTTGTAGGGCGATTTATCCTTTGAAAAACGGATATCCCTGTTGATGCGCATGATGCAGCTTTTCGGATCAAGATGAGAGGCCGCAATATCACTGTCAAACGTGGTAATTGCCGCAAGCAGTTGTACCACCGTCTCAAGCATATCGCCATAAGCCTGAAGGGACTCACTTTTATGTTCTCCAAACCAGAGTCGGTTATTATTGCTTTTCAGGTCACGGAGAAAGGCGAGCGTTGCATCGGTAATCATGGGGCGCATGGTCTGCGTTATGAAAAACATATTAGTCGGAGAAGTTACGCAGTATTATTGGTTCTTGAAAGAGGGTTGACTGGAGCAGGCTGCTCTTTTGCAGGGATAAAGCTGGCGGAGAAGATGGGCATAACCCAAGCCACAATCAACAAGGCGCTTGAGCATCCTGTACGCCAGGGAACTGACCAACATGAAAGAGGGAATTGCCCATTTCGTGATTGGCCTGACTCTCTGGATCCCGTATCTGCTGCACGAGCGGCTGCATATTTGGAGCGAGAGAAGAAACCAAACATGAGGGAGGTATCATGCCATTAAGCAGATCATACAAAGAGACCATTAAAGCAAGAGTAGAGCGTGATCCTGCATTTCGTGCAGCACTGTTTGATGAAGCCATCAAGTCATTTCTTGAAGGTGAAACAGCCGTTGGTAAAGCGCTTCTGCGAGATTTGGTGCATTCTACCATGGGCTTTGAAGGATTGGCTGATAAGCTGGATAAATCCAGTAAAAGCCTGCATCGGATGCTTGCGCCATCAGGCAACCCAAGGATGGAAAATCTCTTCCAGATTATTCACGCAATCAAGAAGAGTGAAGGAATCAGCTTCCATTTGACCTCGTCATATCAACATGACAAACAACATGTCACGGTCTGAAAGAGATGGTGCTTGGTGATGCTTTGCGAAAGGCAATTTACTGGAACCCGGGACGAAAGAGGTTCGTAACCCAAATATTGCTATTGCCTTCCGTCGGATAGGGTTAAGCGAAAATGCCGGATGGGGCTTGAGAGATGTTATTGCCAACTGGACAAAGCTCGGTCATGCCAGACCTGCCATACAGAATGACAAAACAGGCAATTTTTTTGAAGTTACGTTACTTGACCAAGCCGCCTTATCTGTTGTTGCCGAACAGGTAAACGAAGTAGCCGAACAAGTAACCAGGTTGCTGAATTGTTTGCTGGAAGGGCCTATGAGAACCTGGACTCTCATGCATCAACTGCAATTACAGCATCGCCCGACATTCATTTACGACTATCTGCAACCTGCCTTGGCGGCAAAATTGGTTGCCATGACTCAACCAGATTCGCCAAAAAGCCCGACACAGAAATACCGGTTAACAGACAAGGGACGGCAATTACGGGAAAGGCTGTCATTGGAGATAGTTTAGCTCTGCACCATCGCTTCATTATTTGTATTTCAGGAGTCGCCGGTTCTTCCAAATGCAGTAATATTTTTATATTCAAAAATAACGCCTTTTCTCTCATTGAATTGTTACAGGATATATTCCATGACGCTGTGCTTCATGAAGGAATTACTGTACGTGAACTAATACCCTGCAGATATGTTGTGGGCGAGTTGGGTTTGGTTTGTCAACCTCAACTTCTTGTTCGTCATTGGCAAGAGAAAATCCGTCACTATGTCACAGTATTATCGAATTAAGAGAGAAGATTTTGAATTTTACTGAACTTCAAAAAATCATTGCCGCAGGTGAATCCCTGACGCTTGAACTTAAAAAATCCACCGCTGAAAAAGAGCGTGCTTGTCGGAGTATGTGTGCTCTGGCAAACGGCCAAGGCGGGCAGGTGGTGTTTGGTGTTACTCCATCCGGAAAAGTGGTGGGCCAAAAGGTGACTGATCGTACACTGGAAGAGCTGGCCCAGGAGTTTCAGGGTTTTGAGCCACCGCTGTGCCTGCACCTCCAGCGTCTACCACTTTCCGAAGGAGATGGACGAGGATTGGAAGTTCTGATTGTCTATGTCGATCGTGCCACTGATGCTCCCGTCTCTTTTCGCGGAATACCTTATGAGCGCGTGCTGAACACAACGTGTGTCATGCCTCGCGCCAATTACCAGCGATTGTTGATTGAGTCTATGCACGCCAGTGACCGCTGGGAAATGCAGCCCGCCATAGGGTGCAGTGTTGAAGAGCTCGACAGCCTTGAAATTGTTGTCACCCTCGAAGAATCCATACGACGGGGGCGCAGCCTTGACCCCGGTACTCGCGACACTATGGGGATATTGCGTGGGTTGGGCCTGCTGGTGAATGGCGAACAACTCTCACGTGCAGCCGTTGCATTGTTTTGTAAAGATGAAGTTGCCTTGCCAGCATTCCCGCAGTTTATGCTTCGCGTTGCCCGATTCAAAGGCACAAACCGCGACGAATTTCTCGACAACCGGCAATACACCGGTAACGCTTTTGCGCTGATGCGTCGGGCCGAACGCTTTTTGATTGATTGGCTCCCGGTGGCCAGCAAGATCGTGCCGGGCCAAATGGCTCGCATCGACACGCCAGCGCTCCCCACCGATGCAGTGCGCGAAGCTCTCGCCAATGCCTTTATCCATCGCGATTATACCAGCGCTGCGGGCTCTGTTGCTGTGGCTTTGTACGATGATCGCCTGGAAATCATCTCCCCCGGCGAACTGCATTTTGGATTGACTCCCGAAATGCTCTACCAGCCTCATGAATCAAAACCCTGGAACCCATGGATTGCCAAGGTGTTTTACCGCCGTGGACTGATTGAAACATGGGGAAGAGGAACCCTTAAAATTGCCAGTTTGATGCAGGAGGCTGGCTTG
>CAIWUU010000098.1 GCA_903915955.1 uncultured Chlorobiaceae bacterium | reverse complement strand
TGTAACAATTTAATTGTGATTAGACTCTATTCTACAGCTCCGTTTATCCTGAAATTGATTTTTTAATAATAAGTTATCAGATAACTCATTATTGATGGTGTTGGCGTATTTTGTTATAGTTGTTCTCTAACGATGACTAAGATAAACGATATTTTGCTTTCAGTCAGAGCCCCGGTTGGCACGACCAATATTGCTGATCAGAAATGCTGTATAGGCCGAGGTCTCGCCGCTCTTCGATACATTCATTGCTACAAGTTTCTGTTTTATTATTTACGGCTCATTGAAAAAAAGCTTGACGAGAAAGGCACTGGTACCACATTCCGAGCTATTTCTGGTGACGTTTTACGCAATTATCCAATAAATCTTCCCCCACTCCCCGAACAACGAGCCATTGTTGCAAAACTGGAACAGCTTTTCAGCGAGCTTGATAACGGGATTGCCTGCCTGAAAAAGGCGCAGGAGCTACTCAAGGTTTATCGTCAATCCGTTTTGAAGCAGGCTTTTGAAGGTGAACTCACCAAAGCATGGCGTGAACAGCAAACAAGCCTCCCGTCAGCGCAGGAGCTGCTTGAAACCATCAAAGACGAACGGGAGCAATCTGCAAAACTTCAGGGTAAAAAACTCAAGTCGGTTATGCCGCTTACACGGGCCGAGCTTGACGTATTACCTGAACTGCCGGATGGGTGGAGATGGAGAAAAGTCGATGAAGTATCATCCCATGTTGTGGATTGTTTGCATAGCACTGCGAAATTTGTTGATCACGGCTATTATTGTATTGACACCACATGCATTGAAGATGGAAAAATCAATTTTAAAAAGGTTCGATTTGTTGATCAAAATACCTACAACGACAGAATAAGCAGACTAAAACCAGTAGCTGGAGACCTTTTATTTGCAAGAGAAGGTACTGTTGGAACCACTGTGATAGTTCCTGATAAAATAGAGTTATGTTTAGGTCAAAGAATGATGATGTTTCGGCCAAGCAGTACATTCCACTCTGCCTATCTGATGTATTTTTTTCAATCTATTCTTTTTAAAAAACAGTATTTGCCGTTAATATCTGGTACGACTTCGCCGCATTTAAATATTCGCGATATTGTCCAATTAAAGGTTCCCCACACCTCCCAACAAGAACAACACCAAATCATCCAGGAAATCGAAACACGCCTCTCGGTTTGCGATAACATCGAATCCACCATCCGTGAATCACTTGAAAAAGCAGAAGCCCTGCGGCAAAGCATTCTGAAAAAAGCTTTTGAGGGCAAACTGCTCAGCGAAGAGGAGCTTCAGATAACCCGCAGCTCCCCTGACTGGGAACCTGCTGAAAAGCTGCTTGAGCGCATCAGGGCTGAAAAACAAACTGCAAGGAACAAGCATTAACCGTTGTACTTATGACCAATACCCCGTCAGCCATCATCTCGAAAGTCTGGTCGTTCTGCCACGTGCTGCGCGACAGTGGCGTGAGCTATGGCGATTATCTCGAACAGTTGACCTTTCTCATCTTTCTGAAAATGGCCGATGAGTACAGCAAGCCGCCCTACAGCCGCACCATCGACATCCCGCAGGAGTACACCTGGCCAAAGCTCAAGGAGAAGCGGGGTGCTGAGCTTGAAGTGCTCTACGCCAGCTTGCTCCGCGATCTTGGTAAAAAGCCGGGGATGCTCGGGCAGATCTTCCTGAAAGCGCAGAACAAGATTGCCGATCCGGCGATGCTCTACAAGGTGGTTGACATAATCGACAAGGAGAGCTGGGTGATGATGGACGCTGATGTCAAGGGCGAAATTTACGAAGGGCTGCTTGAAAAGAACGCCGAAGATACCAAAAGCGGGGCCGGTCAGTACTTCACGCCCCGCGCCCTGATTGAGGTGATGGTGGAGTGCATCCGCCCGGAGCCCATGAAAACCATTGTTGATCCGGCATGTGGCACCGGTGGATTTTTCCTGAAAGCGTACGATTTTATCACCAACCGCTACAGCCTTGACCGGAGCGACAAGGAGTTTCTGAAGCATCGCACCTTCGGCGGCAACGAAATTGTGCCCGGCACGCGCAGGCTCTGCCTGATGAACATGTTTCTGCACAACATCGGCGAACTTGACGGCATTGCAGCAGTCTCATCCGCTGATGCGCTGCTTTCGGATGGTGGCATCCGGTACGATTACGTGCTCACCAATCCCCCTTTCGGTAAAAAGAGCAGCATGACCTTCACCAACGACGACGAGGAACAGGAGAAAGAGAGCCTTGTCTATAACCGGCAGGATTTCTGGGCCATAACCTCCAACAAACAACTCAACTTTTTGCAGCACATCCACACCATCCTGAAGGTTCACGGTCAGGCCGCCGTGGTGCTTCCCGACAACGTGCTCTTTGAAGGCGGCGCCGGAGAGCTTGTCCGAAAAAAGCTGCTCGAAACCACTGAGCTGCACACCATACTGAGGCTCCCGACCGGCATCTTTTATGCGCAAGGCGTGAAAGCCAACGTTCTCTTTTTCGATGTGATGCCCGCCCATAAAGATCCCTGGACACGCGAAGTGTGGTTCTACGACTACCGCACCAACGTGCACCACACCCTGAAAAAAAGCCCGCTGAAGGCATTATACCTGCAAGAGTTTGTCGAGTGCTATAACCCCGAAAACCGCCACAAACGCAAGGAGAGTTTCACGCCAGAAACCCCCGAAGGGCGCTGGCGAAAGTACACCTGCGAAGAAATTGTAGCCCGCGATAAAACCAACCTCGACATCTTCTGGCTCAAAGACAAAAGCCTTGCCGACCTGGATAATCTACCCGATCCGGATTTGCTGGCAGGCGAGATCATCGAAAACCTCGAAGCCGGGCTTGCAAGCTTTCAGGAGATTCTGGGGGTGCTGGGAAAGGGATAACCTGTTGATGTAGTGTGATGTATTTGGAAGTGGTTTTTACAACCAAAACCTGACCACAATGAATAATTTGATTATTTGAGGGAGATTTAGTCGTCAATGGTTAGCCTTGAGGGATCAAGAAGTTGTGAACCGTGATATACCGTTAAAAGCTCTACCATATCGCTTTTCACTCTGTACACTATGCGATAGCTCCCAAACAGAATTTCTAGAATGGCAGGATCGTTCAATTCGGGGAGTGATCTACAGGAATAAGGAAAATCTGTTAGACGATCAACGGCTGACAGCACATCTATTGCAAATAGCCTGGCATAGTGTGCGAAATCCAAAGCAATAAAATTTGTAATCACACCAAATCATCTGCTGCCTGAGGAGTCCACCTTATTTCAACCATTTCGACATTCTTTCTTTTACTTCCAGGTGAGACAGAGTTTCTCCTGCATCCGCCTGCTGGATTCCCCTCTCAACTTTTGCGATAAAAAGAAGATGCTCCATAGCCTCCTCAAATGTGGTATCGGCAGGAAGTGTTTCAACTGTTTGAATAATTTTCTCTTTTGCCGTCATAGCAAATCTATTTTTTATGTGCTTGAACCATCGGTGAGTGTAAAGTTACTCTACCCTGTCGAAGATTCCTTGATGCTTCGGCAAAGCAAATGCTGCCGCCATGAGTTTTTCGTTTGGAGCAGGAGGCTCCTCCAGCAGATCCAGGAGTTGCTCACGATCCCTTTCTGTCAACACTATTCGCCCATTCTGCTCGATCACCTTTCGAGCCTCAGCAACAACAGTTCTGGTAATTTGTGGCACGATCGACTCCTTTTTTTATACGTATTGGAGATGTGCGTAAAATACAGAATTTTTAACGTGTGCAAAAATTGCATGGCTACGTGTTAAAAAGAAAAAATGGTTATACTGCGTACGTTATACTGTAACAAGAAAAGTTGAAATCATGATAGCAGTCAGCACAACGGAGCTACGTAAAAACCTCCGTAAATATTTGAATATGGCCAATACTGAGCGCGTCATCGTCCAGTGTGGTGGAACCGAGACCTATGAAATCGTCCCTGCACGAAAAATCAGTGACACCGACAGATATTTTTCTGATCCGAAGGTTATTGAGGCTATTGAACGAGGGAAAGCCGATGCAAAAGCTGGCAGGGTTACGAGGATAACTGATCCCGCCGATCCATGGGCAACTATTTTATAGACATTACTGACCAAGCCAGGGAAGATATCAGGCATTGGAATAAAGTTGGTGATGAGGTTATTCTCAAAAAGATTAAACGTATTCTTTTTGAATTATCCGAGCATCCAAAAGAAGGGACAGGCAGAGTGGAGCAATTACGGGGTAATCTTTCTGGATGTTGGTCAAGAAGGCTTAATCATCAGCATCGAATGGTTTACGAGATCAATGATCGTACGGTAACTGTCCTGGTACTCTCTTTGCGAGGCCATTATGGAGACTCTTGAGACGTGTCATCATCGAGAAAAGATGCCCAGGTGTACGAATTTTTCTGAACGGGATACGTGCCGTCTTTCACAGGCCGCATCCTGAAAAAGAGTGCGATAAAGGGGGCACTTAAATCAGTGAGACGTTTTTTACAAGAAGCAGGAATGGACTACCATGCTGAACTATAAAGGTTATACCGGGCATATTGAATTTGATGATGAAGCGGGACTGTTTCATGGCGAAGTTCTTGACACAAAAGATGTTGTCACTTTTCAGGGCCAGAGTGTTGATGAAATCGTGCAAGCCTTCAGGGACTCTGTCGATGATTATCTTGACTTTTGTGCAGAGCGGGGAGAAAAACCGGATAAGCCATTTTCCGGCAAATTTGTGCTGCGAATGAACCCTGAACTACACCACGCCATTCATCTCAAGGCCGTCAAAGCGGGGAAAAGCCTGAACAAATGGGTCAATGATACGCTTCAATCGGCATGAAGGGTTATTGCGCTTGTTTTTCATGAGAACAGGGCTTTTCGGACGAGTGTTAATGGATCACAGCCAATCATTTTCTACTTTACGAAATGCGGTGAACGCTATACAGATTTTTTTTTAACCCGATTTGTCTTCGATACAATCTTTTATGAAAACTATTGAAGAGATACGAGAGCATTTTAGGCGTGGTCGATTTGAGTTCAGCTATCACGCATTCAAGCGAGCTGTCGAGCGTAACATAAGCGAAAACGAAATACTTGAAAGTGTCGAAAATTCAGAAATTATAGAAGATTACCCTGAAGATAAATATGCACCAAGTGCTCTTCTTTCAGGATTCACGAAGTCAGCGCGACCTCTGCATCTACAGGTTACGCGAAGAGAGACTGGTGATGGTTTGATTAAAATCATTACAATGTATCAACCCGATGAAGAAGAATGGACAACGAATTATTCAGTAAGGAGATAATCATGTTTCATTGTCATATTTGCGGGTCAAACGAGGCTTGCAAAGAAATTGTTGATGAAGTATTTAACCTCAACGGAAAGCACATTTTGGTAGAGGGTATTCCATCTAAAATTTGCGCCCGTTGTGGTGATAAAACATTTAGCCGTGAGACCACAGAGAGGATTCGACGAATCATCCATAGCCATACAGAACCGGCGAAATCAGTTGCTATGGATGTGTTTGAATATGCGTAGTTTTAATCAGACAATTGATTCGGCATCATGTATTTTTGCGTAAAACTGGCCGAGTATTCCTGTGAGAATCTTGTGGGTTGAAGAAATTACTGAAGCCTCCGAGTTATCAGGGTATTCTGGTTATTATCGCATTTCTTTTGATTATCGTTATCGCACTGCGGCGTATAACCTTGACTATTTTCACCCCCTGATCCTGAACGAGATTGAGGCTTTTGGCCGAGGTATGCCCTGATACGGGAACTCCTTGCCGCCCGCCAGTGCGTTCCCCTTGTCGCCATAGAGCATATTCCCCCTGATCAAGTATCCAACAGCTCTCGTTGAAACTCGATATTACTGTTTTGGATAGTACCCACCTGTCTTTGATGAGCCAATGAACTCTACCTGCCCAGCTTCTCGTAGTTGTTTAAGCCAGCGCTCTATCGTTCTCTGCGTTACCTTAAAGGTTACAGCCATTTCTCCCGCCCGTTGACCAGGTCTGGCATGAATGTGTGCAAAGAGAGCATTTGCTCCGACATTTACCCCGACATTTACTCCGACATTTACTCCGACATTTACTCCGACATACTGCTTTGGCAGTTTAAACGTCATCAAAACACAACCGGTATTTTCATGCAGCACTGGCACGGGCAAGCCAGCCTCCTGCATCAAACTGGCAATTTTAAGGGTTCCTCTTCCCCATGTTTCAATCAGTCCACGGCGGTAAAACACCTTGGCAATCCATGGGTTCCAGGGTTTTGATTCATGAGGCTGGTAGAGCATT
>CAIWUU010000097.1 GCA_903915955.1 uncultured Chlorobiaceae bacterium | reverse complement strand
TCAAAAAATCAGATATCAAAAACTTCCTGGGACTTGAGTAATGGGCTATGCGCTTGTCTATACTGACGTTGCTCGAGAAGATATTGAGAAGCTTAAAATGTCAGGCGACATGGTTGCGATCCGCAAACTTGCCAGAATGCTTGAAGAGCTTATTGACCATCCTTTTACAGGATCAGGTAAACCGGAACAACTCAGATACAATTTTTCCGGTTGCTGGTCGCGAAGAATTTCAAGGAAACACCGCCTTGTCTATAAAGTAGATGACAAAACCGTAACCGTTCACCTGCTTTCTGTTTATGGGCATTATGATGATCGATGATTGTTTCTCTATTCGGTGATTAAAGCGGTTCGCGCTATTGTACTGCTCATCTGATTACACTGTACTGGAATAGCTGATTTGGGAAACATAGGATTTTCATCGTAAGCATCCGCTTGTATATCGGAGAACTTACTTCTGAAATATAGAGGCAAGGTATGTCAAGGATTATCAGATAGTTCTGACATTCAATACTGGTGAAACGGGTAAACAGGGATAATCATCCCTGGGCGGATACTTCAGACCTGCAACTGCTCAAAAGTGCGCAGCTCTATCAAAAGGATCCAGAGACAAAGCAAAACGGGATCACCTCGCCGGAGCCATGTTCTTCGCGCCCTATCCGAAAAATCCGGTGACTGGTGCATTTTTCAGGGAGATAGACCGTGCTGACGAACTCGGTTCTGGTATGCGCAACCTTATGAAATATGGCAAAGCTTATGGTGGGGCGGATCCGCAACTCATTGAAGCGGATGTTTTTCGCATGATCATCAGTGTGCCGGAATTGGGAGAAAAACAAAAGAAGATGGCTAAAGTTGCACAAGTCGGGGCGCATGATGGGGTGTATGACATGGTGCATGATGGGGTGCATGACATCAGATTGACTGAAACGATGAAGAAAATTATAATGCTCCTGATTGAGCCAAAATCAACTCCACAACTTCTGGTGCAGCTTGGCTATCCTCGAAGGACTCGTAATTACGAAGCGGCTATCAAAGGTCTGCTGGACTTTAAATTGATCGAAATGACCTTGCCGGATAAGCCACGCAGCAAAAACCAGCAATACCGTCTGACTGAGAAGGGCAAGCACTTGATAGATGGGATTTCATGAAACAAAAAGACTTTATCGCAAATTTTCTATCCATTCTCAATTACGTCCGCAGTGCGGACGCAATTGTACTGAAATGCGATTAACTATTTATATTTCCTAAATAGGCGAGTGACGAAACACCGCTCAGGAATTTAAAACTGTTGTTGGCGATAAGGTAGGCAACTATGCCAACTCTATACACGAACGGAGGCAACAAAATGACAGAAATTATAGGCCTTGATGATCGCGAATTGAACGAACTCATGCCCAGCGAAGTCTGCCCCCGCTGCAAACACTTGTATGCTGAGTGCCGGTATGAGTGCAAAGCCTTCCCCGACGGCATACCTGCCAACATCTGGATCGGCAAAAACGACCACACCCAGCCATATCCAGGCGACAACGGTATACAGTTTGACGCAATCGAACCAAAAACATCCGAGCAATGAAAGAGCAAGACATCACCGCCACACTTCGCCAGCGCAGCTCCGAACAGGCGGCAAGAGGTAATAGGCTTCTGACTGTGTCTATTTTTTTGTTGCAAGTCCACTCAATAGGTAGTAATATGAGAGAAAGTGTATGTAACAAAGTGCAGGGAGGAAGTTGTCAGCAATTTGGAAAACAGTTAAACCCTCGCTTAGGAAGTAGATACGATGGTACAAAGCTGTCGGATACCTATATATGCACAGAAGAGGGAACATGATTAGTAAGGGTATCTCCATGGCGTTCCAAAAAAAACACTCATTTTTCTCTTTCTTGCAAGGCAAGGCATCCGGCTCAACGTTGGAAGAAGTTGCCCCTGCAGAAAATTATATTCTGGACGAACGTCTTCCTGATGTTCGTGAGGATGAGTTTTTTAACTTTAACGGCTTCAACCACATAGCATATAGTAAAGATTCATGGTTTAAGCAACACACTGATTACACAAAGAACTACGTTGCTCTTCCTGTAGTCAGCGGAACATTTGCCGCAATCAATAGAGATAACTGGATTCGGGGAATAAGTCCAGATTGGGATGTGGTTCGATTAGAGACCATCTCAGGAATGAGTAGCCGTGCAAGAGGTTCGGAGGTCGATGAATCTGAAGCCGCTGAGCTTATTGATAAAATGCTGTTAGCTCGAAATTCTGGTGATTCCTTTGACCCATTCATGGAAGCTCGTTTGGAGAAGTGGATTCAGCGTGTCAATGGTGGCGGAGATAGACGTCCCGCATTTGTTGCGCCATTCGCAGAGGTTGAGAGTATTCTGGCGCAACCCGACTGGGCTAATCGTCTTCGTGATTCTCTGGGACTGGGGCATATCAGACCGTG
>CAIWUU010000096.1 GCA_903915955.1 uncultured Chlorobiaceae bacterium | reverse complement strand
GTTATATCCACCAGGCATCAAAGTGAGTGATGCTGAATTTGAAAAAATCCACATCATACGAAATGAATTTCATGGTGAATGGAACTACAAAATCGAACCAAATTCTGGGTAAATTGTTATAGTTATTTATTAACGATTACTTAGGATATAAATCGCCTATTGAGTTTTTACGCTATAAACAACAAATAATAGTTATGGCTTCTTAATGTGTCCATTTTTCTGTTGCAAGTTCATTCCACACATGCTACAGGTCTCTGACTCCGCCGAAGCCTGCCGTACCTTGCCTTAGCGGTACGGCTGATGTGACATTCCCCATATACCAACACGGTCTGCTTTCGGATTAAGGTGATTTCGGAGCTCAATACTGTGCCTGCGTGTTCCCCTGTCAACGCTTCCCCATGCCATTGCTGATCATCGAGGCATGACTCGGGGCTATGATGGTTGGCTGAACCTTTCATATAAGAAACTTGCATTCTCTACCCTCTACCGGTTTTAATCGGCGCTTTCTGGTAATTCCCTGTTCACGTTCAGCCCTTAAACCGTCGGTCACCAGAGAAAAATCCATACTCCCGTCTTTGCAGCGCACCCCTTTACTCAAGGCTTCAATATGGTCGTCATAGAGGGCGTCAGCATCATAGAGAAGTCTGCTGAGCACACCGGAGCATAGTGTACCACTTCTACCGGAACATAGTGTGCCAGTGATTCCGGAACATTATGTGCCACTCGTACCGGAGTAAAGTGTGCCACCCCGTCAGGCCGGATTTGTAACATCATAAACAGTACCTTCGGTTTAAAAACCGGAGGTATTACAATGGCAAACAAAGCCTTGACTATGTTACAAGTTCGACGTATTCTTAAACTCTTTATGGAGGAGTCTTCCCAACGGGAAATCCATCGCAGTACGGGTATTCACCGCCTCACCCTCAAGAACTATCTGCATCGGTTCAAGAGCAGCGGGAAGACGTTTTCAGAGCTGTTTGAGCTCTCTGATTACGACCTGTCGCTTCTGGTTCATCCACCGCGTTCCAACAAGACCACTGACGAGCGGTATGCGGATCTCTATCCCCAGCTTCAACGCCTTTCTGAAGAACTTGGCAAGAAGCACTCCCATCTCACCAAGCAAGTGCAATGGGAAGAGTATCTGCAGGATCGCCCTACCGGGTATCAGTATTCCCAGTTTTGCTATCACGTTGAGCAATACATGCAGCAGCATGATGCCACCATGCCGCAACAGCACCAGCCAGGGTATCGGCTCCAGATTGACTTTGCCGGTGATCCAATCTGGATTATCGAACCGCTTACCAGAGAGCGTATCGCATGTCCCGTTCTGGTCTGCACCCTGCCTTGCAGCAGCTTTTTTTACGTTGAACCGCTTTCATCAGCCAGGCAGGAGCATCTGATTCCGGCACTCAACAGGGCGCTTACCTATCTTGGCGGTGTTCCAAAGAACATCCTGAGCGACAACATGAAGCAGGTGGTAACAAAAGCGTCACGCTATGAGCCCATTTTCAATGAGCTGATGGAGCAGTGGGCCTTGCACTACCAGACCAACATGCAGGCGACCAGGATCGTCAGACCCAAGGATAAGCCATCGGTGGAAGGCTCGGTGCACCATGCCTACCAGCAGATTTATGCTCGTTTGCGCAATGAGGAATTTACCAGTCTCAATGCCTTGAAGTATCGGGTTCTGCAGTTGCTGGATAACGCCAATGATCGGCTGATGACCGATTATGGCAAGAGTCGCAGACAGCGGTTTATAGAGCTTGAGCAAGAGCTGTTACATCCACTGCCGCTGACCGATTTTACCTACAAGCGTGAAACGACGGCCACAGTCAAGAAAAATTATCATGTCATTCTGGGTGAAGACCGTTGCCAGTACAGTGTTCCTCATGAGTATATCGGCAAGATCGTCAAGCTGATCTACGACGAATCGGTAGTCGAGGTCTTTCTGGATTTCCAGCGCATTGCCTTGCATCAGCGCATCGTAGGACGGCGGGGAGTCTACAGAACCGTTGAGGAGTACATGCCGGAATCCCATCGCCGGTACCATCAGCAACAAGGGTGGACTGAGGAAGACTTTACCAGCAAAGCTGCGGCTGTCGGGCCTTGTACAGAAGAAGCCGTCCTTCGGATATTGAGTTCAAAAGCCTTTGTTCAGCAAAGCTTTGATGCTTGCCTTGGCATCATCCGGCTTCAGAAAACGTATGGAACCAGCAGGCTCGAAGCTGCTTGTGGTATTGCTTTGCAAGTTCCCAGCGTCAGCTACCGACTGGTCCATAATATTCTCGAAAACAACCGGGATAAGGCCACGGCAGCAGCAGAATACCATGCGCCCATGCTGCCGTTTCATGACAATATTCGCGGCAAAGAAGTCTACAATTAACCTCATCCACCACCATAACCATGAACACACAGCTTACTCTTGACCAGCTTCGCTCCATGAACCTTTACGGCATGGCACATGCCTATGAAGCCGCCATCACGCTCCCAGTCCACGAACAGCCAGCAGCGGACACGCTGCTCGGCAAGCTTGTTGATGCTGAGCAGCTTTTTCGGTGCGCCGGGAGACCGGCAGGAGGTCAAGAGGTGAAAGTCCTTTACAGTGAAAGAGTAGCGATCTACACTGGCCCCGAGTCATGCGCGGATGACCGTGAGGCCATACGTGAAGCGTTGACAGGGGTGCGTATAGGCCAGCCATTGAGCGGCGAAAACTCAGTCTGGGGAGCCGATGCTCTCGAAAAGGCAGAAGGCAATATGAACTGGCGCGATAAAGCGAGTGCCTGTTTGTCCCCACGTCGTCTGAGACCCTGGCATGTACGTACATCTTCTGCACGGGAACCGGGAGATCTCCAACACCACCCGCCGTCGTTGGCGGGTCGCATCGGGAAGGCCATTGGCCGAAGCCGATGATGTACGGTAAGGAGAAGTCAGACTCGCTGATAGTACCTGAGAAGCAGGCGAACAAAGCGAGAAGTCTCGCGGCGGAGTCTGTGGAGGGAAGCGGTGGGAACAAGAGGAATGCGGAAGAGCAAAACATGGTACGAACGCAGAGTCGGGATTCCGTGTCCCAAGCGCAGGCCCGCATACGCGAAGCAGTTTCGCGTTAAATACTCAAGTTAGGAGCCGGATGCGGGAATTCCGCCTGTCCGGATCTGTCCGGGGGGCGAGGGGAAACCCTCGTCCCTACCGGGATAGGGTGACGATTTTTCTGGCAATTGTATACAGAATAGAGGAAAAGCTGGCAGGTTTTTGACAATACTTTACCCCTTTCCTTACATTGTAGCAGAAATGGATGCCACAAATCATGCACCCTCAAGCAGGTCATGAGGCAGGAACTTTTAATCGGAAAAACAGGACTGAAATGATGATTCGCACGTTGCATATTCAGGGCTTCAAGTCCATCTACTCAGAGACTCTTTCACTGGGCAGGGTTAACTGCTTCATTGGTGCTAATGGGGTAGGCAAGAGCAACATTCTCGAAGCTCTTGGCGTGCTTGGTGCCGCCTCCAACGGGGTGGTTGATGATGAAAGCTTGCTCCGCCGTGGGGTCAGGGCTGGCTTGCCTCGACTTTACAAGAGCTCGTTTGCTTCCAAATCGACACCACCTCAAATTTTTATTTCTGCTGAGGGAGAAGCGGGGGTAAACTATCGGGTTTCCCTGCTTAATCCGCTTGATGCACCCGAGCCAGCCTGGTCGTACAAGACGGAATTTTTAACTGATGGTGAACAGGAAATTGTTTCCGATGGTGTGCGCAACAGAAAAAACCTCAATCCACAAGCGGGGTTGGCCGCATTGAAGCTGGTTGATCTGGAACCGGCTAATCCGGCAGCACAGTTGATGCTGCGCTTACAGGAGTTTGCCATTTATTGCCCTAACACCCCGACGTTGCGAGGGGTTGTGCCGGATGTGCAGTCGCGTGCTCCTGTCGGGCTGAACGGCGGGCAATTGGCTGAAGGGTTCGATGCCTTGCGCAGAAATCTGAGCGATAGCGATGGCGATGCAACGGTGGTGCTCGATCAGGTACTGGAACTCATCGACTGGGTTTCCGACATCCAGGCCACCACCCATGGCACCGCCTTGCTTTCGTCCAAAGTGCCCCGCACCAGGTTGATGCTGAAATTCACTGACCGTTTTATGAACAAGAGTCGCAATGAGCTGACGGCCTATGATGCCAGTGAAGGGGCTCTTTACGTGATCTTTTGTGCTTTGCTCTGTCTGCTCCCGCAGGCTCCTCGATTGTTGGCTATTGATAATCTGGATCAGGCACTCAATCCTCGATTGTTGACTCGGCTTACTGCGCGCTTGTCGGGTTGGCTGCGTCACAATGGCCCTGATCGGCAATTGCTGTTTACGGCGCATAACCCTGCTGTATTGGATGGCCTGGATTTGAATGACCCCGAGGTGCGTCTGTTTGCGGTGGAGCGCAACAGCGAAGGAGTGAGCTGTGTCCGACGTATTGAGTTGGCCCCAGAACTGGTATCTTTGAATCAAGAGTACCCCTTGTCTCGCCTGTGGGTGATGGGGCATTTGGGGGCGGTGCCCAATGTCTGACTTGCTGCGCATTGCACTGGTGGCAGAAGGGCCCACTGACTACGAAATTATCCACGCTGCTCTGCGAGCGATCCTGCCTCGCCCCTTTGTTATGACGCTCCTTCAGCCTGAAGCGACACGCCCCGAAATGGGCGGCGGCTGGTGCGGTGTACGAAAATGGTGCCATGATACCCGTCTGCGTTGTACCTCCGTGCATGGTGCAGATATCACCCTGACGGGCTTTGATTTGCTTGTCATTCATCTGGATCTTGATGTGGCAGCTCTGTCATACGCCGACTGCGGCACTGAGGTTGAATCTATGGCACGTGACTGGAACTGGATTACTCTGCCTTGTCAGCAACCCTGTCCACCGATCAGTGCAACCCGCGACCATATTGAGTCAGTACTCAAGAGTTGGCTCGGTGGGGAGGTGCCCATGCACAGAATCCTGTATTGCCTGCCCGCCCAATCTTCGGGAACCTGGCTTGCCGCTGCTATTTTACCCTCTGGACATGCGCTTTTGGCAAGTGTTGAATGCGATACCAGCGTGGAGAAGGGGCTGGCACAGCTTCCGAAGAAAGAGCGCATCAAAAAATCAGTTCTGGAATATCGCAAATATGCTCCAGACATCACCACTCAATGGCAGAAGGTCAAGCAGATTTGCACTCAGGCGGAGAGATTTGAGCAAACCGTACTGGCGATAATTTGAATTGAGCAGTCCCGGATTTTCGATAAAAACCGGTTCAAATCGGTATAACCCAGCTCTTTAAAAAGAATTTCGGTGACTTTTTTGATAAGATCCTTATCGGGCATCATTTTTGTCAAGCTCATAGTAATTTCTCCTTTTCACAAAATGCAACCGGGTTGCCAACCCAAATCGCCGCTTCAATCAGTGTCATGCCGGTAGACTTTATTCCCAGGGATCAAGAAGTGTTGCGCCAGAATAACCGGTTCACGCGGATCGTCACCAAGAAAACCAAGCACAACTTCATCATTCGGCTGCGGACGGAAATAGACCCCCCGACC
>CAIWUU010000095.1 GCA_903915955.1 uncultured Chlorobiaceae bacterium | reverse complement strand
CTGCTTGAACTTGCGCTTATACATTATTTTTCAGGTGCAAGGGTTTTGGGCTATTTCCTCCATTTTCCCTGCACAAATATATGAAAAATATAGACTTAATCAAATATAAAATATAGCTTTAGCGCTTTTTCAGCAGACCCCACATAAAGCAAGCACTCGAAAATTTTTTGACGGTACCTTTTCCGGCAGAATTCTTAAAAACTGGTTCTGTTGGTCATTCGCCCGTCACAGCAACTTTACCGACAACAAGCTACAATTATGTCGGTTTTAGGGCGGTTATTGTTCCGTAGCCGTTACTTTTTAAGCAGATATCTTTTTTTTACTCTTTATGCAGATATCTGCTCGTCAGCGGTCATCTTTTTTATGTATTTGCCTCCTGAGTACCACTCAACCGGTTCCTTTGCAAATGTATCTACTGCTTCAGATAATATCAGTAAACTCCCCAAAAAAGTGAAATAAAAAGTAAATTGTGACATTACCACAGCATACCCCAACCAGCAACCAGAGCCCGATAATGGATGATGATATTGTCTACTCCGCGCCCCCGTCAAAAAGTGACGAAGAGCTTGAGAAAGGCTTTGTAACGGCGATTATTGAGCAACCGAAACTGCTTGACGAGCTGGCCAAACAACTGGTGACTCTCGGGCTTGCCATTCCAGGGTTCTATGCGACGGTGCTGAAGTTTATCGGTGTAGATAATGCTGTAGTTAAATCATCCCGGTTGATTATTGGTGCATTTGCCTGCTGGTTCATTGCTCTGGCATTGAGCCTTTTCAGCCTGAGACCGCGCAAATGGAAGGTTGACCGGAGCAAACTGCGCAGCAACAAGCCAGCCGCGCCGGGTCAGCCGCTGAGCATCGAAGAGTTTTTTATGGCCGCAGCAACCTATAAACGACGCTTGCTGGTTGCGGCAACGCTCTTCTGTTTTACCGGTATCTGCCTTGCCGGACTTACCATTTTTTGTACAACCAAATAATAATGCCATGCAGGAGAGCATGAAACGCCAGAAGATAGAGTGCTGGAGCTGTACAAGAATTTTCTCCCTGCTGATCGACACTGCCGGAGAGCCGACACTTACCAAAGCTTGCCCTTACTGCCACGCCCCGCTCAAGCTTGCCTTTGGTGGTGAACCGCAGAACATTATTACGGTGATGCGGGGAGCCGCCAAGTCGCAACCGCAAGAGATAACCGTGTACCAGCTCCCGGAGATTCTTGGGTCGTCAGATCCCTCTTTGCAACAATAACCTGTTACCGCTATGATTGACCCGCTCATACTCAGGCCACACGAAGGCATCCTCACTCGCTATCCCGAACTGGTAAAGATGGCCGCCGAGCTTTCGGACATCTATGCCGATCGCGAAAAACTTGTGACCGATAACGCCTTGCAGGCAATTGGCACCCTCTTGTGGCGTGCGCTTGATGCTGACGAGCCATTCCGGCAGGCCAGAAAGCGGGCAGGGCAGCATCTTCTGCCCATCGTCATTGAGAGCGGCAAGCCGGAGATCCTGCATCTTCCATGGGAAACGCTCTATCATCCTGAGCTGGGTTTTCTTGGTCGCAGTGAGAGCTTTACCCTGTCGCGTGCCATGCCGTCCATCGGTGCAGAGCTGCCAGCCATTGAAGATGGGCCATTAAGGGTGCTGCTCTTTACCGCATTGCCTGATGATATTGGGGAAAAAGAGCAGCTTCGCATTGAGGATGAGCAGGCGCTGGTACTTGAGGCGCTTGGCCATTGGCGGCAGAGCGGCCATGTGTTGCTTGAAATGCCGGATGACGGGCGATTCAGTGAGTTTACCCATCAACTGCACCACTTCAGGCCGCACCTTGTCTATCTCAGCGGCCACGGCAAATTCCATAAAGATGACCTGAACCCTGAAAACGACAGAGGGTACTTCCTGTTCGAGAGTGACAATGATGGAGGTGAACTGATTGATGAAGAGCAACTTACAGCGGCATTTACCGATACAACCGTGCAGGCGGTGATTTTTTCGGCATGTCACTCCGGCAAAGCGTCGTCGGCCAGTTTGAACAACGGGTTGATGCAGCGGCTTGCCGACAAAGGCATCCCCCACGTTATCGGCATGAGGGAGTCTATTCTTGACCGCACCGGGCTTTAGTTTGCCCGAGCCTTTTTTGGCGCACTGATGCAGCAGCAAAGTATTGCAGCCTCCTTGCAGCAGGCGCGGCGGGCCATTGTGCGTCCCCTGCAAGATGATGAAGAGCTGCGACAATCACCATTGGCCTCCATATCTCTGGGTCAGTGGTGCCTGCCGATGCTGCTCAGCTATCAGTTTGACCGTCCGCTGATAACCGGTCGTTTTACTCCGCAACCGATGCGCCCGGCCAATCTCTTCAATGAAAGCCTGAACAATATTTCACTTCCGGCACACTTTATCGGTCGTCGCCGTGAACTGCGTCGCAGGCAGAGGGCATTCCGTGAGGGAACGTCAGCGCTGCTCATGCTGACCGGCGCTGGCGGCATGGGCAAAACAGCTCTCGCTGGCAAGCTGCTCAATACCCTGAAAGCGGACGGGTATGAGATCTTTGCCTTTTCAGCCAGACCCGAGCACAACTGGCGCGACACCGTGCTCCAGATGGAGCTGGCGCTTGATGAAATCCGTGTCGCCAAATACAGCAAGATTCAGCAGGCTTATGCTGAGAGCAGCAAGCGGATTGAGATGTTGTTGAAGCTGCTGCTTGAGCAGTTCGGTTCACAGGTGGCGCTCTTTTTCGATAACCTCGAATCGCTGCAGGATGCAACCACCAGAGCTCTGACTGATCCTGAATTGCAGCATTGGATTGATGCTGCAGTGCGCATGAAAGCGCAGGGTGTGAAGGGGTTACGGGTTGTTCTCACCTCCCGCTGGGCACTGCCTGAATGGCCCGAGCAGCTCTATCCGCTTGGTAAACCAGTCTATCGCGACTTCCTTGCCGTTGCTCAACAGCAGAAGCTGCCAAAACAGTTTTTAACGGACTTCAAGCGTTTGCGCCAGGCTTATGAAGTGCTTGGTGGCAACTACCGGGCGCTTGAGTTTTTTGCGGCGGCTTTGCAGAAGATGAATACCATTGAAGAAGAGCAGATTGTTGCTTCTCTTCGGGGTGCGACAGAGGAGATACAAACCAACATGCTGCTTGAGTTGGTCTATAGCCACCGACAACCGGCAGAACAACAGTTGCTCCGCATTCTGGTGGCTTACGAGGTGCCAGTGGCTTTTGAGGGGGTAAAGGCTCTTGTGCTGGATAAGCTTGAGCAGCCCGAAAAGGCTCTTGAGGCGCTGCTGTCGGTTTCACTGATTGAGCGAACGGAGAATAAAGCCTGGCAAGCGGAAGAGTTTCTGGTATCGCCATTGGTGCGTGACTGGCTGCTGCAACAAGAAGGTGAAACGGTTTCCTGTGAGCAGCTTCAGCGTGCTGCAGGATATTTGCAGTGGCTACTGGAAAATGAACGGGGAACTGTTGAGCAAGCAATCGTTACCTACGCAGCACTCATCGCCGCTGGTATGAACGAAGAGGCTTATCTTATAACACTAAAATGGATTGTCAAGCCGATGAGTATGGCTGGGATGTATCAGACCCTGCTACTAACATGGTTGCCTCCGGCCTGTTACTCTGCTGTTCCGAAGACTTTGGCTGGAGCTATGGGGGAAACAGGAATACAGTATTTACATTTAGGCGATTATGACACTGCGCTGGAGTACCTGAATCGTTCGCTTTCGATAAGCCAGGAAATCGGTGACAAGAAAGGTAGGACGTTGCTTAATATTGCGGGGATATATCGTGCCCGAGGCGATTATGATACGGCGCAGAAGTACCTGACCCGTTCGCTTTCGATCATGCAGGAAATCCCCGACAAACAAGGCCAAAGCGCGACCTTGAATAACTTTGGAGAAATCTATCGCCTCAGAGGGGAGTATGATATTGCAGAGGAGTACCTGACGCGGTCGCTTTTGATTCAGCAGGAAATCGGTGATAAGTCAGGCGAAAGTATCACGCTCAATAATATTTCGCTGATATTTCAAGCCCGAGGCGATTATGATACGGCGCAGAAGTACCTGACCCAGTCGTTTTCGATAAGTCAAGAAAGCGGCGACAATACGGGTTTATGTAACACACTGTTCAATATGGGGCATATTCATGCACAAAACGAGGATTTGTCGAATGCCGTATCATCATGGGTAGCTGCTTATAGAATAGCCAGCAAAATCAATATAGCGGAAGGATTACAGAACCTTGCCTCCCTTGCCATGCAGATCGGCCTGCCGGGTGGCCTCGACGGCTGGCAGCAGTTGTCGCAGCAGATGGGTGAGGGTGAATAGGCTTTCTCTTCCCATCAGATTCTTTTATACTTTGAACTTCAATTTTTGAGATTTTTAACGGATATGAAGAGAGGAACTCCATTTGTCGCAACTTGAACACATCGAAGCTATAGAAAAGCGCCTCTGGAACGCGGCGGATACCCTGCGGGCCAACTCGAACTATGCGAGTAACGAATACTTTTTGCCGGTCATGGGGCTGATTTTTCTGCGCCATGCCTACAGCCGCTTTCTGTCGGTGCGGGAGGGGCTCGAAGCGGCTCTGCCTACTCGCGGAGGCAAAACCCGTCCGCTCTCCAAGGAGGATTTTTCCGGCAAGAGCGCCATCTACCTGAAACCGGAAGCGCAGTTTGATTATCTGGCATCGCTGAAGGAGGGTGAGAGCCGGGCCCTGGCCATTATCGCTGCCATGAACTCCATTGAGGCTGACTACACCAATCTGCGCGGCGTGCTGCCCAAAGAAGAGTATTATGAACTGGATGAACCGGTGCTTGGCCACTTGCTGCGCTCGCTTAACTGGGATGAGCTGAAAACGGTCTCGGGCGATGTGTTCGGGCGCATCTACGAATACTTTTTGACCCGCTTTGCCGCCCAGAACGCCCATGACGGCGGCGAATTCTTTACGCCGATATCGCTGGTCTCGCTCATTGCCCACGTGCTGGAGCCTGACCGGGGCATTGTGCTCGACCCCGCCTCTGGTTCCGGCGGCATGTTTGTGCAGAGTGCCCGCATGGTTGAGCACCGGCACGAAAACCCTGCCGAAAAGCTCACCTTTTACGGGCTGGAGAAGAACGCCATCACCATCCGGCTGGCCAAGATGAACCTTGCCGTTCACGGCCTTGAGGGCAACATCAAAAAGGCCATCACCTACTACGAAGATCCGCACGAGCTGCTTGGCAAGGCCGATTATGTGATGGCCAATCCACCCTTCAACGTTGATGAGATTGATGCCGCCCAGATTGTCAACGATCCGCGTCTGCCCTTTGGCCTTCCCGGCGTGAACAAGAAAGAGAAGGTGAGCAACGGCAACTACGTCTGGATAAGCTATTTCTACAGCTACCTCAACGAGCGTGGCCGAGCCGGTTTTGTGATGTCCTCGCAGGCCTCCAGCGCCGGGCGCGATGAAGCCAAAGTGCGTCGCAAACTGATTGAGACCGGCGACGTTGAGATGATGGTTGCCATCCGCTCCAACTTTTTTTATACCCGCACGGTGCCCTGCGAACTCTGGTTTCTCAACCGTGCCCGCCAGCCCGACCATCGCCAGAAGGTGCTGATGATTGATGCCCGATCCATCTACCGCAAGGTGACGCGCAAGATTTTCGACTTCAGCCCCGAACAGGAGCAGAACATCCTTGCCATCGTCTGGCTCTATCGCGGCGAGCATGAGCGCTATCTCAACCTTGTGGCAGGCTATTGCCGCAGGATGGTTGACGATGGCGCGGGGTGCGCGTTCAACGGCGAAAGTCAAGGGCCGCTTGCGAATTTTTTTGTTGTATTTCAGTCGTTGTATCACGCTCTCTACCCTCTTTTCGACACGATTGACCCTGATGTATTACACCGCGAACTGTTTAAGGAACTTAATGAAGCGATAGAGGCATTCAGTTCCGATCTTCATCCCTTTGCAACAATGCTTGACCATGAGCTGGAGACACGGGGTAAACAGAGGATTACGAACGGTGCTTTGAAAAAGAGTGTTGATCGGTTGGCACCTCTGGCGGAGAGCAGCCGCGATTTGGTGAGGCAGATCGACCTCTGCTACAAGCTTGCTCTCCGTCTTATCGAACAGGGCGAAAACGGGCGCGGAGAACAAAACCGCGATGTCAGGATCAATCGCAAAATTGAGCGTGCCCGCAAGGCCGCCGACGAGATGCGGGCGCAGGCGGTCGAGCAGCTCAAGCAGGTGCGCTACTTATGGAAACAGGCGCACTGGCTGACCGAGCGCTTCCCCGACGGCACTCTCTGCGACGTTGAAGGGCTGGTGAAGCTTGTTGATATCAAGGAGATCGAAGCCAACGACTGGTCACTGACTCCGGGACGCTACGTCGGTGTCACACCCGAAGAAGAGGACGAAGAGTTCGACTTCGAAGAGAGCCTCCGCGAGATTCATGTCGAGATTGATGATCTGAACAGCGAGGCGGTGACGCTTGCGGCGGCTATCAAGCGGAATTTTGAGGAGTTGGGGATATGAGATTGTCATTATTGACGCTGGGAATAGTGCAACGGAGCGTTGCACAAATGCGGTGGGTTCGTCACCTTGCGATTCTGGGAGGGTACATGATAACTTCAGTGACCGTTATTGCTATCGTAAAGTATTGCAAGGAGCTGGTGGTATGAGTATCAAAAAAATATCATTGGATCAGTTTGCTGACGTTAATCCTGAAGGAGTAACAAAGTCATATTCTCATGATCAAATTGAGTATATCGATATTTCATCTGTTGGCTCAGGATATCTGGTTGATTCGATTAGAGTTATTCCATTGAAAGAAGCTCCGAGTCGAGCTAAAAGAATTATAAGGACGGGTGATACCATTCTATCGACAGTTCGACCGAATTTACGTTCTTTTTTGTTTGTCAAAGACGCAAAAAGTAACTCTATTGCTTCTACTGGATTTGCTGTATTGAGAGCAAAGAGCAATGCAGATCCTCGGTTTATCTATTATGCGGTTACGGACTCTCAGTTTACAGGTTATTTGACAAATAATACGAAAGGGACCTCCTATCCAGCCGTTGATTCAGATACTATTCTCAGAGGTGAAGTACCAGATTTTCACTTGCAAGAACAAAAACGTATAGGCAAAATCCTCTCCTCCTATGACGACCTGATCGAAAACAACCGCAGGCGGATTCAACTGCTTGAGCAATCCGCACGGCTGCTTTACAAGGAGTGGTTCATCAGCCTCCGTTTTCCCGGTCACGAACATGTCAAGATTACCAACGGTGTGCCGGAGGGTTGGGAGAGAAAAACAGCTTTTGAAGTGATGAATGTATTGAGCGGAGGAACACCAAAAACCGATGTTCCCGATTATTGGAATGGTGAAATTCCTTTTTTTACACCAAAAGATGCAATTGATTCTGCCTATGTTTTTATGACAGAAAAGACCATTACCGAATCAGGTTTGAAAAAATGCAATAGCAAACTTTATCCAAAAGATACTGTCTTTATTACGGCTCGTGGTACTGTTGGTAATATCAATCTTGCATCAAAACCCATGGCCATGAATCAGTCATGTTATGCTCTGATTGCAAACCATCCAATCAATCAGTACTATCTTTATTTTGCATTAATTGAAGGGGTTGAGCAGTTTCGTAGTCGAGCTGTAGGTGCGGTTTTTGATGCTATTATTCGAGATACCTTTAAAATGATTCCGTTTCTTGTCCCTGATGAAAAGCTAATTCTTTTTTTTTCTGATTATACATCGCCGATTATTAATCAGATCTATACATTGGCTAATCAAAATCTGCAATTAGCCAAGGCTCGCGACATTCTCCTGCCGCGTCTGATGAGCGGGGAGGTGGTGGCATGAAACCTGAAAGTCAACATCTTGACAAAAAGTCACTGCGTGTTGTAACCGCTAAAACTGCAGATTGGTCTGAATTGGCGAAGGATTGTGTTGCTTTTGCCAATGCACAGGGTGGACGACTGCTCATCGGTATTGAGGATGGTGAAGCTGAACCTCCTGCTGGTCAGCGTGTCTCTGCGGAAATCATAGAGAAGGTACGTGTCCGGCTTGCTGAGCTGACGGTGAATGTTTCGGTTGTCGTGCAGTTGTGCCATTCAGAAATTACGGGCGGGGACTATCTTGAAGTTACTGTTTCGCGTTCGGCTTCACCCTCTTCGACGACAGACGGACGCTTTTATTTCCGTGTGGGTGATACCACGAAACCGCTTACCGGTGATGATATTCAGCGATCTTTTGAATGATCGCAGTACCCAACCCTGGGAGACCTTGACGTCGTTGTCGGTTGCTCGAAAAAATGTTGACCAGGCTCTTCTGGCAATTTTTGTTGCTGGTATCCGTGCCTCTGATCGGGTGAAAGCATCGGTCAAGGAGAAGAGTGACGAGGAGCTGCTGGATCACTATTATCTGACCATAGGAAAGTATTTGACCAATCTTGGCATTCTTTGTGTTGGCCGTCGGGAGTGTGTCACGAACGCAAGTGAGAGCTTGCTATGCTATACTTAAGATGGGAGACGGCCTCCCGGATTCGGTTTGCAGGAGCTGATTTCAAACCACCCGGTGCTGCTGCGTTCAAAAGGCGTGGTAGTGAGCGACCGAGG
>CAIWUU010000094.1 GCA_903915955.1 uncultured Chlorobiaceae bacterium | reverse complement strand
CAGTGGCTTCCAAGGTGCGACTCTCAACAACATCCAAGACACGACTTCCATTAATATCATTGAGCGTCGTAATGTACTTGTGGCCCTTTCTGAAGCTTTTTTCATCAATACCTATACTACAAATCTCTTCTGGTGCACGCCGGGAGAGCCCACGCTTTACCGCACGATTCATAATCTCATCGGTAGCATGCCACCCCAATTCCAGCATATCTGCAGCCGCGTTGGTATTGGAACAATGCTGCAAAAGGTCTACGGCAAAGCCTTCAATCATCAAGGTAAAGCGAGAGTGGCGCTCCGCCCATGGAACAGTTAATGTTTTAACACCGCACTCGACACACTGACATCTTGGAATACGTGCTATGATTATGGTCTCATATTGCATGGTATCAAGATGCCGCCAGCGTTGTTCCGGCACCCGGTCATACACTTTACCAGCCAACCCACATACTGGACAAACTACTGCACCACCTAAGAAACGAGCATGAATTTCTATCCGCTTGCTATCAGCAGAAAAATCGACCGCATCTACAGACCAAGTCAAGGGAAGACCTAACAGCCTATGGTAATGAGTGGTTAACTTCTGCATAAATTTAAATGCGTCATGATACGCTTTTCTTCCCCCCTTCCACTAAAATATTCCAAGAGCCGATTCCTGAAAACAGCTCAATTCCGGAAGGCCAAGAAAGTCGAGTATGTAGGGCTGTTTGATAACGTCTATCGGGTTGCTGACCACTTGTCCTTCACTGGCCAGTCTGAATACCCCCTCTTTGTCCCGGCTTTTGAGCAGACGGGCAAAAAAAAGCTGTGAATCTACTTTTCGAGGTGAGAAACATCCCACCCCTCCTTTTCTGTCTCAATCTCATAGAAAAGGCGCTCATTGCGGTTTTCGACCTTCAGCAGTGCCCGATAATGGCTCCAGCTCACCGAAGCTGAAAACCCAAGCAATTTTTGGCTATCAGCCGCAAAAGAGAGGTCACCAAGAATACCCTCTCCTGATGTTGTTGTATCCATGCCACTCTTGACAACCAATTGGCCACAAGCCGTGTGGCCAATCTCGCTGATACCAAAACCAATGGTATCGAATTGGCCACTTGAGAGGTGGCCAATTGCCGGAACACGGTCAGCATAAACCCGATAAAACTGGCGAAAATATTTCAGGTTCGAGTTTGAAAAACCTTTGCCATATCGGGCAGTAAGTCCCAGAGAAAGGTTGCGCAAGAGTGTTTCGCGGTACCCCGCACGCCGTTCACCCTGCTGCATTTCGAGCACAATTTCACGTCCGACAAGCCAATAGGCAATCACCATGTTGCTGTTGACTGCCCGTACCACATTTGCCCGAGCCTGATCCAGAATCTGGATGACCCGGCACATCAAATCACCGGCTTGATCGATACTCTGTTTTTTTGTTGCCATAACTACAAACTCCTTATGATTTCGAGGCCGACGACGAAGTGAACCTCTTTGGCCGAAAACGACCGTTTTTCAGGAAGAAAACAGAAATCAAGATCAAGTTTGAGGTTGTTGCGATCCGGTTCCAAGGTATTGATGGCGCTTGAACTTATTGTCACGTTTTTTATGTCTCTTTTCTTTATAAGTCGCAATGCTATATCCTCCACGAAAATTTATATCAAATTTTTCCTATAGTTTATACATCGTTTCTTGCAAGCTTGCATCATGACAGATTCCTCGTACTCAAACCATACCCAATTCGAGTTTGTGTTTTATTTTTTCCCAGCCTGGAATTACAGTGTCGAGGAGTTTGTAAAACTCTGCACCGTGGT
>CAIWUU010000093.1 GCA_903915955.1 uncultured Chlorobiaceae bacterium | reverse complement strand
TGAAGAAAGTTTGCCCCCAGAAATTTACCCACTGGCAAGTTATAGGAGGAGCGGTTGGATAACGGGAGCCGTGTAAATCGGGAGATTTACGCACGGTTCTGCGAGAGGCTTGAGGTGAAATCCCTTTGGCCTACTTACCAGTTACAAGGCACCGAAATGAATCGTTTGAGTGTGGAGCAGTATGCTGCAGCTCCAAAGCACCCGGTTTTTTTGCTCTTGTATAATATTCGTAGTATGTGGAACGTTGGTTCCATGTTTCGAACCGCAGACGCTGCGGGGATCGAGAAAATGATTCTTTGTGGCTATACGGCAACTCCTCCAAGAAAAGAGATTGCCAAAACGGCACTGGGTGCTCAGGATACGGTACCGTGGGAATATTATGCTGATCCTGTTGATGCGGTAACTATCCTCAAAGAGTGTGGTGTGAGAATATTAGCACTGGAGATTGCTACTGGAAGTGTTCCATATACAGAGATAAAAGCTGCTGATTTTCCTCTTTGTCTTGTTGTGGGTAATGAAGTTGAGGGGATTGAGCCGAGGTTGCTCAATTGCTGTGATCATGTTCTTGAAATACCTCAGTATGGAATCAAACATTCGCTCAATGTTGCTGTTGCTGCAGGAGTTGCCTTGTTTGAGCTGGTGCGTATAGTTCGTGGAAATGGGTAATTTTTTGGTTTTTCATTTTGTTTTGCTTACTTGAAGGTCAAAAGATCAAATACTGTTCATTCAATGCTTCATTACAAGACATACGAGTTAGATGATTCAGATGCTCCCTGGGTTGTGTTTGTACACGGAGCAGGTGGCAGCTCTTCGATATGGTTTTTACAGATCAAGGAGTTTATCAAGCATTTCAATGTGCTTCTTGTTGATCTCCGAGGGCATGGCAAGTCGAAAGGCATGCCTGCACCCAAAGGCGTGCAGCATTATGAATTCGAAGACATTACACGCGATATTCTTGATGTACTTGATTCCCTCAAGATTCAGAAAGCCCATTTTATAGGTATTTCACTCGGCACTATTCTGATTCGTAATCTCAGTGAACTTGCTCCGGAGAGGGTGAGCTCCATGATTATGGGTGGAGCAATTATAAGGCTCAATATTCGCGCAAAGGTTCTTGTTACCCTTGGAAACATCTTCAAAAGGGTAATTCCTTACATGTGGCTTTACAGTTTTTTTGCCTGGA
Organism: uncultured Chlorobiaceae bacterium; assembly: GCA_903915955.1. GTDB lineage: Bacteria > Bacteroidota > Chlorobiia > Chlorobiales > Chlorobiaceae > Chlorobium. Next base: position 13,730 of record CAIWUU010000093.1, on the reverse strand, counting down.
TTATTATGCCAAGCGAACGGCATAAAAAGTCGAGGTTACTTTTTGTCAATGAGGCAAAAAAAGTTGCACAGAAAGAGTTTCTGCGCTGGTTTACCCTTACTTATGAAATAACTCCGTTATTGAAGTATTTTGAGGAGAAGGATACTGCGATCCCTACTCTTTACCTGATGGGTGATGAAGATCACATGTTTCTTCCGGCTGTTCGATATATCGTTACAAAACATACCAATTCCTGGTTGGAAGTGATCGAGAATTCCGGGCACGTCTGTAATGTGGATCAACCGAGGCAGTTTAATGCTCGGGCAATTCTGTTTCTGAAAAAAATCTCCGCAAGCAGTTCACCAGAGAAAACAGTTCTGCAGCTTGCATCCTGCTAAATGATCGGCTTGTTATAATTGTTCATAGCGTGGTCGATACCGTTGATAGTGAAATCGAGAGCCGCATCGCGGCACACCGGCAGGACCTTGTCGACCACTTTTTTCTCATCCTCACTGAATTTTCCGAGCACAAAAGATGAAAAGGAGTTGAGGGCCTGTTCGTTGGCTCTGATACCTATTCGCAGTCGTGCGAACTCATCACTTCCGAGACATTCGATGATATGTTTCAGTCCATTTTGTCCACCGGCAGACCCTTTTGAGCGCAGGCGTATGGTTCCGAGGGGTAAATTAAGGTCATCACAAAGCACAAGAATCTCGCTGCGTACAATTTTATGGAAGTTCATGGCTGCAACTACAGCATGACCCGAGAGGTTCATGTAGGTCATGGGTTTGATGATAATGACAGGCACCCTTCGGTGAAAAATTTTAGCTCCGAGATATTTCCCTTTTCCTTTGCTGAATCCTCCTCCCAAAGAGCTTGCAATCTGCTCAACTGCAGAAAAACCGACATTGTGCCGTGTGCCGATATGGACGGATTCTGGATTTCCAAGACCGACAATAAGTTTCATCTGCTCTTATATGGCTTTTTTGCGAGAGAGTAATTGATTAATGGGAAGAATATACAGACCGGCACGACAAAATAAGTAACATCCGCTCACTTTGGTCTCCCAAAAAGCAAACATCTTGGCCAGAAATAGTGGGATAGAGTATAAAAAAGCTATTGAGATTCATAAAAAAAGTTGCAAATTATAAGCCTCCTGTTGTCAGCGGGATTGTTACTTTGTCACGGTTCTGTTGACAATATTTTTTCTTGAGTCTGGAAAAAACAGTGAAAAAAAAAACACAATGAAAAAACCGTTTAACGTAACATGGAGGGCCAGAGCTGTTTCGGTTCTGGGAGGCCTTGGTGTTTTGTTGCAGGCGCCGAATGCGCAGGCAAGCGAGGCCGATTTGGTGTTGCCGAATCTACATTCGGTATCTTTTCTTGGCGGAATACCTGGTGACACGCTCTTGCTGTGGGGTCTTGCCATCTGTCTGTTTGGGATGATTTTTGGCGTTGTACAGTACATTGGTATACGCAAACTTCCGGTTCACAGCGCCATGCGCGAGATCAGCGAGCTGATCTATGAAACCTGTAAAACCTACCTTGTGACGCAGGGTAAATTCATTCTTGTTCTTTGGGTTCTTATTGGTGCTATTATTGTTGCCTACTTTGGCTGGCTTCGACAGCTCGAAACCATCAAGGTTGTTTCAATTCTTATTGCCAGTCTTATCGGTATTCTCGGTAGTTATACGGTTGCCTGGTTTGGTATGAGAATCAATACCTTTGCCAACTCAAGGACAGCATTTGCAAGCCTTGGGGGAAAACCATTTCCTACTTATGAGATTCCTCTCAGGGCAGGAATGAGTATTGGTATGTTGCTCATCAGTATTGAGCTCTTTGTGATGCTCTGCATCCTTCTTTTTGTGCCTGCCGACTTTGCCGGTCCATGCTTTATCGGATTTGCAATTGGTGAGTCTCTTGGAGCTTCAGTGCTTCGTATTGCTGGCGGTATCTTCACCAAAATTGCCGACATCGGTTCTGATCTCATGAAGATCGTTTTCAAGATCAAGGAAGATGATGCCCGAAACCCTGGCGTTATTGCTGACTGTGCTGGTGACAATGCTGGCGACTCCGTTGGTCCTACCGCTGATGGTTTTGAAACCTACGGCGTTACCGGTGTTGCCCTTATCTCCTTTATTCTTCTTGCTATCAAGGCTCCTGAAGTACAGATCATGCTGCTTGTCTGGATCTTTGCCATGCGCCTTGTGATGATCCTTGCAAGTGCCTTCTCCTACTGGGCCAATGCCGCTCTTGCCAAGATGAAGTACAGCGATGCTACTGAGATGAACTTTGAGAAGCCCTTGATCACTCTTGTCTGGCTTACCTCGATTGTTTCGATCATTCTTACCTACATTGCATCTTACTATCTAATCAGCACACTTGGCGACGGCACCATGTGGTGGAAGCTCGCTTCGATCATCACCTGCGGAACGATTGCCGGCGCACTTATTCCTGAATTGGTGAACCGCTTTACCTCTACAGAGTGTGCCCATGTTCGCAACGTCGTGCAGTGCTCCAAAGAGGGTGGTGCTGCCCTGAACATTCTTGCAGGACTTGTTGCCGGTAATTTCAGTGCCTACTGGATGGGTCTCGCTATTGTTGGTTTGATGGGTGCTGCTTATGGCCTTAGTACTCTTGGCATAACCACTCTCGGTTTGACTCCTGAGCTGATAAGCGCTCAAGGTCTCCTTACTGTCGGACTTGAGAAAGTGATCATGCTGGCTCCTTCGGTTTTTGCTTTCGGTCTTGTCGCTTTCGGATTCCTTAGTATGGGCCCTGTGACCATCGCAGTTGACTCTTATGGTCCGGTTACTGACAACGCACAGTCTGTCTACGAGCTCTCGCTTATTGAGACGATTCCGAATATCAAGCAGAACATCCAGAGTGAGTTTGGCTTCCAGCCTGACTTTACCAATGCAAAAAGGTACCTTGAAGCTAACGATGGCGCAGGCAACACCTTCAAGGCAACGGCTAAACCAGTGCTTATTGGTACCGCAGTGGTTGGTTCCACAACGATGATCTTCTCGATTATCATGATCTTGACCAACGGACTTGCAGACACGGCGGCCATTGCAAAGCTCTCGATTCTGTCACCTCCATTCCTGCTTGGACTGATGATGGGAGGCGCTATTATCTACTGGTTTACCGGAGCATCGATGAATGCGGTGACCACTGGTGCCTACTTTGCTGTTGAATTCATCAAGAAAAATATCAAGCTTGACAGCTCCGTTGAAAGAGCCTCAATTGAGGACAGCAAGAAGGTTGTGGAAATCTGTACGAAGTTCGCCCAGAAAGGTATGATCAATATCTTTCTGACTGTTTTCTTTACCACACTTGCGTTTGCCTGTCTTGATTCATTCTTCTTTATCGGCTACCTTATCTCCATTGCGCTTTTTGGTCTCTATCAGGCCATCTTTATGGCCAATGCCGGTGGTGCGTGGGACAATGCCAAGAAGATTATTGAAACTGAACTCAACGCTAAAGGCACTCCGCTTCATGATGCCTCCATCGTTGGTGATACAGTCGGCGATCCTTTCAAGGACACCTCTTCGGTTGCTTTAAACCCGATCATCAAGTTCACCACACTCTTTGGTCTACTTGCAATTGAGCTTGCAATTGAACTTGCCCCGCAGTTGGCGCTTACCCTGGCCGCTGTTTTCTTTGCCCTCTCGCTGGTCTTTGTACATCGCTCCTTCTTCTCAATGAGGATCAAGGTGGATGAACACTAAGGTTGATCGTTGATCAGTGGATGTCGTTTACGAGGGAGTCGCGTCAATGCGGCTCCCTTTTTTTATGTCTAACCCAATCATCGGCTCTGCCCTGCAAGCTGAGAAACACAACATTGTAGCATGAAAAAAGAGAAACGATCCCGGATATTGGCTTTGCTGCTTCCTCCGAAATATCTTGCCGGATTGTTTTTTCTCATGATGGCTATTTTTCTGGGAATGGTTCTTGTTGAGTATCAATACCGAAAATCAGAGATTGAACATATTATGCGTGAGGAGGCTGTTTTGCTTCTTCATGCCCTCACGGAGGGGGCCGAAAATGCTATTTCAGGGTATAATGAGAATAGCTCATTGCTGGTTGGCAGTCTCATTGATCAACTTCGTCTAATTGACCGAATGGACAAAAAGAAGGCCCTCACCTCAGCCGATCTTGCTGAAATTGCCGGATCTGGCGGGTTATACAGAATCAATATTTTTGATCGAAACGCCAGAAGGGTTGCTTATAATAACCCTGTTGATCATGAGCCAATGGAGCCCCGGGGCAACCCGAAAGAGCAGTTACAGCCAATATTTTCAGGAGCTGAAAACTCCCTTGTCATCGGTATCAGGGAGAGCCGATCCAAACGAGCTCCCCGGTTGATTGCGGCGGTTGCCCGAAGCCGTGGTGGGGCGATTGTAGGAAATATCGATGCCTCAAAGCTTGTGGCTCTTCGCCAGCAACTGGGAGCAGGAGGGCTTATTCAGCGAATCGGAGCAGATACGACTGGTATCGACTATATCATCTGGCAGGATAGTTCAGCAATTCTCGCGGCTACTCCAAATGTTTCCAGCGTTTCCACCATTCAGTCAGATTCTGTACTCTCAAAGGCGTTTCTTGACCATAAGCCGACGACCCGATGGAGTGTTTTTGATGGCAGAGAGGTGTTTGAGGTGGTCAAGCCATTTCTCTACCATGGCACCAATGTTGGTCTGCTCCGCATTGGCCTGAAACCAGACCATTTTACCGAGGCACAGTCAAGGCTGCGTAATCGTTTTATCATGCTTGTTGTTCTGGCTGGTTTTGGTAGTCTTGTCATGTTCAATCTGGTTATGACCCGACGAAACGAGAGAGTCATGAAGCAGGCTTATACGCGTGTGCAGACCTTCTCCTCAACCATATTGGAGAGTATGGCCGATGCTGTTGTAGTCGTTAATCGAGCTGGTTGTGTTACTTTGCTGAACGGAGCAGCAGAGAGGCTTTTCGGGCTCAAGTTCCTGAATGTACAGGATAAGCCTGTTGCTGCAGTGCTTCCTGATCTTGCAGAGTATCTGAGAATAGTAACCGTTGAGAAAAATGTATCAATCAACCAGGAATTTGAGTCGATTGTCTGGGGAAAAAAACTGTTGCTCTCTGGCCATTTCAGTCTTATGACAGATTCAGAGACTGATCGTGACGGTGCTTTGGTTGTTGTGCATGATTTGAGTGAACAGCGTTCCATGCAGAGAATTATCAACCGTCAGGAAAAGCTTGTCGCCATGGGTGAACTTGCTTCAGGGGTAGCCCATGAAATCAGAAACCCACTCAATGCAATCGGAGTTGTGGCGCAACGGCTTGATATGGAGTTTTCTCCTGTGGCTGATGAAGAGGAGTATCGGCAGCTTGTCCGTGCGGTTGTATCTGAAGTTCACCGTGTGAATGCAATTATACAACGGTTTCTGCAATTTGCTCGTCCAACTCCGCTGATGATGGTTAACACTGATCTGGACGATTTTCTCACCGGGTACCGTCCGCTCCTGGAGGGAGAAGCTGATGCCAAAGGTATTGGCTTTTTGTTAGAGATTGAGAGTGGCCTCACAGTGCTTCTCGATCGAGAAAAGATGCAGCAGGTATTGCTCAATATTGTCCGGAATGGGGTGGAGGCAACAGAGCCTGGGGGTCGTATCGCCATCAAGCTTGTTCAGCGTGCAGAGATGGCCATCATTGAGATCACCGATACTGGTTGTGGCATATCAGAGAGTGAGATGGCGCAGATTTTTAATCTCTATTTTACCACCAAAGAGAGTGGAACCGGGATGGGGTTGAGTATTGCCAACCAGATTGTTCAGTCTCATGGCGGAATTATTGAGGTTGAAAGTATACAGCCGCATGGCACGCTGTTCAGAATTGTGCTGCCGCTGGCATGACGGAGTATTGATAATAAATCAACCTGAAAAAGATGGATCATACGATTCTCGTTGTTGAAGATGAAAAGGTGCAACTTGATACTCTTGCCGGTTTTTTGGCGAAACTTGGTTATCGGGTCTTGAAGTCTTCCTCGCCAGTTCATGCGCTCGACATGGCAAGGGAGTCGGCGGTTGATCTTGTGCTCACCGACTTCAAAATGCCAGGCATGACAGGTGTTCAGCTCCTTGAGGCACTCAAGAAAATGAATCCCGGTATCGACGTTATAATCATGACGGCTTATGGCAGCGTGGAATCGGCAATGGAGGCGATGAAACTTGGCGCGATTGATTATATCACCAAACCGATTGATCTTTACCAGCTCAAGGGGATGATTCGTAATACCCTTGAAAGGAAAGTATTTATCAGTGAAAACAAACTGTTGCGCCAGCAACTTTCGGAACGGTTCAGCTTTGAGGGTATTGTATCACAATCTTCAGCGATGAGTCAGATATTGAATATTGCTGGACGGGTGGCTTCCAGTACTGCAACCGTCTTGATTACAGGAGAGACCGGAACAGGTAAGGAGTTAATCGCAAAAGCTCTCCATTTTGCGAGCCCCCGATGTGAGAAGCCTTTTATTGCGGTCAATTGTGCAGCGCTTTCCGAAAACTTGCTTGAAAGTGAACTGTTTGGTCATGAAAAGGGTGCATTCACTGGTGCGGATCGTCAGCGCAAGGGGAGATTTGAGGCGGCTGAAGGGGGAACTCTCTTTATTGATGAGGTTGGTGAAATACCTCTCTCTCTTCAGGTAAAGCTGCTCAGGGTTTTACAGGAAAAATCTTTTGAGCGAGTCGGGAGCTCTCTTGCAGTTCCGACAAATGTGCGCATTGTGGCCGCAACGAACCGCGACCTGGAAGCGATGGTGCGCGAAGGCAAATTTCGTGAAGATTTTTACTATCGACTGAATGTTGTTGCAATCCGGATTCCACCTCTTCGGGAGCGTCGGGAGGATATTCCGCCACTTATCGACGCGTTTATACAGCGTCTTGCCGCCGAGAATGGCAAGCATGTAGTCGGAGTTTCCCGAGAGGCGATGGACACACTCATGAAATACTTTTGGCCGGGAAATGTTCGCGAGCTTGAAAATGTTATGCAACAATCAGTTGTCCTTTGCCGACAGGATATTATCACCAGTGAGGATCTTCCGCCACGGGTGCATGAGCTTCGGTCTGAAAAGGGAGTTCATCAGGAGGAGGGAACATTCACTGAAAAAGTTGAGGCTTATGAACAATCCTTGATTATCGATGCTTTAAAAGATGCTGGTGGCGTACAGACCAGAGCGGCAGAGCTGCTCGGAATCGGAGAGCGCCATTTACGATATAAGCTCAAGAAATATGGAATGAAATAGTTGAAGGGATTTGTGCTTTTGCTCATAGTGAGAGCGACTACAAGGTCGAATCTGCGACGAGCAGGTCGATGCCAATCTCCCACTCTCAAGGAACGAAAGGGGATTATTTTTTCTAACTGATAGTAAAATAATGTTTTGACTCTTTTCTCTTTTTCTGGCATGTTATTTGCAAGATAATGATAGAGGTTGGACAGCATACATAAGAAATCCACCTCTTTTGAGAACAATAACAATTACTTAAACAGGAAAAGATCATGAAAAAGATTATTACTATGGTTGCGGTTGCTGGTGTCGTCTTTGGCCTTTCACAGGTAACTCCGGTGGTGGCACATGCAGGGCAAAACCAGTCAGGGCATATATTTTCAGGTATGATGGGCAATTTTATCGATCTTAATGGTGATGGTATAAATGATAATGCGCTGGATGCCGATGGTGATGGAGTTCTCAATGGTCAGGATCCCGATTTTGTCAGGCCGCAGGATGGTTCTGGAGTTGGTTTGGGGGCTGGCACCGGGACAGGTACCTGTACAACAACAGGCACAAATAGTGGCGGAAGAAGAGGGCGCTGAGCGCAAACGTTCTAATGTTTTTTTCAATAACTTCGGGAGAGAAGGTAATCTCCCGCAGTTTCTGTATGTAAAGGAGGGAATAGTATCATGATCAGTATCAGAATATTGATGTTCATTGTTTTCTCTCTGTTTGCTGCCGGATTTTCAGGGGTGACCTATGCCGCTGACCAGCGAAGCTCCGTTGTTGAAAAAGTGGCAGGCAGTGATGAGATACCGCAACGTCCCAGGGCAGTGCAAAAGCTACGATTTATTGATGAAGATGGAGATGGCCTCAATGATCTTACTCCAGACCGCAATGGTGATGGTATTCCCGATGGCAGGATGGGTGATGGGGCTCGTCCAGGAAATGATGCTCGGGGTGCCAGGTATGGGTATGGAGCTGGCGCGGCTCTCATTGATGAGGGTGTAAAAGGTGGGAGTGGAGTAACTGCAGGCGGTGGATTTCGACATAAAGGTGGCCAGAAATAAGAGAGACTCATGAAACAAATGTGTGGGCTCATGAAGAGTCTTCTTGTTTTGACGCTTATAGCCTTGTTACCCTTGGTTGCCTCAGCACAATGGGTATCAGAGGGATCTCTTTCGACCACTTTTGAGAGTAATGTTCTGCGCAATTATGAGCCGTATCGGGACAGAATAACCGAGGGGGCACTTTATTTTGCGCATCAGTGGGATTTTCCCGCTGCAACCGGATTACTCTCCTACCGTCTCAATTCGTTGATTTTTAATGACTTGACTGACCATAATTACAACATCCATACGCTTGGAATAAATGGAGAACATAAGTTTGCTGATGGAGGATGGTTGAAAGGTGGTTTGCAGGCAGCCAAAAGAGAGGATCGGGAGGCCTATAATACGTTCGATTACAGCGAGTTTGAGGGTTTTATTGATTCCAGAATACCCTGTAAAGACAATCTGACCGCAGTTACAGGCTATACGCTCCGTAAACGGCTTTACCGCGTTGCCACTGAACTTGACAATTGGGAGCACCTCATGTATGGTGGAGTGACTGTTGCTTTTTCAGATGGCACAACGGTTTCGATGTTATCGGAAGTGGGTTACAAAAAATATCTTCTCCCTGTTTTCAGTGCAAGCGGGAGTGGCAAGAGTGGTGGTGATGCTGCTGAGGTTGGGCAATGGGCCAATACGCTGAGGGTTTCAAGGCCTCTGCTTGATAATCTTGGGCTGATGGTTTACGGGAGAGGTCGGGTGAATTTTGGTGATCAGGAGGTTTATTTTTCCGGATTATCACCCAGATACTTTTCTGAAAATGATCTTTATGATGATCGTTACGGTTATGAAAGCCGCGAGTGTGGAGGCATGCTCTCTTGTCGACTTCCCCATGCGCTCGTGCTGCGTATCGGTTATGATTATGCCGACAAGAGCTACTTGCAGATGCCACTCGATCTTGATGGCAATGTCATTTTGAGTGAAGGTGCCCGACATGATACAATCAGCGGGATGTGGGGTCGGGCGGAAAAGCGATTCTCTTTCTCCGGAAAAAAGAGGCAGTTGAATCTGTACGGCGAGTATAAATGGCTCAGGAACAGTTCAAACGATCCCTCTTACCGCTACGGCGCATCTGCGACGAGTATCGGTGTTGCTGTGATCTTCTGAACCAGCACCTCCATATAGCATTCACCTCTTGTTTTCCGATCCACAATAGCACAATGAGCTTACAGTTGTTTTTTCGCCTCCGCAATCTGGTGTGCCACTGAGTCGAATGAGCAACTACCGTGAGTCTTTTTGGAGTTCACACTAACGTCTGCTTTGAGGCAATCATAAATATCCGTATCAATCATCTCCGAGAACTCCCTGAACTTTTCAACAGGGATATGTGGCAGGTTAACCTCCGAAGCGATACTCCAGGTGACAATTTTTCCGGTAATACGGTGCGCGTCACGGAAAGGAATCTGCTTGCGGACAAGATATTCGGCTATCTCCGTGGCGAGGCTGAGATCCTCTGCCGTCAGTTTGGCCAGCCGCTCCTCCTTCAGTTTGGTATGCTCAAGCAGTTTTGCAAAGATACTCACACTTCCGATGGTTGTCTCTGCGCTGTCAAACAGCGGCTGTTTGTCCTCCTGCATATCACGGTTATAGGAGAGGGGGAGACCTTTCATGATGGTGAGCATTGCCATCAGGTTGCCGTACACCCTGCCCGTTTTACCTCTTACCAGCTCGGCAATATCGGCATTTTTCTTCTGCGGCATGAGTGAAGAGCCTGTGGCGAAAGCGTCGCTGATCTCAAGATAGCCGAACTCGTAGGAGCTCCAGAGAATCAGATCTTCGGCAAAGCGCGAGAGGTGCATCATGATGACCGAACAGGCCGATATGAACTCAATGACAATGTCACGATCGCTGACGGCATCAATGCTGTTGGCAAACATATCGTCAAATCCAAGGAGCACTGCCGTTCTTTCGGGGTTAAGTGGGAGGGTGCTGCCTGCAAAGGCGGCGGCACCAAGAGGGGAGATATTCACCCGTTTCATGAGGTCATGCAGGCGCTGGCGGTCGCGGTTGAACATATTGAAATAAGCCATGTAGTAATGACCCGCAGAAATAGGCTGGGCCCGCTGCAGGTGGGTATAGCCAAAGATGATGGTTTTCTGGTAATTTTCCGCTTTTTCTATGAGCACCCTTAACATTCCCCCGAGCGTCTCCTGAAGTTCGGTAATCTGGCGGCGCAAATAGAGTCGGGTATCGGTTGCAACCTGGTCGTTACGGCTTCTGCCAGAGTGCAGTTTGCCAGCAGTTGTGCCAATTTTTTCCTTGAGCCGGTTTTCGATAACGGTATGGATATCCTCATCCTCCCAGTGGGGGAGCAGAGCACCGCTCGACAGCTCCTCCTCAATCTCCCTGAGCCCGGCAATAATTTCTCCAGCCTCCGCAACACTGACAATACCCTCTTCGGCAAGCATGGTCACATGGGCAATTGAGCCCTGAATATCTTCACGATAGAGCTTCTTGTCGACATGAACCGATGACGAAAAGAGAAGCGCATCGCGGTCAAAAGGCAGTGAAAATCGGCTCTGCCAGAGTAACTCCTTTGTATTGCTGCTCATAAGAATATTCGTTGTTGTGAAAGAGAATCTGCCCCCAAAATAGTAAATTTTGGTTTATTGCCTTGGGATGAAGTGGATGGCGTATCGATGAATGCCTGTGAATGGTTATAGAACTCTTTTTGCGATTGATGTCCTGAAACAAGAGCTTTCTTTTTTGAAATTTGTGCATTATTTCCCACAAGCAGTCAAAAACAAAGAACTGATTCTCATATATGGAGATGAAGAGAAATAACGAGCTTACTATGGAGTTGCAACAGTTGCATGAAGAAAACGCTCGTCTGAAAGCTCTCCTGACACTTCATAATATCCCTTCGGATGAACCTTGTTCAATTGAAACTCTCTTATCTTCCGCTGAAGTCTCTCCTCCATCCAGAGCCCAACGTTCCGCATCTGAAAAGGTCGCTCTCTTTCGCAGCTTTTTTCGTGGACGGAGTGACGTTTACTCTCTTCGCTGGGAGTCAGCAAAAGGCAAATCCGGGTACGCCCCTGCGTGCGGGAACGAATGGCGCACGGGTATTTGCCAGAAGCCCCGGATCAAATGCGGAGATTGTGGCAATCGCCAGTTATTGCCGCTTGATGATCAGGTGATCTATCGCCATCTTGAAGGTCGGCATACCGTCGGCATTTTCCCGATGCTTGAGGACGATACCTGCTGTTTTCTGGTGGCAGACTTTGATGATGATGGCTGGCGAGAAGATGCCGTCGCATTCATGCTGTCGTGCCGGGAGTTTAATATTCCTGTGGCGCTGGAGATATCCCGATCAGGAAACGGCGCTCATGTCTGGTTCTTTTTTGCCGATCCGGTGCCAGCACGTGAAGCGCGGCAACTTGGCGCATCCCTGATCAGCCACACTTGTGAGCGCACCCGTCAGCTTGCCATGGGAAGTTATGATCGCTTTATTCCCCTGCAGGATACCTTGCCCAAGGGTGGCTTTGGTAACCTGATTGCGCTGCCATTGCAGGGAGAGCCTCGAAAAAAAGGGTTCACTGTTTTTGTTGATGAGCACCTGGTTCCTTACCCGGATCAATGGGAATATCTTGCATCAATTAAGAAAATCTCCCGCGTTGAACTGGACGCAACTCTTTTGAGTGTCAGTGGTGGTCGCCATCCGCTTGATATTGCCTTTATTGCCGAAGAGGATGAAAAGGAGCCTTGGAAGCGCTCGTTACAGCACACCAGCGCGATATCAGGCCCCTTGCCGGAATCTCTCACTCTCGTGCTTGGCAATCAGATCTTTATCGCCAAGGCTGATCTCCCGCGAGCGCTGGCCAACAGTTTGATCCGTCTGGCTGCTTTTCAGAATCCTGAGTTTTACAAGGCCCAGGCGATGCGTCGCTCGGTCTGGGACATACCACGCGTTATTGGCTGCGCCGAGAATTTTGCGTTGCATATCGGTCTGCCAAGGGGATGCCTTGATGCAGTGATTGGCCTTCTCAAACGGCACAATATCAGGGTGAATATTCAGGAAGAGCACATCACAGGCTCTGAGATAACGGTCAAGTTTGCCGGTGCGTTGAGAAAAGATCAACAAGCGGCGGTCAATGCGATACTGAACCATGAGGTTGGCATTCTCTGTGCCCCAACGGCATTCGGCAAAACAGTCATGGCGGCGGCGATAATTGCCCGACGGCAGGTAAGCACCCTGATTCTTGTTCACCGTACTGAACTGCTCCGGCAGTGGCAGGAGAGGTTGTCCACTTTTCTTGATCTTTCAGGCATCTCTCTCGGGCTGATTGGGGGTGGCAAGAAAAAGCCAACCAGCACTATTGATATTGCTGTCATGCAGTCGCTTTCACGGCGTGACGATCTTGCAGAACTTCTCGACCGGTATGGCCAGATTATTGTTGATGAGTGCCATCACCTTTCAGCCGTCTCATTTGAGGCCATTCTGAAACAAGCCAAAGCAAAATATGTTCTTGGATTAACAGCCACACCGATTCGCCGTGATGGCCATCAGCCGGTCATCTTCATGCAGTGCGGCCCAGTACGCTACCGAGCGCTTCAGGCTGAAAATGCCCCTGTTCGACTTGATGTGTGGCCGCTCAACATGCTTGCCCCTCCGATTCCACCAGAATCAGCTATTCAGGAGCTTTTCTGGATTCTTGCTCACGATGCAGCACGAAATCAGCGCATTGCAGAGGATATTTTGGCGGCATATCGTGAAGGGCGAAAAATTCTTGTGTTGACAGAGCGGACAGAGCAACTGCAACTCTTGCGTGAATATCTTGGAGAAAACCTCACCAATATCTTTCTGTTGCATGGACGGTTAACAAAAAAGCAGCGCTCTTCTACACTTTCAGAGCTGAATGAACTGGATGGTTCAACTCCACGCATCATTCTGGCGACGGGGTGCCTGATTGGTGAGGGTTTTGATCATCCCCCTCTCGATACCATGGTGCTGGCCATGCCGATCTCCTGGAAAGGAACATTACAGCAGTATGCCGGGCGCCTGCACAGGGAACATGCCTCCAAGCAGGATGTGCGCATTTACGATTACATCGAGCACGATAATGTGCAGCTTGCGCGAATGTGGCAAAAACGCTATCATGGCTATCAGTCCATGGGGTATCGGGTCAGACCCCGTCATGTAGAGCTTCAACCATCATAAACTATCGCAGAATACGGTGAATGGAATCTTAGAGAAACAGCGTCCGTGATTCATTCAAAGAGCCCGAAAGACTAAATATGTCCAATGGAGATAACCTGAATAATTCATGATAGCCACAAAAATCGAAATTTTGAGTAAAAAATGGAGCTGCTCATGGTTGTGGTCAGGCAAAAAATGTCGTTATCGCAAATGAAGCCAATTGCAGGAGCTCATAACTGACTAAAAACAGCGCTGA
>CAIWUU010000092.1 GCA_903915955.1 uncultured Chlorobiaceae bacterium | reverse complement strand
TTGGGCTATTTCCTCCATTTTCCCTGCACAAATATATGAAAAATATAGACTTAATCAAATATAAAATATAGCTTTAGCGCTTTTTCAGCAGACCCTAAGTGTGTCCTGTTGCCATTATGGCAAGAGAACTGCACATGAAATAACTGTTGTCCAGAGACCGTTTTCGCCCTCTGCTGTTGCAGTAATATTGTAGGAATTAATAATTTTATGGCTCATTTTATAAATACCTTCGCGTTCATCCCAATCTTTGTTTGGATCAAACTCAATACCGAGAGTGGTCGCCAGCATTGTTGCGGCAAGGTCTTAAGCATATTCACCCGACTGTTCGGCAGATTCCCCATAAGGATGGTGTTCAGAGAGATAGCCATACTGTGTTGCGTCTGCAGGGATAGCAACACCCACAGAGGCCGCAATAAGCCTGTTGTATTCATTGGTTGAATTACGGGCCATGACGGCAAAGGTGATCTGTCCCGGAGAGAGCAGCTTTAAACCCTCTTCGACACTGATCCGCTCGCAGTGAGGCGGAAAAATACTTGATACCGTAACCAGATTGCATTTTTCAATTTGAGCCTCTCTCAAGGCAAGCTCAAATGAAGAGAGATATTCTTTGTGCCTTCCCACGCCTTTGGTAAAAAATACTTTTGATGGAACAAATGACAATGGTGCATCTCCAGATTAATCTTGTTTTTTTAAAGAATTACAGATGTATAAATCCATAGGAAAAAGAACGATTTTAATTAAAAATGATAGAAAAAACCGATACAAAGGCATTGTTACAATTATGTTAAATCGCCATAACGAGAGCAATAAAATATAGCTGCCAAGGTATCAAATCTATCCAACAAAATGATAGACATTGGCTGTTTCGTGCGGATACCAAGCTATAAGAGAAGTTTTCATTCTCTCAACCAAAACGTTGCACAGCCTTAATCATTATGCTTTTGATGAGTTGTATAATTCGCGGAATAACATTGTTCTACGACTATCAATGAACCATAAACATACATCAATGGCAATAAAACTTTTTGAAGGCACTGACTCCGCACTCATCAATTCGAGCGTGGATGGTTTGGGTAATGTTGTGACCCTGTATTTTGATGCTCCACTTGATACAGTGCATCTGCCATCAGTAGATCAGTTTGTTGTAAGCAACGGAGGCACAGACCAGGCAATAAACAGCCTGCAGGTCGTCAATAACCAGGTGATTCTGCAATTGGCAGCAACGCTGGATCAAAGTAAAACAATCACGGTTTCCTACAGCGACGAGACTGGTAACGACGATACCAATGGCGTGCAAGATCAGAGTGGCAATGATGCACCCTCTTTTCAGGAAATCGAGGTAACGACAGCACTTAACCTGACGGCCAGTGGAACTGAATCATTCGCTTTTACCTCTACACTCACCCTTGCGGGAGCTGAAATCTCGGCATTTGATGCTGCGAGCGGGCGACTTTTTGTCACTTCATTTTCAGGCTTGCAGGTTATCAGTGTGGATACAGATCTGAAGATGACTCTTCTTGGCACCATTTCTCTCGGTAGTAATGATGTGAACAGCGTCGCGGTCAAAAACGGTATTGTCGCGGTTGCGGTTGCTGCTGCAGACAAGACTCAGTCGGGTAGTGTCTATTTTCTTGACGCAGATGGCGTTGTAGGGGATGCTTCCATGATTTATCGCAGCGTTCCCGTTGGCGCTCTACCTGATATGTTGACCTTCAGTGCTGACGGCAAAACGGTACTTGTTGCAAATGAAGGCGAGCAGGACACTCTTGGCAATAATCCTGAAGGCTCAGTCAGCATCATTGATCTCAGCAATGGTGTTGCCGCAGCAACATTCAAGACAGCGTCATTTACAGCATTCAACAACAAACTTGTTGAACTTCAGGCAGCAGGAATCCGTCTTTTTACAGGGGAATCAGGATTTGAAACCATAACCGTCGCTCAGGATCTTGAACCGGAATACATCAGTATCTCTCCTGACGGAAAAACAGCTTTTGTTACCCTGCAAGAAAACAACTCCATCGGCATTCTGGATATAGCTTCAGGCACATTTACTGATATTGTCCCCCTTGGCCTGAAAAGCTTTCTTGGTCTCCCTTTTGATGGCAGCGACAGGGACGGTGCGGGCAACACCACATCCATCAATCTTCAGAGTGACCATCCAGTTTTTGGTCAGCGGATGCCTGACAGCATCTCTTCGTTTACGGGTGCTGACGGTAACACCTATTACATCATAGCCAACGAAGGCGACGATCGAGACGATTTTATTACGCCCGATGAAACCGCGAGGCTCTCGACTCTTGACCTTGACGACGCTCTTTTTCCAAATGAGAGTACCCTCAAAACCAATGCCGAAATAGGCAGACTGACAGTCTCAAACGCGCCGGGCAACAACGGCGATACCGATGGTGACGGTGATATCGACCAGATTCTCACGTATGGAGCTCGATCGTTCAGCATCCTCAACGCCGATGGAACGTTAGTTTTTGACAGCGGTTCGCATATTGAGCAGTTTGTTGCTTTGGGAGGACTCTATACCGGCGCAGGTGGAACAGGGCTGTTCGATGACACCCGTTCCGACAACAAGGGTCCTGAACCTGAAGGTATCACCATCGGGCATGTTGGTGATAAAACCCTTGCATTCGTTGGTCTGGAACGTGGCGGCGGCGGCATAATGGTTTACGACATTACCAACCCGCAGAATGTCAGCTTTGTTCAGTACCTGCGGAATGCTGGTGATGAATCACCCGAAGGGTTGACATTTGTCTCCAGCGAGGGAAGCCCAAGTGACCAGGCTCTGCTCGTCGTTAGCAATGAGGTTTCAAAAACGGTAAGCCTCTTCACGATGACAAACATCAACGATGCACCAACCGTCGCAACGGCAATAAGCGATGTATCGACACCTGAAGATGCAGCATTCAGCCTGATGGTGCCCGTTGGAACGTTCAATGATGTGGATGCTGGCGACAGCCTGACCTATAGTGCAACTCTGGCCAATGGCAGCCCACTACCGTCATGGCTGAAATTCGATGGTGAACTTCAGGGTACGCTGAAATATGCCGGGGCTGTAAGGGATGGCTACTTCTCCCTTTCAGGCGCGTGGCCGTCGACAGACTCAGCATCGGCTGGCACCGCCATTGGTTCTGGTGTGAAGACCGATGGCGGCAATGTTGCATGGCAGAGTGGCGATCCAGTTGGTGGTAAAATTACGACCATTGCTGAAACCCTGAGAGCCGATCTTGGTTTCGCCATTGGTGTGGTCAGCACCGTGCCATTTTCTCATGCTACGCCAGCCTCTTTTGTCAGCCATAATGTCAACCGCAGCAACTATCAGGATATTGCCCACGAGATTCTCTTTGATACACAGCCTGAGGTGGTAATTGGGGGCGGACTCGACAGCCTGTTTGCAAAGGCAGTCACCAATTCGGCGAAGGCCAGTACAGATCTTGATCTCAATGGTTTCAATGACGACTACGACGCATTCAAAGCCGGTACTGCGGGCACAAACCATGACAACAACGGCTACTCGTTTGTGGAGCGTGCATCTGGCGTAGATGGTGGAACTGCACTGGCAGTCGCAGCGACCGGAGTGGATATCACTGCCGGGGGCAAGCTCTTTGGTCTGTTTGGGACATCAGGCGGCAACTTTGAATACTACAATGTCGCAGACACTCCCGGAACACCAACCATTACCCGAAGCACAACCGATTCGACAACAGGAGTGGATGAAGACCCGACATTGTCAGAAATGACCTTGACCACTCTGTCCATGCTGAACAAGGATCCTCAAGGTTTCTTTGTGATGTTCGAGCAGGGTGATATTGACTGGAGCAACCATGCCAATGGCTACGAAAATATGGTTGGTGGGGTTTATGACCTCGAACAGGCAGTCACCACAGCAGAGACCGTCCTGAACGCAGGTGTAAACGGCATGGATTGGTCAAATACACTGATGATCGTCACGAGCGACCACTCGAACAGCTATCTGCGCCTTCAGGAAGAGCTGGGTAAAGGTAATTTACCAGTGGAGGTTGTAGGTGCAAGCAAATCCACCTATCCCAACGATGTGGTGACCTACGGTACAACTGGCCATACGAATGAACTGGTGACGCTCCAGGCAAGAGGCGCTGGTGCCCAACTGTTCGACCAGTATGCCGGGCTATGGTACCCCGGTACGAATATTGTTGATGACACACAGATTTACCAGGTAATGACCTCGGCGGCAAAAGATCTTGGTGTAAAGCACATCATCCTCTTTATCGGCGATGGTATGAACATTGAGCATGAGATAGCCGCCAGCCAATATCTGTACGGCAAGGATTTCGGGTTGACCTGGCAGGACTGGGGGCAGTTGAACGATGGATGGGCCGGGTATTCAAGCACCTGGGACGTTACCGCCTACAATACCTATGCAAAAACCGCTGGCGTGGCCAATTATAGTGCAAGCACCTTCGACCCTCTAATCGGTTACGATCCATCGAAGGGCGGCGAGACTCCGCTGACGGTTGGTGTAACGTTAAGTGGCACACCGGATCACTCCAACGTTGGTTCTATAGATCTCAAAATAACAGCTACGGACAAAAGCGGCGCAGCGGCCAGCGATACGTTCACTCTGAATGTGGAAGATACTACCCCACCTGCAGTAGTGACATTCAGCCCGGCGGATGCTGCTGCAGAAGTTGCTATTGGCAGCAACATTGAGCTTATGTTCAGCGAAGAGATTCAGAAAGGTAACGGTACAATAGAGATCCATAGCGGTTCACCAGGCGGAACCGTAGTGGAGAGCTACAATGCAGCGTCAAGCAGTAACCTGACAATATCTGGCTCAACATTGATCATCAACCCAACGGAAGACTTGAAATATCAAACGCAATACTATGTCACGTTCGGTGAAGATGCAATCTATGACACTGCAGGAAACCACTATGCCGGAAGCACGTCTTATAACTTTACCACAGGGGCTGATCCCTATGCCGGAAACCCTGGCGGAACAAGCACTGAAACAATGATTGCCGGAGTTGGAACACTCGGACTTCTTGCCTGGCTGCTCATTTAGGAGTTGGGGGATACGGTTAGCTGCACCGCTGAATTCCCAACCATTTGTTCACAATATCGTTGCATGCCCTTAACAATCTCTCAACAGAACGAATGGTACCTTGTGCTGCACGTAAAAATATTCAGCCATTTGATAATGGACCATGAAAGTCACACAAACAAACCAATTAGTTGTCATGAAAAAAATTGCAATGATAGTCGGTCTGGCCGCTTCCCTCGGGTTCAACCACGCTGAGGCAGCAGACTGGAACTGGAAAGGCGATATTCGATATCGTTATCAATCCGATCTTACAGAGTTTCCGACTGTAACTGGTGAGCACAGCCGCGACCGACACCGTTCACGAGTCCGTCTCGGTGTCACTCCATGGATCAATGAAGAGCTTTCGGGCGGCATACAGCTCTCAACTGGTAGCGCAACTGAGACAACCTCCCGCAATCAGACTTTTAGCGGCCAGTTTCTTGCCAATTCAGTGTACCTGAATGAATACTTTATTGATTACCATCCTGTGGCATACGGCCTTGATAGTCAGATAAACTTTATTTTGGGTAAAAGAGCGGTAGCAAGCACACTTATCGTGATTAACGATCTCGTATGGGACTCCGATCTTACGTTTGAGGGTGCAACCATACAGTACGGCAAAGATGCTGATGGCAAGGAAAAAGAGGGTGTTAGCGCCGTGGCTGGCTACTACTTACTCCAGGAGTTTAGCGGGGTACAAACCGTCTTGACAACTCCTCCTGCAGGCCAGGAAAAGAATGCCATCCTGTTGGTCGGACAAACCGCTTATACTGGTGAATTCAGCAATCTCAACTACAAGGTTGGCGCGGGATACTATAATTATTCAAATTTTGGTTATCAGATTCCAGCTACAAATAGCCCTGCACCCAACTATACAGGAAAAGATTTTAATATCATTGAGCTATTCGGTACTTTAGATGGTCAGGTGACGGAACTCTTACCATGGAAGTTATCCGCCCAATATGCCTTCAATACTGCAAACCATACAACGAATAGCAATATAGATGATGCCAAAAGGAATAGCTATCTTATTGAGGCTAAAATTGGTGATGCCAAGCAGGTGGGACAATGGTCAGTTAATGCTGACTATGTCAGAATCGAACGCGATGCGCTGACAATTCTTACCGACTCAGACAGGAATATGGGAACTGCCACCAACCTCGCGGGCTTTAAGTTTGCTGGGAACTATCACCTGACTCAGAACTTGATGCTCGGTCTGACCTGGTTCCAATTCAATACGATTGATGACAAGGCCACCGTTACAGATGAATCAGCGCCAACAAGGCGTATAATAATGGCAGATGCCGTTGTAAAGTTCTAAAGTTTTGTGAATTGTTCTCTCTTTGTGTTGTGTGGCTGGTTTGCAAGGTTGTTCCTGCACCTGAAGGAACGCCTTGTCAAGCCGGTTTATCATCAACAACCGATGATTTATCTATCAAATTCATTAATTCATTCAATTATGACAATCAAGATGACGTTATTCAAAAAAATACTTTTAAGCGCTACTGTTTTCAGTGTTATGGCTTCTGGAACTGCCGGAGCAGCCGGTAAAATCGTTATTGATGGTTCGACGACCGTTGGACCTGTCGCCAAAGCATTTGCCGATCACTTTACCAAAACCACTGGCGTACAGGTCACGGTAAGTGAGTCTGGTTCTGGCAATGGCGCAAAAAGCCTGATCAACAAAACCTGTGACATTGCCACGATGTCACGCTCAATGAAGGACAAGGAAGAGGCCGCAGCCAAAAGCAAGGGGGTTAATCCTGTCGAGCACCTGGTCTGTCTTGATGGTCTCTCTATGGTTGTTCATCCAAGCAACCGGATCAATGCGCTCTCAAAAGCACAGATTCGTGGCATTTATATGGGGAAATTCACCAACTGGAACCAGCTTGGAGGCTCAAATTCGGCTATTGTGGTTATTCAGCGAGAATCGAACAGCGGAACAGCAGACTCCTTTAAAGAGCTGGTTATGGGCAAAGATAACCCAATATCCAAAAGGGCTGAAACACAGGCAAGCAATGGCGCAATAAAGAGCCGAGTTGCATCGACACCTTCAGCAATAAGCTATATCGGTATGGGTTTTGTTGATGGATCAGTAAAACCTCTCCTGGTTGATGGAGTTGAAGCGGACGTCAAGACGGTCAAAAACGGTACCTACCCAATCCACCGTCCTCTCTTTATGTACACCAATGGTAATCCAACCGGTGCCATAAAGCAATTCATCGACCTGCCTAAAACTGCTGAAGGAAAACGCATCATCAGCGAGACAGGGTTTGTCAACAACTATTGATTGGTGAGGGAACTCCTCACTGAATAACATCAGAGACAAAAAAGCCGCCTCATCACAAGGCGGCTTTTTTGTCTCTGCAACTATTATCCATTGTCTACTCTCCATTGTTTTCCCTACCTTGCAAGGAGAAGATCTTCAACCCCAACGATAAATGAATGAGAGGAACTCTCCTGCAACGGTTTGTGGTTACAACCGCACTATGCTTGATACTTCTCGGCACCTCTGCCTGCCGACAGAACAATACCGAGATCCGCCGAGACAGGGTTGTTACGGCTATTTCGGCTGATTTCGACTATCTCAACCCCCTGCTCATTCAGTTTTCCATGTCACGCGAGGTGTGCAAATTACTCTATCCCTCGCTCGTAAAACCAACTTATGACGAAAAAAGGGGGACAATAACCTTTCTGCCAAATGCCGCCAGAAGCTGGACGTTCTCTGAAGATGGGCAAACAGCCACCTTCTACCTTCGAAACGACGCACTCTGGGAAGATGGGAAGAAGGTGACCTCATACGATTTCAAGTTCTCCTACAGCTTGTACAAGAATCCGAAAATTGCCAGTTCACGCCAGCACTATCTCAATGATCTGCTGCTGCTTTCGGATGGAACGGCTGATATTCAGCGGGCAGTCGAAACACCTGACGACTCGACACTGGTGCTCCATTTCAACAAACCGATGGCAACGGAGATTGTGCTTGACCACTTCAACGATCTGATGCCGGTAGCCGAACATGTTTTCAAAAATGTTTCTCCTGATGATATCCGCAGCAAAGCGGCTGAAATACCGGTCGTCAGCGCAGGGCCCTTCAAAATCAAAAAGTGGCTGCGCCAGCAAAGTCTTGAACTGGTAGCAAACCCCTCTTCAACATTACCACATCCGGCCATTGTTTCGAACATGATTTTCCTGGTGGTTCCTGAGTATACGACCCGCCTTGCCATGCTGAAATCAGGCCAGATTGATGCCATGCTGTCGGCGGGAGGAATCAACCCCAAAGATCTCAAAGAGCTGACCAGAAGCTCTCCTTCAGTGGTCATCAAACCGGTCAAGAATCGGTACTTCGACAGTATCGTCTGGCTGAATATTGACGGTGAGGCCTACCGCAGCAGCCATCAGATAAAACCAAATACTCTTTTCGGCGACCGAATGGTACGGCGCGCCCTTACCCTTGCCATTGACCGGCAGTCCATTATTGACGGGTTCATGGGGCCGGAGCACGCCACCATCGTCAACACCTCTCTCTCACCCGCATACCGGGAGCTTGCCGATGCGTCACTTGACCCTTATGACTACGACCCCAAAAAGGCATCGGCGCTGCTTCGTGAAGCTGGATGGCATCCAGGGCCTGACGGTATTCTGCAAAAGAACGGCAGAAAATTCTCATTTGAACTGGCAGCACCAGTCGGCAACCCCCGTCGGAACTATGCAGCCACCATTATTCAGCAGAACCTGCGAGAGTTAGGTATTGACTGTCATCTGAAGTTTGATGAGGGTCTCGTCTTCAATAAAAATCAGAATGAGTTCCGCTACAATGCCGCACTGTCGGGAATGGCGGCTGAAACCCTCCCCTTCCAGCTTATTATCTGGGGATCGAATTTTGCCGAGCGTCCCTTCAACTCATCAGCATTTCAGCATCAGGAACTTGACAAGATTATTGCGGAACTCAGCAACCCTCTTTCAACTGAACGCTCTGTGGCGCTCTGGAAACAATACCAGAAGATTCTGCATGACGAACAGCCGAGAACCTTTCTCTACTACTATGATGAACTTGAGGGATTCAGCAACCGCATCCAGAATGTTGATGTCAACATGATTTCAACGCTCTACAATGTCTATGACTGGGGCATCAAGTGATGGGTTTGCCGCCTGTATCGTTTTTTACTATATTCAGCAACCTGTTTTTACAGCACGTAAAGAAGATCCTTCTCCATCAGCGAATTTACTCTTATGCCCCGTTACACTCCTGAACAACTTGAACGCAGAAACGCATCCGTATGGACGAAAGTCCAGGGAATCCTTGCACCGATCCAGTTCGTCATGTTTCTTGCCGGCCTGACGGTCACCTGGCTCTACCAGACCCACAACGGGATAGACAACTTCGCCTGGATCACCTTTTTTGTGACCCTGAAAACCCTCATGCTTGTCCTTATTTTTGTGACAGGGGGATTTTTTGAACAGGAGGTCTTCGGCCAGTTTGCCTTTGCGCCAGAGTTTTTCTGGGAGGATTTTGGCAGCGCTATCGCCATGATCGTGCACCTCTCCTACTTTCTCCTCTTCTTTATGGGGCTTGATGAAGCCACGCTGATATGGACAGCACTGCTCGCCTATCTGAGCTATCTCGTCAATGCCGCCCAATTTGTTATCCGTCTGCTTCTTGAGAAGCATAATGAGAAAAAGCTCAAGCAGGGGCAGAGAGCCTGATCATCTTTCCTGGATCTAAACAGTTATGAAATCAAAAGCTATTGTCTTCAGCGGTGTCCGGCAGATTGAACTCTGTGATGTCACCCTGAAACCTCTCTCTTCGACCGATGTACTGGTTGAAACTTGGTGGTCCTCCATCAGTACCGGCACAGAAAAGATGGCCTGGAATGGCCTCATCCCTTCACCTCCTTTTATCTTTCCTTTTATTCCCGGCTATGAAACTGTCGGGAAAATAATTCAGGTGGGTGAACATGTCAACGACACTCTGATCGGCAAGTTCGCCTACGTTGCAGGCTCATTCGGTTATGAGGGGGTTAACGCCGCTTTTGGCGGCGCATCGGAGTATATCGTCTGCCCGGTCGAGAGTATTACTGTTCTTGATAATATTGATCATCCTGAGTCCGGTATTGCTTTGCCGCTTGGCGCAACAGCCCTCCATATTGTTGATCTTGCACAAGTGGAAAACAAAAAAGTGCTGGTGCTCGGCCAGGGTGCGGTAGGCATTCTTGCGGCTGAACTGGCAACGCTTATGGGGGCCAAACTGGTTGCCGCAACTGAGCCTAACAAGAACAGGCTGAACCTCTCCACTGCCGACCTGAAGGTTGACCCTGAGACGGAAGATGTTTCAGCGGCGCTGGCGGGGCATGAGTTTGACGTCCTGATTGACAGCACAGGCATCATGAGCGCCATTGATACAGGACTTCGCTTTCTGAAATTCCATGGGAAGGTAATTTTCGGAGGCTATTACCAGCGAATCAACATCGATTACTCCCAGGCGTTTCAGAAAGAGCTCTCTTTCATGGCTGCCAAACAGTGGGCAAAAGGTGATCTTGAGAGGGTTAGAGAACTTATCGCTCAGCACAGACTCAATGCCGAGAGGATTTTCACCCATCAGCATCAAGTGGATAGAGAAATAACTGAAGCTTACCTGCAGGCATTCAA
>CAIWUU010000091.1 GCA_903915955.1 uncultured Chlorobiaceae bacterium | reverse complement strand
TGTCGTTTTTGATGGCGATAAATGGGCGACACAGCCTCTTGAAGCAAAAATTACAGCGATTAGGGGATTTGTGTATAGAGGCCAGATTTGCCCTGCCGTCGAGGTGTTTTTAAAACGAGGCTTTGTTCAGAAAGCCCTAAATAATGTTGTCTCGATTATTGGCAAAAACATAGGGATTGTACTCTGAAGCGTAGAATTCGTTTTGACCTTGGTCTGTTGGAGTATTGGAAGAGCCAACATCACTTGTTTCTACTGCTTTTACGATAAGAGAATCATAACCATTCATCCACAAATCAGCTTCACTTCCATTTGCCTTTGATTCCATCAACTCAACAATACCTGGCATTGAATGAAGAAAATATGCCTCCAAAAAAAAACAAACAGGACTTGACCAGGAGTTAAGTGTACGAGTAGCTTCAATAAACGAATTGCCATAGGCATCCAAATACTTTATTGGCCCAATATGCCCTCCACTAACACCTGAAACCACCGAATGTTCAACTAAATAATTGACAAAATCAGCTCCAGGCCCATTATTGTTTCCTTCATTAACAAAATGACTATATTCCTCAGACTCAATAATATCAGAAGCACCTGCCGGATCAAATGTTGCTCCATTCCAGTGAAATAACTGAGAAACAACTTGTGATAAAGATCCTCCAAGTGAATGACCAGCAACAAGCACGCGATCATTCCCATCATTTTTTGCTTTAACCTCTTCAGCAAATTTTATTGCTTCTTCAAACTGATAATTCCAATCAGAAATAAAAGTACCAACTGCCATATCAGCCCCAAACCAATCACCCAAACGATCTGTACCACGATATGCAATGACAATTGTATTTTGAAACTTAAATGCCGTTGCAGCAAAATTGTCTACGATCTTTGCGTCAAGAATATTCCAGTCTTCTTTGATATTACTCCATATGTCCTTCGCTTTTTGTTCAGATGAATTAAAGACTTCATCTTGATTAATAAAATAGGTTACATACGACAACTCAGCCAACAGATAATCTTCAGCATAACCCAGCGTATTATCATATTGCTGCAAGGAAGAATCTGCAACTGGCATCTTTGATTCAATCGAATCACTCGTTACCTCAAGCTTCCAGTCCCCACCAACCGCACTCCCACCAGTCAAATCATCCGAAGCAGCAACATCTGCATCTGTAAACTGCTCCAGAGTCTCAACAAAATGTTCCCCGGTTGCACCAGCGCCGACATTGCAACCGTAGAGCAACAGGTCTCCGCTGTCGGTTAATGCGTGGCCCATGTTTTCAAGCTGAGATTGATACTGCAAAAGATTGCTTGAGTTCAGAACCGTACTGCCAATGGTTATCGCTCCCGCAGCACCATGTGAAATGATCTGTATCGAGCTGTAGTCGTATTTGCCTGCAAGCGACTCTTCGATCTGAAGCAGCCCGTCATAGCTGGCATCAAGTACCTTATACTCCGTTCCTGCCTCAAATTGCGAAACCAACAGGTCAAGATCGTTAACCCGACTGTCGATAAATACCATTGTTTTTACCATGATACAGATACGTTCAAGTATTGATGCTGCAGAGCTTTGCGACCAGGTTGATGCTCTGCCAAAATTTTATAATGAGAAGTATCTCAAACATAGGCCACTTCATACGAACCTATGCCACCCAACTGCCGCTAACATCGCCCTTTACTATGCCAATCAAGTGTAACTCTTGATCCATATCAAGAGTTACCGATATCGGGTTGTCCGGCCAGACAACATTGGTTCGCGACATGGCCTCACTGCCAACACTGTCTGGCACAAACAACCACTCCTTTTCTGGAGCGGTGCTGAGTTTGACCGCCATCTTCAGGATATTGAGTGCATCGGCAGCTTTGACCTGACCGTCGTGGTTGACATCTGCTGCAAGATACTGGTATGGCGACACTGCGCTGCCGTCAGCGTTGGGGTTCATGCCAACAGCTATCTTTAATGCAGCCAGAGCGTCATTGGCTTTGATCGCGTTACTTTCGGCAGTACCAGCAACTTTTGCACTGGTCATGGTGTGTGTGCCATCAGGCATGCCGAGGTGATGATAGAGGCCATCAGTGCCAGTGGTCATGCTGTCCGAAGCAAAAGTGCTCGATACATCTGTAATGGCTGCGCCGGTTTTCCAGAAGGTCACTGAGCCGCTGATGTCATGTACAGAAGAGGCTGCTGCCGTCGTTAAGTCGTAGGTCTCGGTGCTTGGATAGCTGTTGCCAGCAAGATCGGCAATAGCTCCAGCTCCGATGCTCACCGTATACTCACTATCAAAAGCAAAGTTAACTGACGGATTGATCGTAAGAGTTGAACCGTTGAAACTGACCTGTGCGGTATCGGTTACGTCAATCATCATCACGGTCACTCCTCCTTTCTGCAACAGGACGCTCCCTGTTCCTGCCTGCACCGGTTCAGTGAAGGTGAAAACAATATCGGATCCAAAAGCAACATTGGTTGCGTATGCCGAAGGAGTTATGGCTTGTAGGTAAGGAGGAACTATGTCGATCAGATCTGCCACTGGATGGAGACCGTTGGCAAACTGGAAGAATTCAGCGCGGGTGACGAAATCGCTTCCATCGCGGTCGGAGACCAAGTCTGTTACCGTATAGGTTTTATTCTTGAAATCATAGCTGATGGAGTATTCAGCAAGGTTGCCGCTGAAGAGCACGGTATCGTCATCGAAGCCACCATTGAGGGTATCATTGCCTGCTCCGCCCTGAAGGGTATCGTCGCCTTCACCACCGGAGAAATTGTTGGCCATCGCATCGCCAATGAAGGTGTCGTTGCCGGAACCGCCGATCAGGTTCTCAATGTTGCGAATGGTGTCTTCAGCAACACCGCCGACTGTTACGAGAGTGTCAACGGAACCATGCAGGGTTACTGATACTGGCCCTGTTTTATCGGAATAATCTACAGTATCCAATCCAATACCGCCATCAAGCGTATCGTTACCGGCACCTCCCCGGAACAGATTGTTGGCAATATCGCCAATGAAGATATCGTTGCCGGAGCCGCCGATCAGGTTCTCAATGTTGCGGATAGTGTCTTCAGTAACTCCTCCTACCATAACTGAGGCATCACCGGCACCGTTCAGCGTCACCATAAGTGCAACTGCCTTATCGGAATAGTCGCCGGTATCTGAGCCAGGGCCACCATCAAGCGTATCAGCTCCCTCACTGCCCTGCAACCAGTCGTCACCAGTGCCGCCTTCAAGGGAGTTGGCAGATGCATTCCCAATCAGAATATCATTGAAGTTACCGGCTGTGACCTGTTCTATATCGATAAGAAGGTCGTTTCCAATGGCTGCGGCATTATTGCCATCGGTGGAACAGGCCGTTCCCTCGGCAAGATCAACTGTAATGCCTGCAAGAGCGCTGGAGTACTTGACGCTATCGACACCCTCACCGCCAACATAGGTGTCGTCCCCTTCGCCTTCACCGCCAATGAAAAGGTCATTGCCATTGCCGCCAAAAGCAAGATCATTGCCACCCATTGCCGCAAGTATATCGTTACCACTATTGCCCCACAGAATATCACTGGCATAACTGCCGGTAAAATTGTCATTGGCATCAGTGCCGCTGAAAATCCGATCTTGTGAATCGTTAGAGTAGATGTCCGAGATAGCCACGACATCGTGAAGCTTATCCGCAACACTGCTACAGTCTCCTCCATAAGGACTATTCCCCCACGTCACCACCGAGCCGTCTCTGCGCAAGGCGGCAAAGGCATGGTGGGTCGAGAACACCTGCACCACATCTACATCGCCGGTCAACTCGCTCGACACCGCACTACTGTCTCCACCAGATATACCGTACCCCCACGTCACCACCGAGCCGTCTGCGCGCAACGCTGCAAAAGCCTCCCTCGTCGAGAACACCTGCACCACATCCACCGTGCCGTCCAACTTGATCGAGACCACGCTACTGTCTCCACCAGACCTACCGAGCCCCCACGTCACCACCGAGCCGTCTTCGAGCAAGGCGGCAAAGGCACTAGATGCCGAGAACACCTGCACCACATCCACATCGCCGGTCAACTTGCTCGACACCGCACTGCTGTCTCCACCACCACGACTATCCCCCCAAGTCACCACTGAGCCGTCTTCGAGCAAGGCGCCAAAGGCACTATCTGTCGAGAACACCTGCACCACATCCACATCGCCGTTCAGCTTGTCCGCCACTGTGCTGCTGTTGCCTCCATAAGAACCATCCCCCCAAGTCACCACCGAGCCGTCTTCGCGCGAGGCGGCAAAGGCATAGTTCGTCGAGAACACCTGCACCACATCCATATCCCCGTTCAACTTGCTCGACACCACGCTACTGTCGCCGCCATGCTGGCTATCCCCCCACGTCACCACCGAGCCGTCTGCGCGCAACGCTGCAAAAGCGACATAATTATTCCACTCTCCCATCGTATGACCAAAACTCATCATCGTGCTTGAACTCAACCTGTTAGCAGAAACCGTAATACCTCCACCACCCGTTCCTGTACCACCCCCTGCGTTCTCAGTCAGATGAGCCGCATCTCGCACATCATCATAAGCAAAACGATACTGTTCCACCCCACTCACCAGATCAGTTCCGTCTCGGCCTGCAATCTGATCTGTTATGGTAAAACTTGCCTGATCGGCATTGCGAGTAATTGTGTACTCGGCATAAGTCCCGGTAAAGATCACTGTATCAAAGCCACTACCGCCATCAATGGTGTCGTTACCTTTTTTGCCTTCCAGCACGTCATTACCACCTTCACCTAACAGCTTGTTATCCAGATCGTTACCATACAGGTACTCGTTACGGTAACTGCCATTCACTACCGTACAGGCATCGCCCGCCTGCCACGTGCCATCACCAAATGCAAAAGCTTCAACATGAGTCAACTGGTCAGTGCCATCCCGCCCCGACACACTATCCGTTACGGTAAACACCAGGCTATTCTTGTCGAGACTGATTGTGTAATCGGCAAAGTTGTCGCTGAACACGGCCGTGTCGTTACCGCTGCCACCATCGATGGTGTCATTTCCGCCGTTGCCGCTGATGGTGTCGTTACCATCAGAGCCATCTATGACATTCGAAGAGTTATTTGCAGAAATAGTATTTGCTGTTGAGGTACCAGAATAACTGATTTTATCATCTTCTCCTTTTTGACGCATGAATTCGAGAATACCGAGCATAGCGTGTGAATAGAACACATAATCAATCCCCTTCAAGGCTGCAAGCGTTAACCCGGTATCCATGATTCCCAGCAATGCTTTTACCGGGTGATTTTCCGCATAGTGATCAAGAAAATCTCTCAGTTCACCCTGTTTTAATGTTTCCGTATTGCCAAGATGATCGTTGGTAAACCCTGGGATTTGAGATATCGGTGATGCTTCGACAAGATAGTTGGTGAAATCTACTGGCACTCCCTTTCCGTCAGACACTATTCCCATCTTTCCTGCATTGTTATGAAAATCCCACCCATCAATGAGATTCTCCGCACCTGCCGGATCAAACGTTGCCCCGGAAAACTCGAACATCTGTGAGGCAACTTGAGCAAGACTTCCCCCCAACGAATGACCAGTCACTGTTATCTTGGAATTTCCAAATGCCTCTTTTATGGTTTGAGCCACTTTCAAGGCATAGGTAAACTGGGTATCCCAAGCATTAGGCACCAATGAGGCAACGGCAGCATCTGCTCCGATAAAATCATTTGCAGCATTCGTTCCTCTATAGGCAATAACGATATCATTCCCTTTCCCGAATACCGTAGCCGAAAATCCTGAACTGAAGCCCCAAAAAAAGGTATCCTCGAACGTTGGATTTTTAGGAGAATCTGTAAGTCTCCAGTTATTGCCACCACTATTCTCAAGTATCTTCCATCCATCCGCCTTCAATTCTTCCCATGCGTTGATAACAAGTTGCTTCGATGGCTCCTTTTCATTGGGATGAGCGGGATCGTCGTAATAGGCAACGAGTGACATTTTTGCCAAGATGTAATCGTCTACAGAACCCAGCGTATGATCGTATAGCTTTAATTCATCCCCTGCTACAGGCACTACCGACTCAATCACGCCACTCTTGACCTCCAGCACCCAATCCCCACCAAGCGCCGCACTGCCCGTCACATCATCCGAAGCCGCAACATCAGCCTGCGTCAACCTCGCAACCGACTCAACAAATGCACTCCCTTCATCTCCCGCACCGACATTGCACCCATAAAATAAAATGTCGCCCGATGGCGACAACGATGAACCAATCTGCGACAGCGTTGCTGCGTAACTGTTGATATTGTAACTGGAAAGCGTTGTTGATCCAAGCAGAAGCTCTCCCGCGCTGCCGTGGCTGAAAATATGGATGGCATCAATACCGCTCTCACCCTGAAGCGTCAGGGCCATCAGTTCCAAACCATCCTGCGTTGCATCAATGAGATGAATTTCAGCGTTGGCTGGTAATGCAGAGGTCAGGGTAAAAAGGTCGGGAAGCAAGCCGTCAATGAAGAAAACGTCACGACCCAACGACGTGCGTGGAGAGATATTTGCCATAGCAGGGGGTGATAATACGTGAAGGAAATATGAGATTTGCTGAATGTTTTGCTGTAAAGTCAAAATATATTTTTGATGAAGCAATACCAATTCCGAGTGGTATTCAGTGGGGAAAATTATTCGTCCAGCGGTGGATGTGATGGGCAGGGTGGAATGACATCCGTGCTTAAGCACGCCTCGATACGCGCTTTGCGCTACTCGGCATCCAGAGTATCGAAGTGACCAGCGTATTGAAGCTCAGCAGCTCCTCAATCAAAAAAATCAAGGAATCACGCTAATCCCACGAATCAAGGTTCAAGACGGTTGCAGCAATGCAACCGGCACACCAGCAATCCCTGCAGCTTGTTCAGCAC
Organism: uncultured Chlorobiaceae bacterium; assembly: GCA_903915955.1. GTDB lineage: Bacteria > Bacteroidota > Chlorobiia > Chlorobiales > Chlorobiaceae > Chlorobium. Next base: position 15,401 of record CAIWUU010000091.1, on the reverse strand, counting down.
TCATCCCACTCGCCACCAACCGCCGCGCAACTTCAAGTTTGCCTTCTTGAATACCTTCAGCCTTCCCTTCAACTTTTCCCTCAAGCTTGCCTTGCATGATACCCTCCTCAATCCCTTCAGCTTTACCCTCCGCCTTACCCTCATCATAGGCCGTATCAATAACATTTTTCAAGTCACGATATATCTTGAGGCTATCCTCGTAAGCCGCAGCTTCAGCAGGGGAGTATTTTGCTATTTCTGCTATTTCGAAGACTTTGCTGAATATTTTTTCCTGCAGGCGTTGTGGGCGATCCGTGAGTTCCGGCAGATTGCGAAGCAGATAACACCATTTATCAAAATCAGTAATCAGTTCGTCAACACTTTTGCGAAACTTTGGCAGTTCAAGGTATATGAAGGTGAGTTTATTGTAGAACACTTGGCCTGTTGAACGGTCCAAAAGCTTCACTTCATGATGAACAACATCACACGATGCTTGATCCTCATCAAAGATAAAGTCAAGAATCCCAACCATATAGACTGGTTTCAAACGAAAATCCCATGACCCCTTTTGGGCTTGCTGCTGAATGGGAAACGAGGCGTAAAAGACCGAACGATCTTTGAAATAGTTCTGCTTTGCCCGTTGCATCTCGACAATAAACGTGTCGCCATGCTCATTCGTGCAGTGAAGGTCAAAAATAGCACGTCGGTCATAGTCGCTGCGACCTGTCTGTTCTGTGGGTAAAAATGAGAGATCAGCAATAATGCCCGCATCGGCTGGCAGCAACGAGTTCAGAAAAGCGATCAAAAGATCTTTATTCACCTCCGAGCCGAAAATCTTCTTGAAGCCGAAGTCGGTGAAGGGGTTGATGTAGCGTTCTTTCAACGTCATAGTGTGATTGGCAAATTGTGCTGATAAACATCAGATGCGCGACAAAAAAGCGCACTTGCTGTAATAATACAATTTTTATGGGAATTGTCGAGAACCGTGATTTAATTGAAGCGATTGCAGTGGCTGTTCGCGAACAGCCCTGCGGGCAGAAACACAATCAAGGAATCAGGCCAATCAAAAGAATCATGGTTCAGACACTGAGGCAGATCCGATTATAGCAAAAAGTGCGTTATGCGTGACCTGTAGAGGCAATACCCAACAGAGCCCGAACTCCAAGATGATAGCTGTTGGCGCCAAAACCGCTGATAACGCCAACGCAGACCGCAGAAATCACCGACTTGTGACGAAACTCCTCTCGGGCATAAATGTTGGAGAGGTGAACCTCCACCACTGGAGTAGATATGGCACTGATAGCATCACGAAGCGCAACAGAGTAATGAGTAAGTGCTCCGGCGTTCAACACCACACCGCTGTATCCACCCTTATCTTCGATATGAAAGAGTTTTTCCAGCAATGCACCCTCATCTTCCGACTGAAAAAACTCAAAGGAGAGTTCAGGAAAACTCTCCACCAGTTCACGGTTGATATCGTCAAGTGTACGGTAGCCGTATACCTCCGGTTCACGTTTTCCAAGCCTGGAAAGGTTCGGGCCGTTGAGAACAAGTACTGACATCACGCTCATTCTTTTATCTCTCTTTACATTGTATCACTATCGACGTCTATGGTCGGCAACACGATTGCTGCCGACCCCAAGTTCAGAAGATTCATTATAGAATATACTGACTCAAATCGCGGTCTGCCACCACATGATTCAGCTTCTCCTTCACCATGGCTTCATCAATCTCGACATGATCATCAGAGAAATTTTCCGGGATATTGAACATCAACTCCTCAAGAAGATTGGTCATGATGGTATGCAGCCTCCTTGCACCAATGTTTTCAACACTCTCGTTGACCTGTGCTGCAATTCTGGCAATTTCGCGGATAGCCCCCTCACTGAAGGTCAACGTAACCCCTTCTGTCGCAAGAAGCGCAGAATACTGCTTGATCAGGGCATTATCCGGCTGAGTGAGAATCAGATAAAAATCCTCTTCAGTCAAACTTTTCAGTTCAACCCTGATGGGAAAACGACCCTGCAACTCAGGAATAAGATCTGAAGGTTTGGCAACATGGAATGCACCAGAAGCGATAAAGAGCACATGGTCAGTCTTCACCATGCCATGCTTGGTCGCAACGTTAGAGCCCTCAACAATAGGCAGAAGATCGCGCTGTACCCCCTCACGACTGACATCCGGCCCCTTACCACCAGCGCCAGAAGATGGCGAGGCTATTTTGTCAATTTCATCAATGAAAACAATACCCGACTGCTCTACCTTGTTAATCGCCTCTTTGACAACGCTGTCCATATCAATAAGCTTCTGCACCTCCTCCTGCTCAAGCAGCTTGCGGGCTTCGGCAATGGAGACCCTTCTTTTCTTGCGTTTGCGCGGAAGTCCGCTCATCAGATCCTGCATAATTCCCCCAATCTCCTCCATCTGCCCGAGGGGCCCAAAAACCTGCATCATGCCACCTGGTGAATCACCGGAAGTATCCATCTCAATCTGACGCTCCTCAAGCTTGCCATTGCGAAGACGCTCCAGCATCTTCTTGCGACTGCGTCGATTCACCTCAAGGGATTTATCCGGCTCGGCACGAGATGGTGTTTCGCTCCCCTCTTCATCACCACTCTCCTCATCACCAGAATCCTGCGACGATGCAACAGGTGGAAGAAGAATATCAAGCAGGCGCTCTTCAACAAGCAGCGCAGCCTTTTCGCGAACCTCCTCCGAGCGCTCACTTCTCACCATAGCCACCGACTGATCAACAAGGTCACGGATCATCGACTCCACATCCCGCCCGACATATCCTACTTCTGTAAATTTTGAAGCCTCAACCTTCACAAACGGAGCCCTTGCCAGTTTGGCAAGCCTGCGGGCAATTTCCGTTTTGCCAACACCGGTCGGCCCAATCATGATAATGTTGTTGGGCATAATCTCATCGCGAAGATCATCACTTACGCTCTGGCGACGAAGCCGGTTACGCAAGGCAATGGCTACCGATTTTTTGGCATCCTTCTGGCCAATAATATATTTGTCAAGCTGTGAAACAATCTGGTTCGGAGTCAGATTACTCGATGCAATGGCACTTTGTCTTGCTTTTGTTGCCTCGGGCAATGCAAGAACATCACCCTCACTTTTCGTACTCATATCCATGCAAATTGTAAATTTCAAAAAAACTGACCGTGCCAGCAACACGGTGAAGAGTAAATGCCAAGCACAAACCTCTGTGGCTCAAACCTCTTCAACAACAATATGGTCGTTGGTGTAAATACAGATATTGGCCGCTATTTTCAAACTCTCAAAAACAATATCCTTTGCGGAAAGAGAGGTGTGTTTAATGAGAGAGCGTGCAGCCGCAAGGGCATACATACTCCCGCTGCCAATTGCTACAATGCCATCCTCCGGCTCAATCACATCACCGGTTCCGGAGATAATGAGCGCCTTATCATTACTCACAATAGCAAGCATTGCCTCAAGACGACGGAGATATTTATCGGTTCTCCAGTCTCTGGCAAGTTCAACCGCCGCCCGGTCAAGTTTGCCGTTATACGCCTCAAGCTTCTCTTCAAACCGATCAAGCAGGGTCACGGCATCCGCCGTAGCCCCAGCGAAACCGGCAACAAGCTTGCCATGATACAATCTCCTTATTTTACGTGTCGAATGCTTGATGACCGTATTGCCAAGCGTCATCTGGCCGTCGCTTCCGAGCGCAGCCTTGCCATCGCGTATAACACCGATAACCGTCGTTGAACGGATCTGTGGCCTCTCGTTATTCTTCATCAATCAAAATATTTTTTTCTTAATCTTGCCACTGGAATTTGCATTTGTTCACGGTATTTTGCAACCGTTCTCCTCGCTATCTGTACACCTCTCTTTATCAGCATCTCAGCCAGAGCATCGTCACTCAAAGGACGATCGGAATCCTCTGCCTTAACCATCTTAGCAATATACTGACGGATAATCTTGCTCGAAAGATCATCACCCTCCTCTGTCGAGAGCCCTACACCAAAAAAATACTTCAACTCAAATAAACCAAAACGGGTCTGCACATATTTGCCATTGACTGCACGACTGATGGTTGAAATATCAAGACTGGTCTCTGCTGCAATGGTTTTCATGCCAAGCGGTACCACATGCTCCGGCCCGGAGATAAAAAAGGCATACTGCTGCTTCATCAATGCCTCAATCACCTTCAGCAGCGTCTGGCGCCTGGTTGCAAGCGCCGTGGTAAACTCCTGAGCCCGCTGAATATTCTGCCGGATAAACAGCTTCTCCTCTTTCGGCCCTTTTCTGTTTTTCAGAAGCTCCCGATAGCTGTCGCTCACCTTGACAGAAAGAGAGCTTCGGTCATTGAGGGCAGCGGTCAACTCGCCATTATCGTAGGTAACCACAAAGTCCGGAGTAATATAGTGACCTCCTGCATCCTGAAAGATCCCGGGATGAGGATCAAGGGCGATAATGGCCGACACAGCGGCTTCGACCCTCTCCTTTGCTCCTCCCAGCTTTTTAATCAGCAGCTCAAAACGTCTGTGCAGAAAATCATCAAAATAGTCATGGAGAATTCTGGTCGCAAGTTCAACAGTTCTCAATTCATACCGGCTGGCGGCAACCTGCAACTGTACAAGAAGCCGTTCACGCAAATCATGGACAGCCACACCCGGTGGATCAAGAAAATGGATTTTGCGCAGCACAGCCTCCAGCTCACTCTCGCTGACATCAAGATCCTGAAAATGCAAACTGTCAATAATCACCTCATACCCTTCGGTGAAATACCCGTCACCATCAAGATTACCAAGAATCTCAATGGCAATCATCACCTCACGCTCCCCGACATCCTCGTGCAGTGCCAGTTGCTTCAGGAGAATATCATGAAAACTGTCATACTGAACCGCTTGAAAGAAGCGCTCTTTTGAGGGGCTTTCATGGGTAAAGTTGAGCCTGCCTTCAGAGGTTTCACCGGATGGGGGAACTTCGGATCGCTCCTTGAGAGAACTTTTGCTGAACCGGTCAATCGAGTCGAACATATCGTCACCGGCTGATCGGTCACTCTCAACCGAACCATCGCTGGCGCTCTCTCTCTGCTCTTCAACAAGTTCCAGAAGGGGATTTTCCTGCAACTCCTCATAAATCCGCTGTTCAAGATTCTGCATGGGAAGTTGGAGAAGCTGGCTGCTGAGTATCTGCTGGGCAGAAAACTGCAATGTCTGCTTCTGTTGAAGCCTGAGTTCAGCCATTATTTGAATGAAGACGCATCGACATAAGCTTTCAGATCCGCAACCCAATCACGTCCATATCGTAACTCAAGTGCGGGAGAGAGATAATCAATAAGTTGTACCTTGCGCTCCCGGCCCGCCTTTCTGGCGGTGCGACACATAGAGTGCTGCTCATAGACAAGATAATCCAAACCAAACTTTTTTCTTACCCTTATTGGAAACAATCGGCAGGATATCGGCTTGTCGAACCCAAGAATCCCCTGCTGACGGGCAATTTCAATGGCGCAGAAGGTGATGCCATCGCGGATGCAGGTAAAGACACACTCCGCATTTTCAACCGTTCTGGTGTACTGAACACCCTGATACACCTCAACAGGGCCATGCTTCCGAAGATAGCGCAACCCTTTTTCAGGCAGCATCCTGAGCAGCTCCTCCGGCAGCTCCTGAAGCTGCTCTGCCTCTGAAGACGATAACGGAGCGCCAAGCTCCCCCTCAACACAACACGCTCCCCGGCATTCATGCAGATCGCATGAAAAAACAGCCTTCAACACCTCTTTTTCAACAAGCACACTGCCAATGGAAATCAACGACATAACGTAACAATCCGTTCAAAAAAAATTAATACGATCCGAGCCGACACGACCGCTCTTTCTGACAACTCTTCTCTTTTGAAATTTGCTGCTTCAATGAATTTTTCATAGCTATATTACAACTCTTTTCAGAAAATGGAATAATAACCAACCAGAAAACATTACACACGACAAAGCCACACCACCATGCTTATTATCGACGGAAAAAAGGTCTCGCTTGACCTGAAAAACGAACTCAAGGCGAGCGTTGACAGCTACCGGGCACAAACCGGCAAAGTACCAGGACTGACGGTTATCATTGTCGGCGAAGATCCAGCATCGCAGGTTTATGTACGCAATAAAGCCAAAACATGCAAAGAGATCGGCATGATTTCCACGGTTATCGAAATGCCTGCCGACACAACCGAGGAGCATCTGCTCAAGACAATCCATGAGCTGAACAACGACCTGACGGTCCACGGCATCCTTGTGCAGCAGCCACTGCCAAAACAGATCGACGAATTTGCCGTCACGCTTGCCATTGATCCATCGAAAGATGTTGACGGGTTTCATCCCGAAAATCTTGGCCGCCTGGTGATGGGACATCTCGACAAATGTTTTGTCAGTTGCACTCCTTACGGCATCCTTGAACTGCTTGGCCGCTACAACATCGCGACCAAAGGCAAGCACTGTGTCGTGGTGGGACGCAGCAACATTGTCGGCAAACCGATGGCCAACCTCATGCTCCAGAAGCTGAAAGAGACGAACTGTACCGTTACTATCTGCCACTCGGCAACACCAAATATTGCCGAATTCACCAAACAAGCCGACATTCTTATTGCAGCAATCGGTAAAGCGAAATTTATCACGGCCGATATGGTAAAGCCAGGTGCCGTTGTCATTGATGTCGGCATCAACCGCATTGAGGATAGTTCAACCAAGAGCGGCTACCGTCTGGTCGGCGACGTGGATTACGAAGGCGTTTCAGCGGTTGCCTCGGCCATGACTCCCGTTCCCGGCGGCGTCGGCCCAATGACCATTGCCATGCTCCTGAAAAATACGCTTCAGTCGTTCCAGCGCACGAATGGACTGTAAGGCAGAATGGCCAAAGCTGTCACGAAATATATCTGCTCAAACTGCGGAGCGGTCTCTCTGAAATATCAGGGGAAATGTTTTGAATGCCAGAGCTGGGGAACTCTTGTGGAGACCCACGTCGAGCACGAAACAAAAAAACAGCGATCAGCTTCATCGGAAGGAGTCGCAGTTGTACAGAACCTGCATGATGTCGTCCCATCAGAGTTCAAGCGGATCATGACCGGTATTGGTGAACTCGACCGGGTGCTCGGAGGTGGCCTCATGCAGGCATCAGCCGTGCTGATTGGTGGTGAACCCGGAATCGGCAAATCAACGCTCATGCTGCACCTTGCCCCCCGGCTTGCACCATCAAAAGTGCTCTATATCTCCGGTGAAGAGTCGCCAAACCAGATACGCGAACGGGCACAAAGGCTCTCCATCAAGTCCGACAATCTCTGGCTCGTTCCCGAAGTGAACCTTGAGCGTATCCTCAAGCTCATTGAACATGAAAAACCAGCGCTGGTCATTATCGACTCCATCCAAACCGTCCACTCGGATGAATACCAGAGCTCCGCAGGCACCATCACCCAGATCAGGGAGTGCGCAGCAGCCCTTATCCGCGCAGCCAAGCAGCAGAACGTCATCCTGATGATTATCGGCCATATCACCAAGGAGGGGGCGCTAGCGGGCCCGAAAGCGCTGGAGCACATGGTCGATACCGTCCTGCAGTTTGAGGGAGAGGGGTACCAGCGCTACCGGATAATCCGGTCAGTTAAAAACCGCTTTGGCTCCACCAATGAAATTGGCGTCTTCCGAATGGATGAAACCGGCCTTGAAGAGGTAAGCAACCCTTCCGAATTCTTTATCTCCGGAAGAAGAACGGATGTGCCGGGCAACTCGATTCTTGCGGCCATTGAAGGTACAAGGGCTCTCCTGGTGGAGGTTCAGGCACTTGTCTCGAAAACAAACTACTCCATGCCGCAGCGCATCAGCACGGGCTTCGACCTGAAACGGATGTCAATTATCCTTGCCGTGCTTGAAAACAGGCTGCGAATTGAAACCTGGGGGCAGGATGTTTTTGTAAAAATAGCCGGAGGACTCAAGCTGGCAGAGCCTGCGGCAGACCTTGCCATAGCTGCGGCAATTGCTTCGGGACTGATGAATCGACCGGTCGATCCCGCAACGGTCTGCTGCGGAGAGATCGGGCTGGCTGGCGAATTGAGAGCTATCAGCGACAGCGAACGGCGCATCCGGGAGGCCGCGCACCTCGGCTTCAAGCGCATCGTGCTGCCCGAAGCCAATACCCGTGAACTCAAACCATCACTAAAAAAACTCCCCCTGACCATCGCCGGATGCACAACACTGCGCGAAGCGCTTGAGGAGATGAATATCAATTGACAATGGACAACTGACAACTGACAACTGATAACTGACTACTGACAACTGACTACTGATAACTATGACCCACCTCCTGATTCAATGGCTGATCAACGCCCTCGCGGTTTATGCGACCGCGCACATTCTTGACGGGATTCATATCAAAAGTTTCGGCGCAGCAATTGCTGTGGCCCTGGTTCTCGGACTGATCAACACGCTGGTACGGCCAGTAATGCTCTTTTTCTCCATTCCCTTTATTATTCTCACCCTTGGGCTTTTTCTCTTGGTAGTCAATGCCCTGATGTTGCAGTTCGCCGCACTGCTTGTTAGCGGGTTTTCGATTGATGGCTTCTGGTGGGCAGTTGCCGGATCGGTGGTGATCAGCGCAATTTCATGGCTGCTTGGATCGCTTTTCAAGCTATGAATATTCAAAAAAACTGTTGAATAGTTTTCTGTCTCACTCGCGTTTTTCATGGCGCCATGTTCGGCGTTACTCATCTTCCGCCCTGCCGCCAAGCTTATGAATAAACACTTTCCCCGTAAACTCGCTATCACCGGCAACCTCGACAATCTTCTGATGGTGGGTAAAGAGAATGACCTGGCTCTTCTCTGCCAGATCACTCAACGCTTTAATGGTTGCTCGTGAACGAGCATCATCAAAGTTGATCAGAATATCATCAACAATGAAGGGCATGGGCTCGCTTGACCCGGTGCGCCATTCGAGAGTGGCGAGGCGCAGGGCAAGATAGAGCTGATCGCGGGTTCCGGAGCTCATGGCATTGACCTGCAGACGAATCCCGTTTGGTCGGAGGCCAATCAGAACAGGGTTGTCATGGTCATCACTGTCGGTGCGCAGGCTGGTAAATGAGCCCATGGTCAATTCACTGAAATAGCGTGAAGCAAGTGTCAGCAACGGAGCTTCGTTTTCGTTCCGATAGCGCTCAGTCTCTTCAATGAGAATTTTTTCGGCGAGCTTGATGCGGATATAGCGCTCGGTGAGGCGACGAATTTTGGTGAGGAGGTGCTGGAGTTCATCTGCCAGCATCGCAGCCTTGCCGCTGCCATCCATCCGCTCAAGATCGTTTCTTTTTCGGCCTATGCTTTCGGACAACTGCTGTATCTCCGGATCGAGCAGGTTTGTGATCTCCTTGTTCAGGGTATCGATACGACCGGGAAGTTCATCGGGATCAACTGACTCCGCCTGCGCCTCAAGAGTGGCAATCGTTGCCCCTTCGGCAATGCGGCTCAGGCGTCTCTCCATTTCGAGAAGCCGTTCATGAAATGTTGCAGAGTAGATCGAGCGCTGCTCTGCCTCAAGCAACGCCTCACGGGTATCGCAACGGGCGAACTGACGCATGTCTGCCAGTTGCTCTTCGCAGTTTTGCAGAGCAGCTCCTGTGGTAACAAGTTCTTTTTCAAAACTCTTCAGCTCTTCATTGTCGCGTTGAACAATCGTCTGCTCCTGAAGAGCACGCCCAAGTCGATGCTTAAGCTCGGTGACGGCTGGCTGGGCATCAAGAGCTGCAAGATCAGGGGCTATCTGCTGCACCAGACTTTTAACATCCTCCTCAAAAACCTGTATATCACGATCAATGCCCTCTATCCTTTTCCGAAACTCGTCAGCCTCTTTAAGCTTCTCAAAACAGCTCTGAAGAGCCTCAATAAAGTCGAGAGCCTCTGAGGGAAGAGCGTTGCCTTCAAGACCAAGCGGTGTGATGGCTTCACGCCATTCCGCCCGCCACTCTCGCAGCTCAGCTTCAGCCTTGCGCATATTGTCGCGAACCGTTTCAACAGCCGTAGTAAGGTCACAGATTCTTGCATCCATCGTGTCATGCGCTTTCTGAACTCTCTGCATGGTGTCAAGCTGCGAGCGGGCATAATCGAGCATCGGCTCCAGCGCTTCTCCGGAGAAAGAACACTCTCCACCGGTCGCAACAATCTCGTGCAGAAGGCTCCGCCTCAACTCACCGCGCCGCGCCACCTTTTCAGCCACCTCTCGTGTCACCTTTTCAACATCCCTGACCTGAAGACGAAGATGATCAAACGAGGTGAGCCATGCACTCATTTCACGAGGAGAGAGGGGCGTCACCCCGCAGGAGAGCCACTGCTCCTGCCAGCGTCGGTTCTGCTCAGCAAGAGCTGCGTGAGCGTGAGCCTCCCGTTCACCAAGCATGCGAAGCCGCTGCTCAATCTTTTCAGCCTCGCTCTTCAGGGATGCGTGTTGCTGAACACGATCCGCCTCACGATAGAGACGGTCTGCAATCTGGTCGGAGAGAGCAACCACTCTCTCATAAGCCACCGGCAGCGGATGCCCCTCATCAAAGATGCGGCTCTCCTCGGCAACATCCTCCTGTTGCAGCCATTGACGGCAAAGAAGCTGCCACCCCTGCTCACGTCGTATCCTGCTCTTCGTCAACTCCTCTTCGACAGGCAGGTCGGCAGCAAACTCAAGAGCATGCAGGTGCTCCACAACCTGCGCATGATCTTTCTCAAGGGTATCCTTTTCAGCTTGAAGCTGCCGTTGTTCGTCAACCAGGAGGCGAAACTCCTCATCAAAACGGTTGACACTCTCCGGCAAAGGGAGCGGCAGATGAAGCACTTGTTCAAGTGAACCACTCCAGCGACCCAGACGGTTGAGGGCTGCACGGCATTCACGCTCACCGTTTTCGCGCTCCTGTTCCAAAATCATGATCTCCCTGTCGAGATCAGCCGCTCGTTCAGCAGCAAGCAGTGCGCGGGCCAGTTGGGCAGAGTCAGGAAAAGGAGCAAGTTGCTGTCGTTCACCACTCACTCTCTCCAGCGACTTTTCAACCTCCAGCACCTGTTGCCGGGCATTGCGGCCAGCTTGCAGAATAGCTTCGTAGCGGGAACCAAGAGCGAGCACCCTCTTCCGCCTCGCAAGACCCGGGCGCAGGCTTTCGACATCGTTGAGAGACAATCCAGGTTTGATCTGCCTGAGAAGTTCAGCCGCAGCAGTGCGTGCACCAATACGCTGCCCCTCACGCAGTGGACGGTCACTCTTCCCTTTCCGGTACTCTCCAAGCCGCTGATGCAACTCATCTACAGGAGCAGCCGCATCCAGCAACTCCCGGTTGAGCGAGTTGCCCGTCATCTTTTCCCGAAGCGCCTGAAGCTGCGCCTGGAGCTGTTCATAGCGGAGTCGGGCACTCCTCTCCTCCTGTTCAATGGCCATACGACGCTCGCTGAAAACGGCAGGAAGGAGGATAACCTCTCCAAGTTCCGCCAGCTTGTCAAGCAGATTTTTGCGCTCCGACAGATCCGGCATCGCCTGGAGCAATCGCTCAAGCCGACGTTTTTCACTCTCCCGTTGTTGCTTCGCCTGCTGTATTTCTGCAACTCTTTGCAACGCATCATCAAGAACCTGCTGCTGCTCCTCCCACTCCTTGCCTGAAAGTGTCGCCTGTTTCAATTGAGCTTGCAGCTCCTTGTGGCGGGCAATCGCCTCATTAAGCAATTGGCGTGACCCCTGCGGTTTAAAGAGGCTCTCCCCCTCGCTTTCAAGCATATCCATAAGCGGCTTCAGCGAGGCAAGTCCAGCCCCTGCCGCAAAAAGCGCCTTGCCCACCTCTCCCTGCTGGTCGAGAATACCCTCTCCTCCGCGAATGAGGGTTTCATGATTAATACCATAGAGAGCCGTAAAAAGCTCTTTTTCAAGACCATGCAGATAGCGAATCAATACCGATGGGTCAAGCGGATTGTCATGCTGGTCAAAAAGATCCTTCACATTTTTTTTCCGGCGGAAAAAAGTCAGCTCCTCGCCATCACTCCCTTGCAGGCATCCACCGACAAGAAGCTGCTGGTTCTGGTGTATGAAATTATCACTGGTGCGCACGGGAAAACCAAAGAACCAGGCATGAAGTGCCCTCATGGCACTGCTTTTACCCGCCTCATTGGGGCCATACACAACATGCAGGCCGGGAAAAGGTGATGAAAAATCGAGCACCTGACCAGAAAAAGGGCCAAAGGCTTTCAACTCCAGACGTTTGATCTTCATGAGAAGCCCCCGATCTTGCTCATCAGCAGCTCTTTCACCTCATCACGCAGCACCGAAAGCTCCTCCTCATCCGGTCGAAACGGGTCCCCATCACTCAGCAGATCGTGCGGCAGTTTGCTGCGAAGTTTCTCAAATTCCGGAACAAGGGCGACCAGACTGGACTCATCAAACTGGAACGATGCGACAGAGTGGAGCAATGCACGAAGTGGAGATTCGTCAGTAAAATCCCCCTGTGGTTCATCTCTTTTGCGGCTTTTTATCACCACTTTTTCAATCCACACATCACCAAGCGTCGCGGCAACAGCTCGAATCTCTTCATTCCACTGGAGGGCGTTCTCGTGCAGTTGACCATGCAGAGAGGTTACCCCCTCCACAATGAGACGCACAGCAAGCGGACGGCCATCCGCTCTTACCCTCTCTTCATCAAAAAGAGCACGAACAAGATCGGAGAGTGAGTCAAGTGTATCGCACCCGGCAGGGTCAACGCGGCAAAGCGCCCAGCGCAAAACATCGAGTTCCCTCGCTTCGACCTTAACCACCTGCCCCTCCTCAACCGAAACCAGCGTACACCCTTTTGCACCGGTCTCACGGATATGTCGTCCCTGAATATTACCAGGAAAAACAACCCAGGGATCGCGACAAATCTCCTCTCGCTGATGAACATGGCCCAGCGCCCAGTAGCGGTAACCTTTTGAGCGGAGAGCATCAAGCGTGCAGGGCGCATAAGGCTCGTAACCCGGTCGCCCGTTCAGACTGGTGTGAAGCAACCCGATATTGAAGAGCGCAGGATCGCCTTGAGGATAGTTGTGAACCAGATCATCCACCACCGAACGAGCGGAAAAGCTCTGCCCATGAATAGCAACACCATACTGTTCAAGAAGATGGCTCCCCGCTTTCCGATGCGAAAAAAGCGTGACATTGTCGGGGAGTTTCAGCAAGCGGGTAATCTGGCTGGCCGCATCGTGATTACCGGAGACCATGATAACCGGAATACCGGCCTCACGCAGGCGGCCCATACGATTTATAAAATAGATGCCGGTGTTATAGTCCTTCCAGTCACCATCGTAGAGGTCACCCGCCAGCAACACAAAGGCAACCTTTTCATCAAGAGCCAACTGAACAAGATTGTCAAAGGCCCGACGAGCCGCAAGCCGAATCTGCTCCAGCGGGGCATCCTGATACTCTTCAAGCCCCTTCAGAGGGCTGTCGAGATGGATATCGGCTGCATGAAGGAAAGTAAACATAGGCCAAAGAGAGCATCAATAAAAGAGGTGAGACACAAGCTTTTTCCACAATGACACGCTTAATATAAGGAGAATCAATCGCTTCAAGAATCCCTTTCGAAATATCTTCATTCAACTGGCGCTGGCAGTTTTGGCACAAGCCCTCCGGATCAAATCTGCATCGTTCATGAAGTCGAGGACAAAAACATCATGATTCCGAGGAAGAGCGCGGTTCAGGCGAGAGAACGTCTGCACGGCCTTGAGCCCCGAGTGCATCTTGTCCACCTACATCGTGTGGAGCAGAGGCTCATCATACCCGGTCTGAACCTTGTTGGCAAAGTCGTTTCTGTTATACCACGCTTCAATCCCGAAGAATCTGCGCTGATTTTTATTGGAAATCGTTTTTAAACAAAAAAATCACTTTGATACTTTGACATTTAAAGTAAATTAATAAGTAAAGCTGATTCGAAAAGAAAAAAGGGAGTGCGTCAGGGTTTTTCAGGGAAGGGGTAATTTCCTGCAACTCTTTTCGAAAGAATGAAATAAATGCGTCACGACGCGCTATGTTTTTTCAATTTTGATTCGAGGGTGGTGTGTGTTTTCTGTTTTCTGAAGAAATACCAGTACCAACGTTTGAGCTCCTTACGTTGGAATATCCGAAAAATATGGAGGGTATTATGTTACTTGATGATGCAAAAAAGATAATCGCCGAAAAACTCCGGTCTGATGCCGATTTTCGTGAGCGTGTGGTGGAGTTTATCCTGTATCGGGGTTTTTTGTCAACCATTGACAATCTGAAGGATGTCGGGGAAGGGGTGCAAACACGATACCGTCATGGAAATCAGTCTTCCCATAAGGCAAATGGGTTTAACTCGCATTTATCCCAGCAGGATGGGCATGAATGTCCATTTACAGGTAAACTGCATGGATATGAGTATTGGGTGGGATAATGAGTTTTTGAAGATTTGAAGTAACGTATTTCCTTAATAAAAAGGTAACTAACCCAAGTAACAGGAGACGCTATGTCACAGAAAAAAAATGCGACCCGCCAGGTACAACAGATTGAGAATCGTGAGGAGCTGATTAAGCTCGCTGCATATTACCGCTGGAAAGAGAGAGGAGAACAACATGGAGAGGATCTCAATGACTGGTATGAAGCAGAAAAGTCTCTGGGTGATTGGACCGCATCGTGATGTATCGACGATCATAAGGTCTCGCTTGTTGCGGGGCCTTATTTTGGGTCACCATTGAAAAGAAAAAGTCATAGGCTAACAATGAAACAATGGCACCGCAAGAGATGTGGGTTTTGGCCGTTGAGAACAACGGCTTAGTTGAAGAGAAAAATAGTGAGGCACTCCTTGTAACTGGTCAGGGCATCTTGGCCTTTGGGAGTTAAACGATACATGGATTGCGGCTTGCCGTCCTGCATATCCTTATCGCAACTGATATACTCCGCAAACTCAAGCATCCGCATGTGAACGCTTAAATTACCATCGGTCGTCTTGATCTGCTTTTTAATTTCGACAAAACTTGCCTGCTCAACGGCATAAAGATAAGAAAGAGCAGCAAACCGTATTCTCGCATGAATAACTTTATCCAGCAACTGATGGTTAAAATTTCGAAGAAGACTACCACTTGGTTCTTCTATTGACTCTGCCCTTCTGGCCTGAATCAATCGGGCAAGAAGCGCTTTATTCTCGCGCTCAACGTGCTTTTGCATACTGATGTCAGACAAGACTACCTGACACTCCTGGCCGTTATTGCTGACTACCCTGAAAGTAGGATAAAGCGCACACTATTTGCAGGTCACTCCCAGATATTCCAGGAACAACCTGTCTCTGGCTACTGATTCGGTAGACCAACGGTAGTTGCCCATAGCTGTTCGTACGTTGGTCGTTTCAATGCAGTCGAACCAGTCCAGAATCTGGGCGAGTGAGCGTTGCTCAAGCCACTTGTCCAGTTG
>CAIWUU010000090.1 GCA_903915955.1 uncultured Chlorobiaceae bacterium | reverse complement strand
GGCGATATGGAGACGCTGCAGAAAAGCACCTTTTACGGCAAAGAGAAGAAGGGGCTGGCCTACATCATCGGCATCATGAACATGATTCTGCACGGTGTTGAAGCGCCAAACATTGTGCACACCAACACCCTCACTGAAAACCTTGCTGACATTCAGGAGCGTGACCGGTTTGACATTATTATTGCCAATCCACCCTTCGGTGGCAAAGAGCGGGCCGAGGTGCAGCAGAACTTTCCCATCAAGTCGGGCGAGACCGCCTTTCTTTTTCTCCAGCACTTCATCAAAATTCTCAAAGCTGGCGGCAGGGCCGGAGTGGTCATCAAAAACACCTTTCTCTCGAATACCGACAATGCCTCTGTCAGCCTGCGCAAGCTCCTGCTCGAAAGCTGCACTCTGCACACCGTGCTCGACTGCCCCGGTGGCACCTTTCAGGGCGCGGGTGTGAAAACCGTGGTACTCTTTTTCGAGAAGGGCGCACCGACAAGGAAGATCTGGTACTATCAGCTCGACCCCGGTCGCAACCTCGGCAAAACCAACCCGCTGAACGACAACGATCTGGCGGAGTTCGTTGAGTTGCAGAAAAGCCTCGCTGATTCAGCAAAATCGTGGAGCGTGAGTATGGCCGATGTTGACCGCACAACGTGGGATTTATCAGTCAAAAACCCCAACAGCAGCGGGGAGGTGGCGCACCGGAGCCCGCAGGATATCATGGAGGAGATTGCGGCGCTTGATGCAGAGAGTGCGGGGGTTTTGGCAACTATCGGGAGACTATTATGAGTGACCTTATGACGAATGAATACAACGAATTTCTTGTCGATATCAAGACTCGTATCCGCAAACATCAGTATCAGGCATTCCGTGCGGTGAACACGGAGATGGTAGAGCTTTACTGGGAAATCGGCGAGTCTATCGATTTGAAGCAAAAAAAACTTGGTTGGGGAAAGGCGGTTGTGGAGACTCTTGCCCGCGATTTACAGGTAGAATTTCCAGGTCGCAACGGATTTTCTGCGCAAAACCTTTGGTATATGCGGCAGTTTTTTAGTGTATATCGCGATTTGCCAATTCTCCAACCATTGGTTGGAGAAATTAGCTGGGCCAAAAATCTTGTTATTTTTACCCGTTGCAAAGATGATCTGGAGCGTGAATTTTACCTTCGGGCTACGGCCAGGTTTGGCTGGACAAAGGCAGTGCTTCAGCATCAGGTAGATAACAAAAGCTACGAAAAATACCTGCTCAACCAGACTAATTTTGATAAAACACTCTCCCCTGAACTGCAAGCTCAGGCGGTACTGGCGGTTAAAGATCACTACACCTTCGATTTTCTGGAGTTGGCCGATGAACACTCCGAGCGGCAACTGGAACAGGCATTGGTGCAGAACCTGCGTCGTTTTCTGGCCGAAATGGGAGGCTCCTTTACCTTTATTGGCAATCAGCACCGTTTGGAGGTTGGCGGGCAGGAGTACTTTATTGACCTGCTGCTTTTTCACCGCCGCCTGCGTTGCCTTGTTGCCATAGAGCTTAAAATCGGAGCATTTCAGCCGGAGCACAAAGGCAAGATGGAGTTTTACCTTGAAGCGCTTGACCAACAGGAGCGCATGGAGGGTGAAAATGCCCCAATCGGTATCATTATCTGTCGCGACAAAAACAAGACTGTGGTTGAATATGCCCTGCGCACCGCAAGTCGCCCAATCGGTGTTGCAACCTACACGGTGTTTCCAGAACTGCCTGAAGCTTATCGGGATGATCTACCAAGTCCTGACGCTATCGCTGAACGGCTTCGGTTGTGGGATGTGGGGGAGGGAAGGGAGTGAGTGATTTGAAGCGACAAAAAGGTTTGAATGTTAGATGGTTTAAACAGAGCCTCGCATCGATAGCGGAGAAAATCACCGATGGGAGTCATAATCCTCCTAAAGGGGTGATCGAAAGTGATTACTTAATGCTGAGTTCAAAAAATGTTTTTGACGATAATTTTCATTACGATCAACCTCGCTATTTGACGGAGGCGCAGTTTCAACAAGAAAACAAACGAACAGGTATTGTGCAGGGTGATGTGCTCCTGACAATTGTTGGAACAGTGGGTAGATGTGCGGTTGTTCCGCCAAATGGTCCAAAAATTACTCTTCAGCGTAGCGTCGCAGTTATTCGGCCGATAACCAAGATTATCTTGCCTCGATTCTTGATGTACTCCTTTATATGTCGCAATGAAGAGCTTAACGATCAGGCTCGTGGTGTGGCACAGAAAGGCATTTATCTTGAAACGTTGAGGGATTTGTTGGTAATTTTTCCCTCACTCCCTGAACAGCAGCGCATCGTCGCTCTGCTCGACGAAGCATTCGCGGCGATTGCCACCGCCAAAGCGAACGCCGAACAGAATCTCAAAAATGCCCGTGCGCTTTTTGACTCGTATCTGAATGCTGTTTTCTCCCGGCGTGGTGATGGGTGGGTAGAGAACAAACTGGTATCGTTAACATCCAAAATAGGAAGTGGTGCAACCCCTCGAGGTGGTGGAGAATCCTATAAAATGGAAGGCACTTCTCTGATTCGCAGTTTAAACGTACACGATCCGGGTTTCAGGTATTCCAAACTTGCCTTTCTGGATGATGGCCAAGCTGACGGGCTGTCAAACGTCATAGTTCAGCCCGGAGATGTTTTGTTAAACATTACAGGCACCTCTGTTGCGCGATGCTGCATTGTGCCCGATGACGTTTTACCTGCTCGGGTAAATCAGCATGTTTCCATCATCAGGCCGATTGCCAGCAAGCTGGATTCAGATTTCCTTCATTATTTGTTAATTTCAAAGTATTATAAGGATCAATTACTGCAAACAGGTGCAGAAGGCGGTGCAACAAGACAGGCAATCACCAAGGCACAGATTCAGGATTTTACTGTGGGATATCCTGAAGATAGAGGAGAACAGCAATCAATCGTATCAAAGCTGGATGCGCTTCGCAAAGAGACGCAGCACCTTGAATCCATCTATCAGAAAAAAATTGAAGCCTTGGATGCTCTGAAAAAGTCTATCCTGTACCAAGCATTCACGGGAGAGTTGTGAGCATGAAGCAACAAAACCGGCTCTCTGTTTGAACGATTACGGCAACACACTCTCCCATATATTATTGGGGTCAGTGATTGTTGTCACTCTCCCTGCCTTGATATCTCCTCTGCCACGCTCAATAGCTTCCATGACCTGTGGGTTGTCAAAATAGTCGTCTGTATTGCGTGATAACTGACGTGGCGGGATAGGCAGATCATCCGCATCCAACCCGTTAAAGCGATTATGAATACGGATAGCAAGATTTCCTGATTGTGGGTCGTCTGGGATTGTTTTCTGCTTCAAAAATTCCACGAAATCCAGCACCTCTCGACGCATAGGTTCAGGAAGCCCTTTCACCACCTTGTATATTTGCTCTGCTGTTGTCATTGGTTCTCCTTGTGGAAAAGGTGGTAAGAGAAAATTTTGTATTTTAACGTAACGAAATTTCAACAGATTTTTTTGTCTTCAACTCAGTGATGGAACGTATTCACTCTATAAATCCGGAACGCATACTCTGGTGCTGTGCCGATTATGGTATGACACCGGGCGAGCTTGCGTCTGAACTGGGTATTGCGCCGAGCAGCATTGAACTGGTGATGGCGGGTGAAGATGGCATGACCTTTAACCAGTTGCGCAGAGTGGCAGACTATTTTGGTCGTGGAGTGCTTTTTTTTCTGGAAAAAGGCCCGGTCGATGAGGCACAGGTGCATACTGCGCAGTTTCGTACGCTGACCAACCAGAAACCTGAGGTGACTCCAACTCTTAAAAAATTGATTGAGCGGGTTGAGAAACAGCGTGAAGTTTACCTCGGCTTGCTTGAAGATATGGATGAGTCTGATCGGGTTCGTTTTACTCCCCCTGATCTGCAAGGTATTACTCTGCCAGAGGCTGCTCACCTCGTACGCAACTGGTCAGGCTTGCTTGACACCAATGATTTTGACTCTTACCGTGCGGCCTTGGAGGCGAAGGGGGTTCTGGTCTTTCGAAGCAATGGCTATAGCGGGAAGTGGCAGATTCCTAAAGAAAATCCGATTCTTGGGTTTACTCTGTACGATCCGGTTTGTCCGGTGATTTTTATCAAAAAACAGGCTTCTGAGCAGCGGCAAACATTTACGCTGATGCACGAATTAGGCCATTTACTCCTGCACAAAGCCAGTTCAATTGATGATGAGCATGATTTATACTCTCACCAGGGCAGGGAGCGTGATGCCAATTCGTTTGCTGGTCATCTGCTGGTGCCGGATGCTTTTCTTGCCATGATCAATGATGGAGAACGTCCTGATGAGGTCTCTCAATACGATGAGTGGCTGGATCGGCAATGCAGGGCATGGGGTGTAAGTTGCGAAGTTATTTTGCGTCGTTTACTGGATGCAGGTCGTTTACCTCAACGTGACTATAGCGCTTACCGGCAATGGTGTTCAACAGTGATTGTTTCGCTCAAAGATGGCGGAAACCGTCAGTATCGTCACCGTGAGCCAAGGCATGTGTTCGGTGATACATACGTGCGAACAGTGCTGGATGCCTTGAGTGATCGTCATATTACACTGGCCAAGGCAAGTAATTATCTCGATAGCATTAAAATCAAAGATTTGCATAGTTTGGAGAGTTATTATGCAGGCCTTTGACGCTTCATCCATCATCCATGCCTGGGATAATTACCCGATCATTCAGTTTCCGGGCCTGTGGGATTGGATGGCATCCCAAATTGCTGAAAAAAAACTTGTGATGCCAAGTGTTGCTTATGATGAAGTCGCAAACAAAATACCAGAATGTGGAGAGTGGCTCAGGGATAACAAGATTGAGTTATTGGCCATAACGAACCCGATTCTTCATGAGGCGTTAAAGATCAAAAATCTACTCGGTATTGTTGGCGACAGCTACCACTCGAAAGGTGTGGGAGAAAATGATATTTTTATTATTGCGACAGCGAGTATCAACAACACAGGATTGGTATCAAATGAAGGTCGGCAGCCAAAGCTGCCAGATAATCTCTCAAAAAGCAAGATACCTGTAATTTGTGCAATGAGTGAAGTTGGGGTCACGTGCATAAACTTTATCGAATTTATCAAACGGTCAAAAGTGGTGTTCAAATAGTTTTTTGCAGTAAACCTTCTTGAACCATTAACAATCAGAGCTCATGAAAAGCCCATCGTTCCCATCACTCCGTGTTGAGCCGGAACTGCGCCGCTCTGCAGAACAGGTGCTTCGGAAAGGTGAAGCGCATTCTGCTGTTATCGAAAGCTCTCTTCGCACCAATATTGAAAGAGGACTCACCCGGAATGAATTTGTCAAAGCGAAACAGAAGGTATTGTGAATGATGTTATTCGTTTTACCGCTGAAGCATGAAGAGGATTATTATTGAGTATGTTGTTTTGAATAAACCCTGAACCTCAACAAAGCCATCATGAATCGCAATACAAAAGCGCCCTTCACCCGTCTCTGGATCATCTTTCTGCTCACCAGCCTGAGCGCCATTACCACGACAGCACTCTCCTCTGCGGCAACGCCACAGATTGGTGAGAGCTATGGCGGGGGAGTTGTTTTTTATGTTGATGGTACTGGTCAGCATGGTCTTATTGCCGCCAAAACAGATATGCCGGGTCACTCTTTTAAGAAAGAGGAGTGCTTTTTCAACTGGTATGGCGCTAAAGATGCGGCCAATGCTTTTGTGGAGGGTTTCAGCGACTGGATGTTGCCGAACAGGGAGCAGTTGCATAAGCTCTATATCAGTCGTGGCGCAGCGGGGATGGCGACCACTGTTTACTGGAGCGCCTCCGAGTCCGATGCTGAAAGCGCATGGGCCGAGAATTTTGCCAGTGGAGAACAGCTTGTTGGCAACAAAACGAATGGCAGCCGTGTTCGGGCTGTGCGGTTGTTTTAGTCAACACTCTCTTATCAACTGATGAACGAAGCTGAAACGAGAGCGGAGCTGATTGACCCGCAACTGAAAGCAAGTGGCTGGGGAGTTGTCGCTGGCACCAAAGTGCAGCGGGAGTACCCTATTACTGCTGGCCGAATTCAGGCTGGTGGTATTCGGGGTTCCTCGCTGATTGCTGATTACGTGCTGGTTTATCATGGCCGCAAGCTGGCGGTTATTGAGGCCAAAAGCAGTGACCTGGAGGTGGGCGAAGGGGTGGCGCAGGCAAAGAACTATGCCGAAAAGCTTCAGCTTGCAACCACGTTTGCCACCAATGGTCGCGAGATTTACCAGATCAGCATGACCAGCGGCGCGGAGGGGTTGATTGATGCTTTTCCTTCGCCTGACGAGCTTTGGCAGAAGACCTTCGCGGTGCCGAACCAGTGGGAAGAGCGTTTTAACCGTGTACCTTTTGAGGAGATTGGCGGCACAAAAACGGTGCGCTACTATCAGGAGCTTGCGGCCAACAAGGCGCTGGAAGCTATAGCCCTGGGGAAGCAGCGAATTTTGCTGACGCTTGCCACCGGCACAGGAAAAACCTTTATCGCCTTCCAGATTGTCTGGAAGCTGTTTCAGAGCCGATGGAACCTCAATCGTGACGGAAAGCGGAGGGCGAGGGTGCTCTTTCTTGCTGACCGGAATATTCTCGCCAACCAGGCCATCAACGACTTTTCTCCCTTTCCTGCCGATGCGCTTGCCCGTATCAAGCCGGATGAGATTCGCAAGAACGGGCGCGTGCCAACCAATGGCAGTATCTTCTTTACCATCTTTCAGACCTTTATGACTGGTAAGGAGAACACCCCTTGCTTTGGCGATTATCCGTCTGACTACTTCGACCTGATTATTATCGATGAGTGTCATCGGGGCGGAGCCAATAACGAAGGGAACTGGCGCGGTATTCTTGACTATTTTGCTCCGGCAGTGCAGATAGGCCTTACCGCCACACCTAAACGGAGCGATAACGTCGATACCTACCACTATTTCGGTGATCCGCTCTTTATCTATTCGCTCAAGGAGGGGATCAACGACGGCTTTCTCACCCCCTTCAAGGTCAAACGTATCAAGACCACCCTCGATGATTACATTTACACCTCTGATGATCAGGTCATAGAGGGGGAGGTGGAGCAGGGGCGGCTCTATACCGAACCTGACTTCAATAACCTCATTGAAATCAGGGAGCGTGAAGCCAAACGGGTGCAGATTTTGCTCTCTGAAATCAACCAGAACGAAAAGACGATTGTTTTCTGTGCCAATCAGGCTCATGCGGCGCTGGTGCGTGATTTGATCAATCAGTACAAACGTAATTCCGACACTGGTTATTGTGTGCGGGTGACGGCCAATGACGGAGCGTTGGGGGAGGAGTTTCTGAGGGCTTTTCAGGACAACGAAAAAACCATACCGACGGTGTTGACCACCTCACAGAAACTCTCGACCGGTGTTGATGCGCGAAATATCCGCAACATTGTTCTTCTCCGCCAGATCAAAACGATTATTGAGTTCAAGCAGATCATCGGGCGCGGCACCCGCCTTTTTGACGGCAAGGAGTACTTTACCATCTACGACTTTGTTGATGCCTGTCATCACTTTCAGGATGTGGAGTGGGACGGTGAACCGGTTGAGCAGAGTACCATAAGCGAGACTGAATCTCAAATTGGAAGGGAAGAGCCTGAGCCTTATCAGCCGGAAACGAAACAATCACTCGCCGAGCCTCGCCAAAAGCTGAAGATAAAGCTGAGCGACGGCAAGGAGCGTGAAATACAGCACACCATTGCCTCGTCGTTCTGGAGCGCTGATGGCAGGGTGATCTCCGCGCAGGAGTTCATGCAGGCGATGTTCGGCTTGCTGTTGCCGGAGTACTTCAAAAACGAGGAGGAGTTGAGGGAGTTGTGGTCGAATCCCCAGACACGCAAAGCGCTGCTTGCCAGGCTGGCCGAGGCTGGTTACGGAAAAGGGGAGCTGGAGTCAATGCAGAAGATGATCAATGCTGAAAAAAGTGACCTTTTCGATGTGCTTGAATTTGTCTCTTTTGCCCAGCCGCCAATCACCAGAGAAGCGAGGGTGGCCGAAGCACAAGAGAGCATCTATGAAGGCCTGGACGACAGGCAGCGGGAGTTTGTGGAGTTTGTCCTTGCCAAATACATTGAGAGCGGTGTTGGAGAGCTTGATCAGGAGAAGCTGCCGCACCTGCTGCAACTCAAATATCATGCACTTTCGGATGCTACCGCCCTTCTCGGCAGCACGGAAAAGATTCTCTCAACCTTTATTGCGTTTCAGAAGCACCTGTATCAGCGGCCTGCGGCGTGAGAGGTGATGAACGTGTGCAGCCAAATACAACAGAAATGGCTTCACTCAACAATGGAACTGATCATTGGAATAACTATTTTGGCTGTCATCCGAATCATGAACCATCCTGACAAACATGCTGCAACGATTATACGTCCATAACTACAAATGCCTTGAAAACTTTGAGCTGAGTTTCAAAGGGATTCCCTCGGCATTATTGATAGGAAAAAATGGCTCGGGGAAAACAACGATTTCCAGGGTGTTGCAGATTTTCCAGAGTATTGCACGAGGTGTCAACAGAATGGGTGAGCTTGCAAAAATGAATCTGGTCAGCCAAAAAGATTTTTCTCGAGGAAGGGCAGATGTTCCAATTCGTTTCGAACTTGAAGTATTGCTTGAAGATAAACTCTATAGTTACACCCTTGCGTTGGATCTGCCAGAAAAATTCAAGGAACTTCGTGTTTTTGAAGAGCAATTGCTTGTTGCTGGAGAGCCGATTTATTCCCGAAAAGAGGCAAGTGTCACCCTTTTCAAGAGCCAGCAAAACCGTGAAGCTCTCTTTTTGGTTGACTGGCATCTTGTTGCCTTGCCGGTCATTCAGGAACAATCCGAGGCTGATCCGCTTCATGTTTTCAGAACATGGCTTGCCCATACAATAATTTTAGCGCCAATACCTGCCTTGATGGTTGGCTCATCGAGCGGAGAGACGTTGATGCCTGATTGGGCAGGCACAAATTTTGGAGAATGGTTTACTGGATTACTCAGCCAATATCCAGCGGCTTACACTCAGTTTGATGAGTATATTCGCAATATTATTCCTGATATGAGGGATGTCCAGAATGAGCGGGTTGGAAAAGATTCCAAAAATATGACTGTTCGGTTTGAGGTTGATCATGCACAGTTGAGTGTGGACTTCAGTGAGCTATCTGATGGAGAGAAGTGCTTCTTTTTGTGTGCGTTAGTTGTTGCGGCAAACCGATGCTACGGGCCTCTCTTTTGTTTCTGGGATGAGCCAGACAACTATATTTCTTTGTCAGAGGTAGGGTTTTTTCTTGCATCATTGCGGCAATCATTTCAGGGGAGTGGCCAGATTCTGGTAACATCACACAATCCTGAAGCTATCCGAAAGTTTTCCAACGAAAATACTTTTGTTCTCGACAGAAAAAGTCATCTGGAACCAACTTTGGTCAGGTTACTTGCTGAGTTGCCGGTGAGTGGCGATCTTGTTAGTGCCTTGATTCGTGGGGACATAGAGTTATGAGCATCAACAAATATAAACCACACCTGCTCGTTCTCCCCGAAGACGATGCTACTCGACAGATTGCCAACGGCTTCATTTTTGCTCAAGGTCTTGGGCTTGATAACCGGGTAATTCAAATATTGCCATACGTCGGTGGATGGAAAAAAGTTCTTGAAGATTTCATCGGGAGTCATTTTTATGAGATGCACAAGTATCCCGATAGAATGATGGTTTTGTTGATTGATTTCGATAACAATCCGGAAACGCGATTGTTGTTTATAAAAGAAATGATCCCGACTGATATACAGGCAAGGGTTTTCGTTCTTGGTGTATGGTCTGAACCAGAAAAATTAAGGAGTGCTTTGGGTTCAGCAGGGTTTGAAAAGATTGGAGTGGATCTTGCACAAGATTGTTATGACAACACGAATAATCTATGGGGGCACGAGCTTCTCAAGCACAACGAGGCTGAATTGCGCCGGATGATTTTGTCGGTGAAGCCATTTCTCTTTGCTTAATCGCTGTACTGGTGTTGGTTATGTTTTGATACGGTGTATATCCTGTCCTGCAAATCATTGCCAGTTCACCCAAGCGCATCAAGGTTCATCAAGTATCTGCCACTTCCGTCAACTCTCAGTAATTTAATTTCCAGCAGCTTTTTCAGATTATAGATGCTGATTCACTCAACATTTTATTTTAAAATAAGATAAGAAAATTATTGTGTGATTTTTGATAATCGTATTGTAACCGATTGTTAAAACTTTTTTCTCCATGGTTTCAGAATGGAGACAAATATCGTGATCATCAGTATCATGACTTGAAGAGCCCCAAACCAGAGATTCATGCTTTGGTTGTACTGGTAGGCTGCATCACCGAGAGCCGCCATGCCAAGTTTGCCGGAGATCTCCATCATCGTTGATTCCCAGGGGCCAAGAAAAAAGGTACCAAAGAGAATGGCAGTTATGGTAACAATCCACTTGAAGGTGAGCCAGTTGTGCTTGAAGAAGCCCCAATTGGTGAATAATGAGTATGCCAGGCCGGTGAGCAGGGAGCCTATGGCACCAGGAACCACAACAATCGACATATCAATGTGATGAAGGCTCTGGTTTATTCCGTACAAAACGCGGCCATCAGTAATACCTGCTTTCAAAAAATAGAGTGATATCAGTGAGACTGCCCCTCCTACCCAGCAGGTGACGGCAATCAGGTGAAAGCCCTTGAGCCACTTTACTCCATTGGTGGTTAATTTTTGCATATCAGGACTCAGTATCTTCAGTTGCTTAGAGTGGTAATCCAATTGCCAAACAAGACTCAGTCCCGAGCGGCCTCAACCAGCTCTGCTGCCAGAGTGAGCGATGATGCTGACATCTGCTCTCCGCTGATGAGGCTGGCAATGGCATGCAGGCGGCTTTCGTGGTCGAGAGGGGTCACCTCTGTCACTGTTCTGTCGTTCTGGAGAGACTTTTTGACACTGAGGTGCAGGTCGGCCATGGCGGCTATCTGTGGCAGGTGAGTAATGGCAATGATCTGGTGAAGGCGTGAGAGTTTCCGCAGACTTTTTCCGACTGCTTCAGCGACTCGTCCACTGATGCCGGTATCAATCTCATCAAAAATAAGGATCGGCAACTTTGCTGACTCAGCCAGTGCACTCTTCATGGCGAGCATGACGCGTGAAATTTCTCCGCCGGATGCCACCTTGACGAGGGGTCTCGGCTTTTCTCCGGGATTGGTGGAGATCAGGAACTCAATCTTGTCATAACCGCCTGGAAAAGCGGTAAATGTAGTGCCATCAATTGAAATTTCTCCCTCTTTATCCTCGACGTGTGTGATGCTGACGATGAAGGTGGAGTGTGGAATGCCGAGCTTTGCCAACTGCTCCTGAATGGCTCTTTCGAGGCGCTGAGCCGCTTCCTGCCGCTTGTTGCTCAGTACTGTGGCATGACAAGAAAGTTCTGCTTTCCTGAGCGTTATTTTTTCCTCAATATGGTTGATCTCCTCTTCAAGGTTCTCCTCAAGAGCGCTCTTTGCTTCAAGCTCATTTTTCAGCTCAATCAGCTCGGCAAGGGTGCGCTGATACTTTTTGCAGAGGCGCTGGATCTGGAGCTGCCGCTCCCGTAAGGTATCAAGCCTGTCGGGGTTGAAATCAATGTCAGAAGCGTAGCTTCGGGTGAAGCGGGAGAGCTCGTCGACAATGCTGGTTGCTGCGCGAGTCTCCTCAATGTGAATGTCGAAGCGCTTGTCGATGGCGGCAAGTTTTTCGAGAGTGTGCAGCGCCGCAGTGATGGTGGAGTAGATGGAGTGGTCGCTCTCGTAGAGAAGCTCGTTCAGGGCGGTGCTGAGCGTGAAGAGAGTTTCGGCATTTTCGAGGAGGGTAATTTCAGTCTCAATCGTCTCCTCTTCGCCACTTTTCAGCTCCACGCTGTTGAGCTCGTGTAACTGGAAATCGAGCATCTCTTTTTTGTCGCGGATGGTGGCCGCCTCATTGTTCAGTGAACGCAACTGCTGCAAAAGTCCCTGAAGTGATGATCGGGTTGTTTTGTAGTCGGCCATCTCCTCTGTTGCCAGAGCGAACTCATCAAGCAGCCTCTCATGAGTGTCGGCGTGCAGCAAGAGTTGGTGATCATGCTGGCCGTGCAGGTCAATCAGCTCCTCTCCTGCCTGTTTGAGGAGGGAGGCTGTGCAGGGTGTGTCGTTGATGAAGCAGCGTGATTGTCCGCTGGACGAGAGCTCTCTGCGGAGAATGAGTTCGGGGGCGGTGTCAATGTTTGCCGTGCTCAGCAAACTCTCGATTTTTTCGGAGGTTACATTGTTGAGGGTTGCCTCTATGACGGCTTTGGTTGTGCCCGATCGTATCAGATCGCTGCTGGCCCTCTCTCCGAGAACAAGGTTAAGGGCTCCGACAAGAATAGATTTACCTGCGCCGGTCTCGCCGGTGATAATCGTTAATCCAGGGTTAAAAGCAACTGTCAACTCCTGGATCAGCGCAAAATTTTTTATGTAAAGGCTGCATAGCATGGCCGGGTATTCCAGACGTTATGCTTGAGTCGATGAGGGTGATTTCTCTTTTTTTGGTGCTTCATCGGCAGCTTTAGAGAACTCTTCCTCTATCTCTGTCTGGGCTTTTTTAAACTCTTTCATCCCTTTTCCCAGTCCTCTTGCAAGTTCAGGAAGCTTTTTTGCACCGAACAGCAGCAGAATGATCAGAAGAATAAGAACGAGTTCCTGTCCACCTAATCCGAACATAGGCCTCTCTCCGATTATGTTATTGTGATGAGCTTGTGCTGATTATATACGCAATCTGCGTTCCTGAAACAACTTTTTTCACCCTCGAATGGCTCTTCTCAGTAACGGGCAATAACCGTTTCGCCTGCTCTGGTTATCTGCCCTGGTTGTACTGCCACTTTCGCTGATGGAGGGAGGATGAGATCGACTCTTGAGCCAAACTTGATCATGCCGAAGCGTTTGCCGATTTTGACCATCTCTCCGCTTCGCAGGGTGCAGACGATTCTTCTTGCAAGAAATCCGGATACCTGGCTGAATTGTACCTCTATCTCTCCGTTGTCGATACCGATCTCCATTCGTTCGTTGCTCTCCATGCTCTTATGGTCAAATGCCATAAGGAATTTTCCGGGGCAGTAGCGCAGGTGGCTCACTTTTCCGCTGATTGGTATGCGGTTGACGTGAACGTTGAAGGGTGACATGAAGATGCTTACCAGTGTTGGCGGATTGGCAGAACTGTCCTTGATATGTGGCTGCACGAGAAGAATTTTACCGTCGGCTGGTGCAAGAATAACCCGTTGTTCCTCTGGTACGGTACGTTTTGGATCACGAAAAAAATAGAGTGTGAAGAGGAGCGTAGCGCCGACAGCCACCAGTATCGTTATCTCCGCCCAAAAGGGGAAAAGCATTGCAGTAGTGCTGAGTATCATGGAGAGAATCAAGACTTTTATCATGCTACTGTAGCCATAGGAAGTCAACATCTTTTTGTCTCTATTTGATGACAATATGATAAGTTCCCCCTATGATAATTATTTATCTTGTACTTGGGTGGGGTATGAAATAGTTTTTTTGATTTTTTTTGATTTTTCTCCAAACTTGATCTCCCATGTTCAGAGTATGATGAATGCGTTGGAAAAAAAGTTTCTTGGCGAAGTGAGGGCAAGGTGCCTGGTCGGCCAGGGTGACAAGGTTCTTCTTGCTGTTTCCGGTGGGCCTGATTCAATGGCTCTGCTTGCGCTTTTTTCTGCACTCAAGCCTCTTCTGCATTGTGAGCTTGCAATAGCCCACTGCAATTTTCAGCTTCGTGGCGATGAGAGTGATGCCGATGAATGTTTTGTCCGGGAGTACGCTCTTTTGCTTGGGGTTCCCTGTTTTGTTGAGAGTTTCGATACGTTACGGTGTGCCAGAGAGTGGAAAAAATCAGTTGAGGAGACGGCCAGGATATTGCGGTACACTTTTTTTGATCAGGTGATGGAGCAGCAGGGATACACAAAGGTTGCCACCGGTCACCATGTCAATGACAATGCTGAGACAATTCTTTTCAATCTTTTCAGGGGGGTCTCGCTTTCCGGACTGAGAGGTATTCGTGCTCGTAACGGGAAAATCATCCGCCCGATGCTTTTGTTGCACAAGACTGAAATTGCTGCCTATCTGGCTGAAAAGGGTATTTCCAGCCGAATGGATGCCAGTAATATTGCCAGCGATTATGACAGAAATTTTATCAGAAACCGTGTTATTCCGCTGATTGAGGAGCGCTTTCCGCATAAACTGTTGCCTTCTCTCCGGAGATTGTCGGAACAGGCGGGGGAGCTTGAGGAGTTTCTTGAGCTCTATTTTGAAGCTCTCTGCGGGCGGATCCCAGGGCTCTCTCTCATTGATGGCAAGCTTGATGTGCAGGCTTTGAAGCGTCTTACAGTTTTTGAACAGAAAGAGCTTTTCAAGAGGGCGTTGCGAGATATGGAGGCACCGGTTGATGCTCAGACGCTTCAGAAACTGGTCGATTTACTGAACACGCATCAGGGAAAGATGGTGATGGCCGGTCGCCAACTGCGGGTGCTCTGGAAAGGAGGCTCACTCTTTTTTTTGCGGGATATGGGAGAGGTGTAAGAAGCTATACCCATTTATGCCACTTATTACGGACAGTCGTTATTGCTACTTCTTTAGTTTGGCCGCCTGAAAAATCTCCAGAGGAAGCTCAGTATGAATGATGACCGATTTGAGGTTTTGCTGAATCTTGATTCTGTCGAGCAGTGCTTTAGTTTGTTCAGTGGTTTTGTTGCCGCTCAGTCCAGAGAGCTTGATAGCGCCCCAGAGGAAGGTTGACGCAAAATATGCGGCCTGATTGGTGCTGTATCCCCATTCGCTCTGCCCCTCTATGCCATCCTTGAATTTCACTGAGAGAGCAAGGTTCTGGATGCGGTTCAGATTGCCCATTGACTTTATGCCCTGGTTTGTCGAGGTGAGGCTTTGCAGGGCTCCAGAGGTCCATGCTGCGGAGGGAAGAGCAAACCAGAGGTGCGATTTGTAGATTGCCCTGTCAATCAGTGCAACGGAAAGAGAGTCCCGTTTAAAGAAGCTTCCTGTTGGGATCAGAAACTCTTCAAGCATTTTTTTATTGTTACTCAGGGCAATCTGTCTTGGTCCGAGCGTGCAGAGCCAGAGTGTGCTGTCGAGGGCGTAGCATTGGCGTTCGCCGATCTTCTCTGAACTGGTGCTGATGCTTTTAAGTACCGATGCAGGAAGCTTTTCTGAAAATGAGCCCGATGCGATACCAAGAAAGTTCTGCTCCTTGTAGCCGTGGCGTTTGAAACTGATTAAAAGGGTATCAACATCAAGGGTTGGGTTGATCTTTGATGTTTTCAGAATCTCATTGAGTCGCCCTTCTGGTTGAAAGAGTGGCGCTTTTTTCAGGGAATCAGGAATGATCTCTTTCCATAACCGGCTCTCACGTATGTCTTTGAGGCCGACGTAGATGAGTGCATCGGATGTTCCCGGGATTCGATCAACCATCGTCCTGAGCTCTGGACTCAGCGGTTCGGGCTGAAGCCTGGGTTTCGTCCAGTTGACCCAGAGAGCTGTCAGCAGAAAAACGACCGTGACGGTGGCGCTGATGGAGAGGAGCAGTCCCGGCCCTTTTTTCAGGGATCGCTTTTCACCTCTTGCGGGCGTTGCTTCAGATTCGGGAGTCCCCTGCATACATCAACTGATTATGATTTTCTTTTGATAGCTTCACGCGCCAGAGTGTCGCAACGGTTGTTGTACGGGTTGTCGCTGTGACCTTTTACCTTGTGGAATTTTATATCGTGCAGTCTAAGCAACTTCAGGATTTTTTGCCACAGATCGATATTCTCGACACTTTTTTTTGCTGCTGTCTGCCAGTTGTTGAGCGTCCAGCGCTTCAGCCATCCGTTGTTGATGGCGTTGACGAGGTAGCTTGAATCGCTGTACAGATCAACCTGGCATGGCTCTTTGAGTGCCTCCAGAGCCTCTATCGCAGCGCTGAGCTCCATGCGGTTATTGGTTGTGGCAGGAGAATATCCCGATATTTCACGAGTCGAAGAGCCGTACATCATCACAGCTCCCCAGCCGCCTGGCCCGGGATTGCCACTGCATGCGCCGTCTGTGTAAATGGTTACTTTTTTTTCCATCGACAAAAAAAGCTCAACCTTTGTTGGCTGAGCTTCTACAAGATATTGAAAACTTTTTTATAATCGGATCTGGCCGCCCCTTATTTCAACAGTTTGGCGAGCTCAGCAGTACCGGTTTTGGCGATAATCTTCATGGCTTTTGCAGAAAGCTTCACCTTTACAAACCGTTTTTCCTCTTCTATCCAGACTCTTTTGGTGTGGAGGTTTGGCTCAAAACGGGTGCGGACGTGGTTATTGGCATGAGATACCGTATTACCGTAGAGAGGTCTTTTACCGGTCAGTAAACAAACTTTGGACATGGCGCAATCAATTGGTGTTAAAAAAACGAATCGGAATAGAACAATAGTTTTCTAAACTGGAAATAGTATCGTGTCAGGGCCGGAGGCCGACAGCGCAAACCATCATCGATACAACGTAGAGCAGCGTGCCGAATGCGTTGTACCAGACTGCTCTCTCTTTTGGTTGTGCAATCAGGATTTTTTGCATGGGTAGTTGGGCGACAAGCAGCAGGAGTGCGATGACGGT
>CAIWUU010000089.1 GCA_903915955.1 uncultured Chlorobiaceae bacterium | reverse complement strand
GCTAGTGCCGAAGGCTGCATCAGCGACCACAGCTTTGACAATGAATTCAGGATGGCTTTGACAAAATGCACCAATGAGCGACAGCGCAATCTCCGCTTTGCTTGGATAATTAGGGTCATGCGCAGGGGCTTTGGGTCGGTTGGCTGCCTTCACCCTTGCTTTTGCAAGGCGTTTATCCTCCTTTTTCCAAGCGCGTAGTTTGGGGTCTGGTCTATAAAACTTGAAGCCAACTGGGCACTGGTTCACTTGAGTTACGATTATTAATTACATCCACTTTAGATGTAAAATCTTGAGTTTTTCGCATAAACTTCACGGAAATAAAAGGATATTTTGTTATGTTTAATAAATTATGTTGCCCTGACTGCAAATCTGAAAAATGCAGTCTATTTAAGAATTATTCCACCATGAATAATGGGGCAAGAGAACTTTATATATGCAATAACTGCATGCAAACGTTTTCTGAAACAAAAGGTACTTTTCTTGAAGGCATTAGAAAATCAATAAGTTTCATTGTTACTGTATTCAAAGCACGCAGCAATGGATTGGGTTTCAATGCCACATGTGAATGTTTCGGTATTGCAAAAAATACTCTATATAATTGGGAGCGTAAGTTCTCTAATATAAAGCAATCTCTTTTTTTATATGCGATTCTTCACAACTTTCTTTCTCAAATTATCGAAGGTGATGAGTTGTACACTAAAGTTGGGAAGAATGTCCCAGTAGAAGATTGTCAAGGTTGGACTATTGTATTGATGGAACGTGCCAGTCGGTTCATCTGGGCGCTAGAGTGTGGTAAAAAAGATAAATATCTTTTTATTCATGCACTTAAATTGCTGAAATACGTCATTGAACGCACGAAAGACCTCACTCTTGTGACCGATGGAGAGCGTCGTTACGGAAGTATATTGTTTGAAATTTGTTGTGAGGTCACAAAAAGTAAGAATCCTAAACGCTTATTAAAGGTATTACGTCAAGGGCTGAAAGTAAGATTGAAGAATAAAGGTGATCGCTCACGTAAGAAAAATGGAGCACGTCCAAAATATGAAGCACCGCAACCTGAACATCCCAACACAATTCAAAACTTGCCAGACTCTGAGATTCATGCAAACCATGTAGAAGCACTCAATGCATCCATTCGCAGAAAGAATTCAGCATTTCGACGCAAAACTAATACTTACGCAAAAAATCAAACTGCCTTACAAAGGACATTAGATATATACTGGATTGTTCACAATTTTATTCAAGAACACTTTACAACACAACAGGTACCCGCAGTGGCATTAGGTATAATAAAAGAAGGTTTTTCATGGGAGCAAATATTCAAGCTCAGAAAAAATTTTGCTATGTAAATTAATTAAAGTATTATGTCAATTTGAGTGAAGCCATTCAATGGACTTTATTAGAAACCTGCCAGCGATTGTAGGAACATCAACATGTTAGCAAAATTCAAGAATAGGTTTTCAATAAAGTCTAATGTTTGACTAACGTCTCCCACTAGGTTACGTACGAACTGTGATATAAAATTGTTTTAATGATTATTTATTTTTATTCAATATCATATACTTGCATCAATAATTGAACTGAACCAGTGCCTCTGCTGTTAGACCATGCTCTGCTCACCCACCCTAAGCAACTGGCCTGCCTGGAAAACAGGACACCCGCGTACACCGTGGGGAGTCTGATACGAGAATCTCAT
>CAIWUU010000088.1 GCA_903915955.1 uncultured Chlorobiaceae bacterium | reverse complement strand
GGGGGAGAAGGCGCAAAGTGTTTGATGGAATGCAATTTTCAGTACACTTGCTACCCATTGATACTGAAAAATGTTAGCCTCTTTAACATTACTTCAGGCTCAATCCTGACGGTGAGCCTGAAGAGAACTAAATTTTTTACACCCGTTTACCATAACACCGCATAACATAATACTAATTATGGCGTTGCAACTGGCGTAACGGCAGCAGGAGTTGTGGATATGCCGGTTCCATTTCCAGCTCCTCGGCCATTTTTGCTTCCAGTGCCATCCTGTGGACGAACATAGGTGGGATCCTGCCCATTTAAAACACCATCGCCATTAGAATCTTTTGCCCGATCATTTCTGCTATCACCATTAGCATCTACAAATCCTGCGCGACTGCCACTACCTGAACCTGAGCCTGCCCCACTTCCTCTGCCCACGCCGCCCCCTGGACCTCGTGCATACAGAGGATTGCTCAGTGAAAGACCAAAAACTACTGTTGCAAAAGCTACGATACCAATCAATTTTTTCATTACGGTACTCCAATTAAATCTGATGTTACTGTTTTCTTTAATACTTTCGTTGTCATTCTCATGACCATTTTTTTCAGGCTCAGAACAAGCAGAAGTTTCTGAGCCTGAAAAAAACTACAAGCATCACGCGTCAACTGCTACTGTACTGGCACAACTGCTGGATTAACACATACACCTGTTCCTGCACCTGCTGGACGATTTTTTGCAGACGCATTCTGATTGCGCAGGTAATCGGGATCCTGACCGTTAGGAATTCCATCGCCATCATCATCCGGTGCGTTGTCGTTGATGCTGTCGCCATTAAGATCGACAAAGCTGCGTAATCCACCGAAAATACCTCCATGCTGATTTTGAGCTGCATTGGCAACAACGGGTGTAACCTGTGAAACGCCAAAAACGATACCGAAAACCGCAACCATACTGATAATCTTTTTCATGACCTTCTCCTGTTTAAGTGATGTTCGTTAATGAATAGAGGCAAATGTGTTTCGTTTCATCCATCTGCACTAACATTCTATCAAATAGTGTGCCAGAAAAAGAAATAAAAAACAAATTATTGTTTTACTATGAGTTATGGGTCATTTTATCTTTTCAGTCCATGAGAGATACATTCCCGGCTTCGACTGCTTCGTCGCCGGTTCGACCATATCGTCTCGACTCTCATCAAAAACTAACAACAGCCTCTGATGCTAAAGAATACAATGTTACCTTTTACTCTTTGGAGAGTTCTCCGTCCATATCGAGTAATTCGGGGTTGAAATTAAAATGGCACTCCGCTGTGGAGCAGGATGCCCACTTGTTCCGCATGGGTCGAACGCCGAGCCATGCAACCTGAACGTCAAGTTTGGTGGCCCAATCATAAACGCGCGGCTTGAATCGAATTTTTGCATTTGTGCTGCTCATGGCTTACATCCGGGTTGCTTTTTCCAGCAGATGGAACAGATAGTCCACGATGCCTGTGACCCGGTCGAGATCCTCTGATTGAGCGTAGAGGGCAAAGGTGATCTTTTTGCGAAGCTCACGCAGTGCGGCATCGCTCTTCTGCCAGTTACAGAGCCTCAGGTTCTTGGTAAGCAAGGGCAGAGAGAAGAAGAAAAATGCGTGTTCTCTTTGAAATCCTTTGTATAAGTTGTATTGTTCGAGTAAGTACCTTTTTACTGCCCCTGCTCTTTTTCTGCGGGGCGATTCTGTGTCTGTTTGTGTTGTCGTTTCAGGGATCTGAATTTTTTCGAAAAATTTGATGAAACCTTCAGGCCAACCATGATATCACACGCACTTACCATCGTCATCAATGAATTAAACAAGCATTTTGCTGATGATTACCATTCGCACGAGACTGTGGCGAAATTGGGCAATCTGGCGGATGGTTTTGGTAATGGCGGCATACTGAGAAAAGATCTCTACTTTTCGGTGGTCAATATCAAAGAGGAGAAGGCTTTAAAAAATCTTCCAAATTATGTCCGCAATGATGTAACGCTCAAGGCGTTATATGAAAACCCTCCTCTCTTTTTGAATTTTCAGATTTTAGTGACCGCTCCCCATGAAACCTACTCTCTCGGGTTGTCGTTGCTCTCGAGAGTGATTCGCTTCTTTCAGTACAAGAATGTGTTTACGCAGGACAATGTTGATCCTGCTTCAATAATTACAAATTCACCAACGAACGCTCTCGATCATTTAGAATCTTTCAAACTGATTTTTGACCTCTATTCAGCGTCAATGGAGGAGGTCAACCATCTTTGGGGAACTCTGGGAGGCAAGCAGTATCCATTTGTACTATACTGGATGCGAATGCTTGATCTGCAGTTCAAGGCAGTACCACAAGAGACCTCTCTTATTACAGAAGTGGTTACTGATATTATTCACAAGAAACCATCTTCTGTTTGATATTTTTTCAGAGATATTTGTATAACACTTCATCATAATTAAAAGGGATAGACCATGCCAACAATGTATAAGACCCCAGGGGTTTATGTCGAGGAAATCCCAAAGTTTCCCCCATCCATTGCAGGAGTTGAGACGGCGATACCGGCGTTTATCGGTTACACTCAAAAAGCTGATAGTGTCAAGCCGGGGGACCTGCTTAATGTTCCCACCCGGATTGGTTCCCTGACGGAATACGAACAGTATTTCGGAACAGGTGCGGCTCCGGTTGTCACGAACGTCACGCTGGATGACAACAAAAACTTTCAATCAGCAACCATCGGCAATGTTTTTTACCTGTACGACAGCTTGCGGCTGTTTTATGCCAATGGTGGTGGCGATTGCTACATTGTTTCCGGAGGCTTGTACGATGCTGCAGTTAAAAATGCTAATAATTTTACGGGTCCGGGGAAAGCATTAGAAGCGTTGGAAAAGGTTGATGAACCTACCATTCTCCTCTTCCCTGATAATTCATTGCTCACGACTGATAGTGATTTTTATGCCGTCTACGATGCTGCGTTAGGGCAGTGCGGCAGGTTGATGGATCGTGTCGGTTTATTTCATGTCAAGGAAAACGATCCGAAAGGGGTGGCTTTCCGTTCGGGCACAGGTATCAATGATCTGAAATATGGATCGGTCTACTCTCCCTGGCTGGAAGTTAATTTTCCAAAGAATATCAAATACCGCGATTTCAAGAATCTCATTCACATTGGAGCAACCAAATTCAATCTGGCTGACCTGACGGATAACGCGACAATCAAGGCACTGGTTGCCGAGTACGAAACTCTTCTGACCGATGTTGATACCATCACTGTTGCAGCAACAGCACTGGCCAGCCCGAAATCGACCTTGAGAGAACAATTTACAGCGCTTGAAGGTGCTTATTTGGGAGGTAAAACGCCTGCCAAATTTATGCCGATCGTCAATTATCTGTTTGACGTTGCAAGAAGAGTTGATGTGCTGGTTGGTGCAGGAGCTGGTAAAGTTGAGTCTCCGATATTGAAAACAAGTCTGACCAGCCTGATTACCTCAACACTTAAAGACATTTTCAATACGTTAACAGGGTACGATAAGGAGCTTGCCAGCAAGGTACCCAGTTCTGCCTATACAGCCCAGTTCGATACTGGTACGGCCCCTTCGGCGGCTGCCTGGGTAGCAATCTTTGGAGCCTCTGCTCCGGCAGCCTCTTCCGTTATTCCGGTTACGGCTACAACAAATCCTGACCGGATGGATGCTGTGCTGCCGCTGCTCAAGGCTCTTTTCGATCAGATCAACAGTGCATGGCTTGGCAGTGTGGTGGGAGTAGCCAGGGAGATGGAGACAAAAAAACACGAGGGGCTGGCAGCATCATTCCCGCTCTATAACACGATTCTCACAGGGATCCAGAATACCAGCACCACGGTTCCGCCATCCGGCGCCATAGCGGGTATTTACGCTTACGTTGACCGGACAAGAGGCGTATGGAAAGCGCCAGCAAACGTCAGTATCAGCGGCATTGTGGGGCCGAAGGATATCTTCTCCGCGTCGGAACTTGATGCACTTAATGTTGATCCGAATAGCGGCAAATCGATTAATGCGATTAGAAAATTTACCGGCAAAGGTACCCTGGTGTATGGGGCTCGTACTCTTGCAGGCAATGATAATGAGTGGCGCTACATCAGTGTCCGGCGTTTCTTTAATTTTGTGGAAGAGTCTACGAAAAAAACGACCGAGCAGTTTGTTTTTGAGCCGAATGATGCCAATACCTGGGTTCGTATTCAGGCCATGATTGAGAATTTTCTAACGGTTCTCTGGAGGCAGGGAGCGCTGCAGGGTATTAAACCGGAACACGCGTTTTATGTTGCAGTTGGTCTCGGAAAAACCATGACTCCCCTTGATATCCTTGAGGGCAGGTTGATTGTCGAAATCGGCATGGCTGCCGTCAGGCCTGCAGAATTTATCATTCTCAGATTCTCACATAAAATGGCAGAGTCGTAGAGTCAGGGAAGAAATGGTGGAGGGCAGGCCGGGAAGCATTTACTTTTTCAATCTCTAAACACAACATATCATGGCACAAGAATATCCAGTACCCAGGTTTCATTTTCAGGTTGATTGGGGCGGAGCAAAATTGAGTTTTACCGAAGTGACCGGCCTTGTCATGGAGAGGGAGAAGATTGAATACCGCCATAGTGACAGCAAGGATTTTAATAAAATCAG
Source organism: uncultured Chlorobiaceae bacterium (assembly GCA_903915955.1). GTDB lineage: Bacteria > Bacteroidota > Chlorobiia > Chlorobiales > Chlorobiaceae > Chlorobium. The sequence continues at coordinate 7,625 of CAIWUU010000088.1, read as the reverse complement.
CATGCCGGGTATGGTGAAAAACAATAACATCACCCTGAAACGCGGAAAATTTGAGAGTGATTTTGACTTCAACACATGGCTGGAGGAGATCGCTAATGAGCGTGTGGATAAGAGGCGTGATGTCACGATTCGTCTGCTCAATGAAAAACACAATCCTGTTGCGGCATGGACGGCAATCCGTTGTTTCCCGGTTAAAATTTCAGCATCGGATCTCAAGTCGGATGCCAATGAGATTGCCGTGGAGAGTATTGAGCTGGCCCATGAAGGGCTCAAGTTGATGAAGGTCTAAAACATTCGTTTGTATGGTTGACTATTATCCGCCGTGGGGCTTTTACTTTAAGGTGGTATTCAACACCATCAGTGCTGATACGAATGATGTTCGTTTTCAGTCTGTATCCGGGTTGTCGGTTGAGTATGACTATGAGAGTTACAAAGAGGGCGGCGAAAATCGATTTGAGCACAAGTTACCGGTCCGCACTAAATATGCGGATCTGGTGCTGAAGCGGGGAATGTTGCTGGATTCCAGTGTCATCAAATGGTTTCTTGATGCCTTCAATAACCGGATCTTCAAACCGGCAACGATCAGTGTCAACCTGATGAATGAGAAAAGTGAACCTTTACGAAGCTGGAATGTTGTTGATGCAATTCCCAAAAAATGGCTTGTCAGTGATTTGAATGCAAGTGAAAATGGAATTGTGATAGAGACGATGGAGTTGACCTATCGCTATTTCACCATTCAGTAACGGAGTGAGAAGATGCCTGTTGAAATAAAAGAGCTGCATATCAGGGTCACGGTGAATGCTGCGGAAGGATCGTCATCGAATCAGCAGATACCTGGCTCAGGTAAAAGCAGTGACGCAGATCGGCAAGCGATTATCGCCGAATGTGTTGAACAGGTGCTTGATATAGTGCAAAACAAATCGGAACGGTGATGGCTGATAAAGGAGAACTGGAAAAAATGCTCATTCTCGCCTTTTCCGATTCACAAAAGGCAGAGAGTGGCGGCAAAAAAGAGGCGGATGACTTTGTTGAGGCGCTGATCAATCCTGAAACCTATACGCTCAACTACAAACTCAAGTTTTCCGAGGCAGGGCAGGGGCAGGGGAGCAGCGGCAAGCAGCTCAAATATGAGTACACTGAGCCGGAAGAGATCTCTTTTGAGTTTCTTTTCGACAACACGGGTATTATTGACGGCAAGCCTCGTGATTCAATCGCCGATGATCTCAAAAAGTTTCGGCAGGTGTTGCTTGAGTACAAGGGCGATGCACATGAGCCCCGCCATTTCAAGCTGGTCTGGGGAAAAAACTCAATTTTTAAGGGACGGGTAACGGAGGCAAATTTCACCTACAAGTTATTCAAACCTGACGGTACCCCGATTCGGGCCTCTGCCAAGGTGACCTTTAAAAGTAGTATTGAAGAGCAGAAGCGGGCTGCAAAGGAAGATAAAAAATCGGCTGACCTGACGCATGTCCGTAAAGTGAAAGCTGGCGATACGCTGCCGCTGATGTGTTACATGATTTACGGAGATCCGAAATACTATCTCGCTGTGGCTGCCGCCAACAACCTCAGCAATTTTCGATCGTTGCTGCCTGGTACAGATATTGTGTTTCCTCCTCTTGAAAAAGTAAACAACATGAAGTGATTAACGAAACAACTATCCCGACACCTGCAACTCCGGATGTATGCACGGTAGCGGTTCTTATAGATGGCGCTGAAATTCCCGGTACATTTCATGTGTTGTCGGTTTCCGTAACTCGGGAAGTGAATCGGATTCCTTCAGCCGTGCTTCATCTCATGGATGGAGATGCCGCTACATCCACATTTGAAGCGAGCAATGCTAGTTATTTTGTGCCGGGCAAAAAAATTGAAATACAGCTTGGGTATCGCTCACAGAATGATTCGGTATTCAAGGGCATCATCATCAAGCATAGTATTAAAATCCGCAAGGCGAACAGCTTGCTTCTTGTGGAGTGTCGTAACGAGGCAGTTAAAATGACCAGTGGCATCAAGAGCCGTTACTATACCGACAAGCTGGACAGCGATATTATGGAGGAGATTCTCGCTCTCTATGGATTGCAAAAGGAGGTAACCGCTACAACACCGGATTTGAAAGAGGTGGTACAGTATGAGTCCACTGACTGGGATTTTCTCTTGTGCAGAGCCGAGGCGAATGGGCATGTTGTTCTTGTTGGTGATGATAATAAGGTCGTCATTGCACCACCCGATACAGGAGCAAGCGCTGTGGTGACGGTGAACTACGGATCGACCATTCTGGAACTTGATGCTGAAATAGACTCTCGCTGGCAAAGCAAAGGCATCAAGGCAAACAGTTGGAATCCGACGGATCAGGAGTTAATAGAAACAGAGGCGAGTGAGCCCTCGACAACAGACAATGGCAACCTTTCCTCTTCGACTCTGGCTGATGTGATTGGCGGTGATTCAGATACCATCAGGCATGGCGGTAAACTCAGCCAGCCTGAACTTCAGGCATGGGCTGATGGCCGACTCTTGAAAGAGCGCCTGGCAAAGGTTCGCGGTAGAGTACGTTTTCAGGGGTTTGCCGGTGTGTTGCCTGGCAAGATTATTGAGGTGACCGGCATTGGAGAGCGTTTTGAAGGCAAGCTCTATGTTTCTGGGGTGCGCCATTCCGTCGCCAATGGTAACTGGGAAACGGATGTTCAGTTTGGCTTGAACCCTGAAATTTTTGCGGAGAGATATAACCTTCGTCCATTGCCTGCAGGTGGACTTCTCCCCGGTGTCAGTGGCCTGCAAATCGGGGTTGTAACAGTTCTGGAGAGTGATCCAGATGGTGAAGATCGCATAAAGGTGAGGCTTCCTCTGGTGAGTGCTTCGGAGGAAGGAAGCTGGGCACGTATTGCCACACTGGATGCAGGTAAAGAGCGCGGCACATTTTTTCGTCCGGAAATCGGCGATGAGGTGGTGGTCGGCTTTCTTGGCGATGATCCCCGCTGCCCGGTTGTGCTCGGCATGTGCCACAGCAGTGCCAAGCCTGCTCCCGAACCAGGAAAGGACGCGAACCACCGCAAAGGGTATGTCAGCCGTGAAAAACTCAAACTTACCTTCGATGACGAAAAAAAAATTATTCTTTTCGAAACCCCTGGCGGTAACAAACTGACGCTTTCAGAGGAGGAGAAGGGTATTGTTATTGAAGATCAGAATGGTAATAAAATTACGCTCGACGATAGTGGTATCAAGGTCGAAAGTGTTAAAGACCTTATGCTGAAGGCATCAAAGGATATGAATGCCGAAGGTATGAATATAGAGGTAAAAGCGCAGACCGGCTTCAAGGCATCCGGAACGGCCAGCGCAGAAGTCTCCGGAGCCAGTACAACGATAAAAGGAAGCGCCACAACGACGATCAGTGGCGGGATTGTTCAAATTAACTGAGAGAAAGATACAAGCAATGCTTCCAGCAGCACGTGTCGGTGATATGATTGTCAGTTCAGCAACGATGGGGGCACCGGTGCCTGTTATACCGCCTGGCGCTCCAACTGTTCTTGTCGGTGGACTGCCTGCGGCGCGACTTGGTGACTCGTGTGGTGCTGATGTTATCGTGAAAGGTTCTGCTACCGTTTTGATAGGAGGAATGCCCGCTGCCAGAGTTGGAGATTTGACCGCTGCAGGAGGCGCTGTTTTGCCTCCGGGAGCTCCGACAGTACTCATAGGGGGATGATGGTTGACCTTATTGTTTAAAACACTAAAACGTTTACAGGAAACAGATGGAGCATCCATTTTCAGGTCGCGGGTGGTCTTTTCCCCCGACATTCAATCGGACGACCTCCGGTGTTGAGATGCTTGAGGGTGAGGCTGATATTGTTTCAAGCCTCCAGGTGCTGCTCAGTACAATACAGGGAGAACGGGTCATGCTTCCGCAATATGGCTGTAATCTGGATGAATTGCTGTTTGAAAATCTTGATATGCGTATGAAAACTCTGATGGCTGATAAGGTGGAGTCTGCCATTCTTTATCACGAGCCGCGTATTGAGCTGGAAAATGTGCTACTCGATGAAAGTGAAGAAGTCGAGGGTGTCGTGCTGATTAACATTGTTTACCGGGTTAAAACTACCAACTCACGTTTTAATCTGGTATTTCCTTTCTACAAGCTTGAAGCGACAGATGTTAATCTTTCGGCGATCGTTAACTTATTACCCGATAACCGTTGAGCTATGTCCACAGAGAGAGAATGCCGGATGAATACTGATCCGTATAGAGACATCAGAGAGGGGACAAGTCAGGATCAGAGAGCATCTGCGGCACTTGACGCCTCTTATGCGCCGGTTAATGAGCACACTCCTGCGCATGGCATGGTGTTTGCGCAAAGCTATGCGGCCATGCTGAGGTATGTGAATGCCGCCAATGTTGTGGAAGGAGATTGGCGGCCTTTTTTCTGTAACGATGTGTCGGCGCAACTGGCACTTGTTGCCGTTGAGGATATCGATGCTTACAAGTCTGTGATAAAATCATGGTTTGATTATCTGAACAAGAGGGAGCATCAGCATGATCATGATCAGTTGAAAGATACCCTTGGTTTTCTTTTCAGCACCCTGGGAACCATGGCGGTTGCGCTTGATACGTTTAAAGAGCATTTGCCGGTTGCAATCGGTTTGAAAAGTACACTGCAAAACCTTGTCAAAATCCAGTTAGCACCCGCATTCAAGCGGCTGATTACCTATTACAACGCAGGGAAAGCGCTTCATCTGGTTCATGATGTTGCTCCGTCACCAAGTGTACTGATTCTGCGTACTCCGGTTGTATCTTTTGATGCAGTGCTTGCCTCCGGACTCTCCACCGATTGGAGCGAAGGGATCGATTGGGGTGGTTACCTTGGGGGTATGGTGGAAGATGATTCAGTGTATGGTGCTCCACCCGATGATCCTTCGGGAAAAGTGTTTGTTCAAATTAATCATTGCTCGACACATAACCTTTTCTCCTCTGTTTTTGATCAGTTTCTGAAAGTGTTTGCCCGCATTATCACTGAGGCTTCTCGTGCGCTCGATGATACGTTAACCAAATGGGATACACATGAACCCCATTATGCGCTGTTTCTTACCTTTTTACGACTTTTTGAATATGTTCGGGCAGAGAGCAATACGCTTACCCGACGCCATCTGGATTTCTATTACAGGGAGATTCTGCGGCTTAAAGAAAAGCCTGCCCAGCCTGGTCAGGTGCATCTTTTGATTGAACTGGCAAAACATGCTGCTCTTCGGGAATGTAAAGCAGGGGAGCAGTTCAAGGCTGGAAAAGATGATATCGGGCGAGATCTTTTTTTTGCGAATGATCATGATCTTGTTGTCAACCAGGCGAAGGTTGTTGCTTTGAAAACTCTCTATCGTCATAGTGATGAAAATATTGGCGCCATAATCACGAACAGTGTTTATAAGGACAAGTTCCGCGCTTCATCCCGGCCTCTCTTTTTGCACAATAATTTCAACCATGGCCGGATTTATGCTGTGCCGGTGGCCAATGCAGGCGATCAATCCTGGCATCCTTTTTTCAACAAGGTTTACAATGAAGGAGTACTTCAGGAGATCCGGATGCCTGAGGCGGAGGTTGGTTTTGCTGTGGCGTCACATTATTTACTGTTGGCAGAGGGGCATCGGACAATTACAGTACAATTTACACTTGCTGATGCTCTATCGGAATTTACTGAAGATCATCGGGATGATGTGGCCTGTTCTCTTACCACTGCAAAGGGATGGTTGACAGGCGATAATGTTACTTCCTCTTTTAAAACCAGTGCCAGGAACCTGAACATCCTGGAGTTAATCATAGAGCTTTCAGGTAATGCCCCTGCTATTGCGCCTTATGCAGGTAACATCCATGGCTATAATTTTGACACGACTCTGCCTGTTATTGTAGTAACCTTGAAACATCGGGATGATGCTCATTCCATCTACCCTCTCCTTCAGGATACTATCATTCAGTCAATTGCTTTGACGGTAGATGTCAAGGGGCTGAAGACGCTTGCTCTTTCCAATGATTTCGGGCCGATAGATGCAAGCAAGCCATTTCAGCCGTTTGGTGCTTTGCCGGTAAAAGGAAATTCGTTGATTATCGGGTCGAAAGAGGTTTTTCAGAAAATGCCTGAGGATAAAGCGGTCAGCGCAGATATTATCTGGCAGATCAAGCCACTGCCCTATAATACCACCCCTGAGATTAATGTTGAATTTCTGAGCCAGGGAAGTTGGAAGAGATTGTCTGCCAGTGCAGCTCTCAACAAACTCCTCTTGAAAAAGGGCACCCCGATATCGACAGAGGATGTTCAGATCGATTTATCTGAAAGTATCAAGCGTTCAATACTTGACTCGCCAGATTTTACCGCCAATGAACATTTTTCCATCAGTGCCCGCCGGGGATTTATCAGACTGGTTCTGACTGACGATTTTGGCAATGCTACGTATCAGACTGACCTGATCGACTACCTTGTCAGTAAAGAGGAAGCGAAGAGACCAAAAAGTATACCCGTTGCTCCATCTATTGCTTCGTTGATGTTGAACTATACTGCCAGCACAACACTTCCGCTCACCTCAGTCTCTTCGGCGGATTATCAGAACCGGGTCGGTCATTTTTTTCATCTTGCTCCATTCGGGCAGGCTGAACAGCATCCTTTTTCAAGTTCAACAAAAACAGTCACGTTGCTGCCTCAGTTCAGTTTTATGCATGACGGTTCAATCCTGAAAAGCGAAGCTGAACTGTACATTGGCATCAGTGGAGTAAAGTCGCCTCAAAATCTCTCCATACTGTTTCAGGTCGAAGATGGAACTGCAAATCCTCTGGCCTCCAAACCAAAACCGCATACTCAACATATTCACTGGAGTTATCTGCGAAATAACGAATGGAGAGGATTTGCTGACAACAACGTACAGGATGGAACCGATGGATGGCTGAATTCTGCTCTTATAACGTTTGCTGTGCCTGAGGAGGCAACGAGCAACAATACTCTATTAACGTATGGTTTGGTCTGGATTCGAGCTTCAGTGTCTGAAAAAAGTGATGCGGTCTGCAAGCTTCAACTGGTTGCGGCTCAGGCATTACAAGCAAGTTTTGTCGACAACGGTAATTCAGCGACCTTTTCAGATACACCGCTTCCAGAGGGGACGATCAGCAAGCTTGCTCGACCTGATGCGGGAGTTAAAGCAATCAGCCAACCGTTTACCTCCTTTGGAGGGCGTGGTGCAGAGCAGGCTGTGGCGTTCAATATGCGAATCAGCGAACGTTTGCGTCACAAGAATCGTGCTATCACACGGTGGGATTACGAACGATTGATTTTGGAGGCATTTCAGCAACTCTATAAAGTGAAATGTCTTAACCATACCCATTATGAAACAAATGAAAATGGCACAGGTTTGTATCGGGAATTGGCGCCGGGTCATGTCACCATTGTCACCATTCCGAATGTGCAGTTTCGTAATTTGCGTGATCCTCTGAGGCCTTATACGAGTCTTGGCCTGTTGGATGAAATTGAGGCATTCGTGAAAAAACGTCTTGGTTGTTTTGCTGTGCTGCATGTGAAAAATCCTCAGTTTGAAGAGGTTCGTGTGAGTTTTAAACTACGTCTCTATGACGGGTTTGACGAGACTTATTATGTTACTTTGCTGCAG
>CAIWUU010000087.1 GCA_903915955.1 uncultured Chlorobiaceae bacterium | reverse complement strand
GTGGAGAATTAGAGAAAGCAGAGAGTCTCAGAAAACTGTATTTTGAAAGGAAAAAGCAATGAAAGATACACCATTAAAAACAATCAGCCTGGACGAGGTTATCGATAAACATATCGGAAAACCTGGCACACCAAAGCGTAACGCATTTGAAAACGAATTACGGCTTGACTTGCTCGGTGAAGCTATTAAGCAAGCAAGAAAAGAGCGTCATCTAACACAAGAAGAACTTGGCCAGTTGGTTGGTGTAAAGAAAGCGCAAATCTCCAAGTTAGAGAACAGCCTGACGGACGCTCGTTTTGAAACAATTATTAAAGTGTTTAAAGCATTGAACGCCAAAGTTAATTTTAATGTTGAATTACTCAATCAGACAGTTACACTTGCCTGACATCAATCTCAAGCAACTCTTCAGGCAGACGAAGACTGAGCGACAGGCAAGCTGCTCTGCCATGACCCAAATTGGCAACTCCTTGCGGCCATGCAGTTTCATGGCCGCAAGGAGTTGCTGGGTCTGACATCAAGACTCTTCAAAATTGGGAGCAGTTGCCGATGGTGGTCATTGCAATACCTCCCAATGGCCGCCAATGCTTGCGCCAACATGACGAATAAGCCCTTCTGACTTCATTTTATCAATGTGATATTTGATGCCGTTCGCACTGACACCTAACTCTGCCGCCAACAAACGCTGCGTTATGGATGGTTGTATTTTCAGCAAAGCAATTATTTTTTTCTGGGTAGTTTTACCGGTAGTTCTGCCGGTAGTTTTACCGGTAGTCTCCCCTAAAAACTGTTCGGAAAGAAAATAAAATACTGTCCATAGACCTGTCCGCTCGTAACGCAGCTCTGGCTCAGGAACCCCCGCCTTTACACACTCCTGCATGATGCGCTCAATGCCACGCCCCCAAGCTTCAATCATGCCTGCACGAAAAAAAGCATTGGCAACATCAGGATTGAATGGCTGTGAGGAGTGTTTGCCAAGCAGCCGTTCTAATGTCCAGTCAGAGGGCAATTGCCCCGAATTCCAGATCATCAGCTTGTCCGGATAGACACTTATCTGGATTGGAATACCGCTTGCATAGTCCTTGTGCACAACAGCGTTCAGAATCGCTTCACGTAACGCGGTCTCCGGAATGGGATAGCTCTCAATTCTCTGCAAGCCTTCGTAAGAGATCCATGCTTTCAGATATTTGGCTTTCAATACCGATATGGTCTGGTTCACCTGTGAAAAGAGGCCGCCATGCACTTCGTCCTGATACCGTAAATCGACATTATTTTCAAAAAATCAGATTTTGATATAAGCTCCGGTAAAGAAACGTTCAGGATCAGGATGAAACAGCAAGGCTACAGCACGCTTGAGGTACTTACCCTCCACCAGGTGCAATTGGTCGAGCAGAAGCTCATCCGATTCATCAATAATTTCCGGCGTAAGTCGCTGGCTCTTCAGTGCCTGCCTGCGAAAATAGGCAAGTGCATTGGCATCCAGATCGCTGACCGATACATGAGGCACAGGAACCCCATCCCAATGCAAACCCTGCTTACCCAGAAGAAACCTGTGCAGCGCTGCCCCTTTAAGCTCCTGTTTTGTACTGCCACTTCGGTAGAAATACTCCCCTTTGTAGCTTACCGGATATGGATATGCCTCCACAATTATCTCCAGAGTCTCTTTGCCCGCCTCATCACCTATTCACCTGACCCCTGAGTTATTTCAGCAGGCTTTCAAACTATATCAAGCCCGCCACGACAAAGAATGGGGATTTATTGATTGCGTGTCGTTTGTTGTCATGAAAGAACAAGGTATCATGCAAGCGTTAACTTTTGAAAAACATTTTGCACAAGCAGGATTTCAGCTTTTGATGCGGGAAATTCCCTGAAGATTAAAGAGCCCCCCTTGCCATCTCACCTCTTCATCTGGCAGTTTCAGTGCTCCGATGCCGACGGATTCCATCCAGCCGTTTTTGTAGTAATGCTTCAGGAGGTAATAGGATACGCCACGTTGGTCAAGCCAAGATGCCAGATCAACCGTGCACTGAGTGTGGCAGGCAAGTGTTGATTTTAATTTTATTCGATTATTGGTAACCATGCTACTACTATCAGAATATTTATAATAATCCGCAAATAAGAAAAGGATTATCGCAGGCGACATCATCATTTTCGTCAGCGGTGTCTTTTATGCTGCCGAAAGTGATGTTTCCGATTGTGCAGCGGCGGTGGAAGCTGTCCATTCTATTGCGCTGAATGAGTGGCTTCGTCTTCAGGGAAACGTCTGAACACATAGATTCAGAGGGGATGGCCTTGCAGCATCTTTGGCAACAAAGAAGAAATGCCCTCTCACTTTCAAGAAGCCAATATTTTTTCCGAAGCTCTTCCGCCGAAAGGGGAAAATCGCGCCGCTGAATGCTTGCACCTGCAATGGCATGGCGCTCCAGAAAAGCCCTGAAGCTTTTCTGCTTGAAAGGAACACACTCAACCACGCGAAACGGTCTGCCGGGAAATGCCTCAATTTTGCGGTCAGCGGTGATATAATCAACGCTTTTGTTCACAAACTGGAGGCCAAAATCCCTCGCAACCACCGATAGCAGATCATGAGATGCCACAACATCCAGACTTCATTTACTTTGTCCAGACATACCCTAAATTGCAATGATACCCACAAACTTGGGAAATAAATCAAAATAATAGGTAAAATGAGATAATTTAAGAGTCGTACAAAGAAATCTTTGGCAGCCTTTCATAATAGGCTTCCCAATATTGAATCACCTGGTTTAAAGAAAAAGGTAACCGGGCCAGTCCTGCAAGTTGACCCGCTAAACTTACTCTGTTGAGCTTGGTTTAGGCCGGTGGTTTAAGACGAGGCGAGTTATAGGGTTTGAAACCAGAACGTATTGATTCACAACGACATCTGTTGATTATATTGTTTTTAACCAATAACTTTTTGCTACCTGCTGAGGTCATAGCACAGCTCTACAAAAGCAGATGGCAGATTAAACTTTTCTTCAAATGGATTAAACAACATTTACGAATTAAGGCTTTTTACAGTACTTTTAGAAATGCAGTAAAAACACAAATCTGGACAGAAATATCAGTTTATGTGCTTATAGCTTTGGTTAAAAAGCGCATGAATCTTGATATAAGTCTCTACATATTCTAAAAATCTTGAGTGTCAGTGTCTTTGAGAAAGTTCATATAAAAAAATTGGTTATGAATTCCGTTTGCACAATTCAGGATACGTATACATGTAACCAGTTTAATTTATAATCGGAAAAGAGTATGCAATCATGAAAAATACCGCATATGAGAAAAATACCTAACCCAAAAAAGCTGCATCATTTTGTTCCAAAATTTTATTTGAATCATTTTGGCACTGATACTGATAATGAACAAAAAAAATTATATATAAAAAAAATATCAGGCGGAAATGTTTTTTCGAATGTCACAAAAAAAACAGGAGCAGAAAATGACTTCCATACCCTGGATGATGATCCATATTTCGAGGATGTTTTAATGAGGTATGAGGAACAGTGGGCACCTATTCATAATAAAATAATTGATCAAAAATCAATAAATAATCTTACTGATTTTGAGAGGAAAAAATACTCACAATTTATTGGTTTTTTGGTTGTCAGAACAGCGAGCTACAGGGATTGGGCACTGCTTTTTGCAAAATTAGCTATTTCAGACGCTATGAGTAGTAGACCATCTCAAAATAATAAAGTAAAAAATATTAATATATTTTCAGATTTATCTGCTGTTTTGCCAGAAGTTATTTTGAGGATTAAGGAGCATGTGGATAGCAATCCTAAATATTCTTCTCTAAATATTGATTTTTCAGAATTACATAACAATCTCCAAAAAGAAATAGCTCCAATTTTAAAGACTGGAATATTGTCTGGCAGATATAAGGTTGATATACAAAATGATTACGGCACGATCATCTATGAACTTAAGAAAGCGCATATCCTTAAAATGGAAGAAATTGGAAATGCAGTTGCTAATACTATACATGGAATGAGGTGGATATTAAATGAAAATCAAACAGATGAATTATTGATTACTTCTGATAATCCTGTTGGTGCGTTGCCACTAAATGAAATAATGAACAACAAATGCATGACTATTGAAGATGTGCTAAAATGGGTATTAAATATTAAAGGGAAAGTTGATTGGTATTTGTCTGATGGTAAGCCAAATCCAGATATGACTATTTTGTTCCCATTAACTCCGACGCTTATTCTTTTGGGAGGATATGGCTCGGGTCTTTGTAGTCATGAAAATAAACTATGTATCAAAGATTCTGGGATAATTGATACATATAACACGATTATAGTGCTTCAGGCAAAGGAATTTTTGTATAGTAAATCAAAAGAATTTAAAAAATCTAACTACATTGATATATCTAATCAGATAAATAGAATAATAAAAAATATTACTACTAATACTAAAAAGAAATAAATTTGCATTAATAAATGAAAAACTGTAACTCTTGAAGTTTATAGTGAAGTTTATATTAATGCTTGAATAATGCGAATTATAGATTTTTAATAAACAACTTTTTTACTTATCTGATAACCTTTAACTGCATTTACTTTTACGTTGAAATATTTTATTATATCTATAGCTTATGATGGATACCAATAACCTACTTCACGATATACTTTTTCTAACATTGCTTTCATATCTGCATTTTGGTAAAACTTTTCAGATTTAACCCCTCAATTTCAAGAAAATTTGACACTCTTGAAGACATTGTGTTTAAACGAAGTTTTTCTATTTTTCGTCTAATGTTAGTAATGCTATAATTTTACATAGGGTATTGGACACATTGATCCGAATGAAGAAGCACACCACAAACTGGTTTCCGGTGCATTAGTGCCATATCAAGAGCTGGATTTTCCGTTGTTTCTGCAGTTATTCGTTTACTGAACGAATGACCAATAATTTGACGATTGTACAAATCATAATGACCGTCATATAGAGCCAGCCGCTTCCAGTCCAAACATAGAGTTAGATCACTCGTCCAAGCATTATTGATAAAATCTGCCTTAAACACATGATCAAGAAAATTATGGCAATCGGTTCCTTATGGTTTGAGTCTATCGTCACCCGGTCACCCTGAATTTTTTAGCCACCTTAGGGCGAATACCCATAGAACGCATCAATCGAGCTGCTCTTTACCTACTGCATTAATAACCCTGCTTCTTGAAGGCAAACTGCAATCCGAGGGCGACCATCGACTTCACGGTTCTCCTTATGGATCTTTCTAATCGCCTCCTTCACTTTTCTGGTCTCGCAACTACGCTTGCTCTCAGATCGTTGTGTCCACTGGTAATATCCGCTGAAAGAAACATTCAGAACACGACGCATCGTTATGATTGCAAAAATATTACTGCTATCCTTAATAAAGTTGTATTTTAAAAGGTTGTCTGAGAGAACACAGCGCTGACTTTTTTAAAGTATCCCGCTCCACTTTCCCCGGAATACTCACTCCACTGTAATTCTCCGAAGTTCACGTACAAGCTTGCGAAGTCGCTCTGCTTCTGGATCTTTCAAATGTCCACTACCGGGAAATGATGCCGTTTCACTTGCCAAATATTCGGCTTTCCAATGATTCAGAAGCTCTGATACTAACAACTGTCCAGCTAATTTTTTCCCTTCAATGGCTCAATTTTACACAAAAATGTACGCAAAAGGAGTCAGAAATCTGACGAACGAGGGGAATGCCGATGAAAACGTATTATATGCTATTATTTGTAAACTTCAGCCGTCACACTCATTCCAGACATATTACTTCCTGATTCGCTTACGATATAAACGGTTTTTCCTCCAGCCTCCGCAGCTTCATTCCTGACCTTGTTCATAGCGTTTTTTGAGCCATCAAAAAGAAGACCACCCGCTAAAGATCTGTGGTGAATTGTTTTGATATACGTCATTCCCTTGACTGATTCAGGGTTGCTTGTTACTCTAACCTCATTTGCTGCCGTCGATAGTGACGACGTGCAACCGACCAAGCAAACTGCTACCGCAACCAAAAATACAGAAAATATATCCCTTAATTTCATACCCAATCCTTTTTTTAAATTTGCAAAACTGAATCTACGAAAATTACACCAATTATCGATCGGATACTGAGTAGATTATTGATTTAGTTGATTTGATATTGCGGGTGGTGGTGGTTATCTTGTAATTGAAAAAGGACAATTGTAACCAAAAAGGTGCAATACCTGAGCAATGGCGAAAAAAATCAGATTTAAATACAAATTCTCAGAAGATTATAATCCTGTTTATGTGAATGGGGTTTATGGAGGCGTGGGAACATCTGGCGAATTGATTGCAAATTTCTACCTTGAAAGAACCCCTATACAAAAAGAAGAGATAAGGGATATTTTACCTGACAATACGCTTGGAGAGGTTCTTCAGGATGAGCAACATGAAGCATCACTACAGATCATTCGTTTTGTTCCTGCTGGCATCGTTATGAATCTTGATGTTGCCAAATCAGTGTATAGCTGGCTTGGGGAGCATATAAAAAATGCAGAAGCGCAAAAGGAGGCCCAATATGGCCTATGAAATACCACCATGGAACTCAAACTCAGAGGTCTTTAAACCAAACCGAATTGGTTTTACTGCAAGTTCATCAGCCCGCAAACTCATAATGCCAGCAATGATTGCCTACTCAATGAGTGCTCCAAATGTTTCATTTGCAACGAATAGCAGCGATGCTATAACTCAAAAATCGCCAATGTGCACTTATCTCGAAGAGCTTGGTCCTACTGTCTGCTATGAACCAATTAATCCAAACACTCAAACTATTGACGCAATAGAATCCGCGCGGCGTGGTGAACTCTTTACTTGCGACTCCATAGCAAGCCTGTTTAGAGATTTGGATGAGGAGTATTAAATACACCAGTCAATTTAGGCGAGACCTCAGGCGAGAGAGATCAGGTATATATGGGAAATCCCTCGAAAAATTATTAAATGATGTAACCTGCCTGTTAGTGCATGATGAGCCTTTGCCCCCGCGCTATTGCGACCATCCATTGAAAGGAATATTTAATGATTCCCGTGATTGCCATATAAAACCTTATTTAATAATGATATACAGCAAAGCCAATATAGATATTCTTGAGCTTATCCGCCTTGGGTCTCATAGCGAACTCGGCCTTTAATAAATTATTTCGTTACCCCGCCTTGAGAAACCATCACGATAATACGTACCCGACAAACCTCATTCTGAGCAAATCTGCAACATCACTGAGGAAAGTTAACTTGTTCTGCGCAATGGTGTTTAGAAGCGTAGATCGAAATTCTACTGAATCCCCAGGTCAAAACTCCTCGACATACAACTCTCCCGGATCGTCTGGATGATGGCGTGTATAACCATAATCGTGGAGCCATTCCGACACTTGAGCAACCATCTCTGGTTTTCCACTCACAAAGAAGTGAGTTCTTTCAGGATCTGGCGTTATGTTAAACTCATTTTGCAACACCTCATCCCTCAATAAATCCTCAATACATAATTGATAACCATCCCAGCGATCGTCTGCGTCGGTCAACGTCGGGACATAAAAAAAGTTTGCATAGGTTTTTTCAAGAAAGGTCAACTCACTGTAATAGCCAAGATCCCAGAGATGAGCGGCACCCTGAATAACCACCATTTTACTCTCTGGTCGTTCAATAATGTGTGAGCGCAGAAAACTGATATAGGGAGCAATACCGGTTCCTGTTGCAACCATGACAATATCACTGCCTTCCGGTGTTTCATCGAGACGAAAAAGTCCGCTTATCTTTGTGCCGAGATAAAGCCTGTCACCAATAGTGAGGTTGAAGAGCCTTGAGGTCAACTGGCCTGATTTGACCTGTGAAATGTAAAACTCAAGCTGTCGGGTCTCTGACTTTGCAGAAGCGATGGAGTAGGGCCTCTTGATAAGCTTGTTCGCTTCGGCAGGAAGCAACTCCGGTTCAGAGTTGGAGGAGCGCTTTTCGTAGCCATAGAGGCCAAGCAGCATATTCTGCCCTGCTTCAAACTCTGATCGAGCTTCATCGGCATTGATGGTCAAAATCATGATATCCGGAGTAATCATGACTTTACCGATAACCGTCGCATTATATTCTTGTATATTCATATTTTATAAACCTTTATTAAAAACTGTTGCTAATTTTTCATGTTGCTGGAGCACTCTAACGCCACCCACCGCCAACTGAACGATAGAGTTCTGCCATAGCGGCAAGGTGCTGCCTGCGAAGATCGGCAAGAGCAAGATCTGCCGCAAGTGAATTGCCCTGTACAACTATAACTTCAAGGTAGTTCGCCATCCCGCTGTTAAAAAGCATTCCCGCATTGGTAACTGCAAGGCGCAACGTGGCTGCCCGCTCCTCCGCGATAGCCTCCTGCGCCTTTATCTTCTCAAGTCGGACAAGAGCATCAGAGACCTCGGCTACCGCCTTCAGCACCGATTGCTTGAATCCAAGTTCAGCCTGATCCCGTTTAATTTTAGACTGCTCATAGTTGGCTTTCAATTGCCCACGCTGAAAGAGAGGCTGAAGCAAGGAGCCCTGCAACATCCCGAACAAAGAGCCAGGCACAGTAAACCACTCACTTGCTTTAAGGGCACTTACCCCTCCCTGGGCAGTAATAACAATCGAGGGATAAAAAGTTGCTCCAACTTCATTGACATCGGCATGAGCACCCCGGACGGCAAATTCGGCAGCACGAACATCGGGGCGATTCTGAAGCATGGCTGCCGGAATCCCTGTTGAAACATTATCCGTCACTTTGGTATGAAGCGATCGACTGCGATGAATCGGGCCCGGCATGGTACCGCAAAGCGTGCTCAACGCATTCTCCTGCAAGAGGATATTCTGCTCAATAAGAGGAATTGAACCGGCAATCGAAAGCCGCGATGCCTCCTGCTGTTTTATGGCAAGATCATTAACCTGACCTGCAGTGTACTGAAGCTGGATCATCTTCAATGTTGTATCGGCAAGATCCAGATTTTTCTTTGATAGAGCAAGCTGTGCATCCAGCATAAGAAGATTGTAATACCCTGCCGCCACATCAGCCACCAACCGTGTACGCACGGCTTTGGCGGCCTCCCCTGTTTTCAGATATGAGGCAAGGGCTGACTGACTCCTGCTGCGAATTTTCCCCCAGATATCCAGTTCCCAGGAGGCCGAAGCTGAAGCGATATACTCCTCGGGAGTTTTTTTGACCCCGTTATCGGATGAATAGTTGCGAATACCCTGGCCGCCAAGAGTCAGGGCAGGAAGAGTTCCAAGCTTTGAAGAGTTCACTGTTTGCTGTGCATAATCGATATTTTTGAGCGCAACCTGAAGGTCAATATTGTTCGCTACGGCAGTATCAATCAGCATCTGCAATGCCGGATCTGAAAAAAAACTCCGATATGGCAATTGTGCAATCACCGTATCCGCAGGAACAGCCGCTGCTGATGATGCGCCTCGATAAGTGGCCGGAAAAACAATATCACGCTCAACTGATTCTCGGCTGCCACTGCACCCGGCCATACTCAAACCGACAAGAAAAAGCATCCCTGTCAAGACAACAACATCCCTCTTTTTTTTCATAACCTCTCTTTACACATCATAATAGTTTCTGTGAGCGCGCTTTTTCTTCAATGAGCACCTCTTCAAGCAGCTCCCCGGCCTCAACAATTGGAGATGCCACTCCGGTAATGCGCTCCTGCAGATACTGGAAGGTGACAAAGAGCACCGGAACAACAAAAATACCGAGCACCATACCAACCAGCATTCCTCCGATAGCCGCTGCACCAATTGAGTGGTTGCCCTGAGCAGCAGGCCCGCTCACAAAGAGAAGCGGCAACAGGCCCGCTATAAAGGCAAGAGAGGTCATCAGAATAGGGCGAAGCCTTGCTTTTGCTCCTTCAATAGCCGCAGCGGAGAGCGTACTGCCGGAAACCCTCCGCTGAAGGGCAAACTCGACAATCAGAATGGCATTTTTTGCCAGAAGCCCGATCAGCATGATAACGGCAACCTGGACGTAGATATTATTTTCAATACCGGCAAGCTTGATACCAAGAAAAACGCCAAGCAGCCCTGTCGGTATTGAAAACATCACCGCCAGAGGAAGCAGATAGCTTTCGTAAAGAGCTGCTAACAGGAAGTAGACAAACAAGATCGAGAGCAGAAAAATAAAGAGCAGCCCGCCGGTCGACTCAATCTCTTCACGACTCTGGCCTTTCCAGTCGTAGCTGTAGCCTGAGGGCAGCGTACTCATGGAGACCTCTTCAACCGCCTTGATTGCCTGACCGGTACTGAATCCCGGCTTGACAACCGCATTAATTGAAATTGCATTAAAGAGGTTGAAGTGGTCAACCGACTCCGTGCCGTACACCTTTTTAAGCGTAATGACCGATGAAACCGGCACCATATCCCCTCTGGTATTTTTGACAAAAACCCCGTTCAGTGACGATGGCTCCGTACGATCCAAAGGCTCTGCCTGTATCATCACACGATAATATTTGCCGAAGCGGTTGAAATCCGATGCCTGCATACTGCCATAGTAAGCCTGCAAAACGGTCATGATCTCTTTGACATTCACCCCAAGCTGGGCAGCCTTGATATTATCCACCTCAAGCTCATACTGCGGATAGGTGGCTTTGAAGTTGGTAAAAGCAAACCCGATTTCCGGGCGCTTCATCAAGGCATCAAGAAACCCCTTCGATATACCGCTGAACTTTTCGATCGAACCACCGCTGCGATCCTGCAGCACAAACTCAAGACCTCCGACCGTACTGAATCCCGGAACAGTAGGCTGCGCAAGGGCAAAGAATGAGCCATCCCTGTTACCCAGCTTCTTTGACATCGTAGCAAGAATCTTCTTGATATTGACTTCGGTGCCCCGATCCTGATGATCACGCAGTTGCACAAAAAGCAGGCCGGATGAGGGCGAAGAGCTTCTGGTGAGAATGTTAATACCAGCGACCGCAATCACCTTGCGCACAGAAGGCATGGACTGCAAGGTAGTGGTTGCGCCGTCGAGCGTCTTCTGGGTGCGCTGCAATGACGCACCTGGCGGCAGGGTGACGGAGACAATCACAAAGCCGTTATCCTCATCAGGAATAAAACCTGTCGGCATAATTTTGAAGAGCCAGAACGAGAGCACCATCACCACGCCAAGAGCGCCAAAGGTGATACGCTTGTTGCGGATGAGAAAAACAAGTGCGCCAAGATATTTTCGTTTCATCGCCTCAAAACTGGCGTTAAAGCTGGTAAAAAAGCGCTGTCCAAAGCCGCCAAATTTCTTGAGTTTGTGATGGTGACCACCGCCATCTGGATCGTGCAGATTGGTCAAAAAGAGGGCGCAAAGTGCGGGGCTCAGCGTCAGGGCGTTGACGGCAGAAATAAGAATGGCAATGGCAAGCGTAAAGGCAAACTGCCGATAAAAGACACCCGTCGAGCCTTCGAGAAAACCGACCGGCAAAAATACGGACGACATCACCAGCGTAATGGTGACAATGGCTTTGGTAATCTCCCGCATGGCCGAGACGGTGGCAACTTTGGCCGGATAACGTTTCTGCTCCATTTTGGCATGAACCGCCTCAACCACCACAATTGCATCATCCACCACAATCCCGATTGCCAGCACGAGGCCGAAAAGCGTCAGAACGTTGATGGAAAAGCCAAAGAGGTTCATAAAGAAAAAGGTGCCAATGATAGCGACCGGAACGGCAATGGCAGGAATAAGAGTGGAGCGCAAATCCTGCAAAAAGATAAAAACCACCAGAAAGACCAGCAGAAAGGCTTCAATGAGCGTATGAATCACCTGGGTAATGGACTCATCAACCACCTTTTTGGAGCTGTAGGGAATCGAATAGGTAATGCCTGCCGGGAAAGAGACTGAGACCTTCTCAAGCGCCTTGCGAAGGCCAATTTCAACCTTGTTGGCATTTGAACCCGGAGCCTGAAAAACCGCAAGAACCACAGCAGGGTCGCCATTGGCTTTGGTGTTGACCGTATAGCGGTAAGCGCCAAACTCCACGCGAGCTATATCGCCAAGCTTGAGCAGTGAGCCGTCAGGATTTGAGCGAATCACCATATTTTCATACTCGCCGGGATAGCGATTCTTCCCCTTGTACTTCATCACATATTGCAGGGCCTGAGAGCTGTTCTCTCCAAACGATCCGGGAGCAGCCTCCAGATTCTGGCTCTGGATAGCAGCAGCAACCTCTTGCGGCGTTACCTTGTAAGCTGCCATCTGCTTCGGCCTCAGCCAAATTCGCATGGAATAGTCAAGGTTGCCATAGACCGATACCTGGCCAACGCCCGGAACCCTCGACAAATCATCAACAATATTGATTTTGGCGTAGTTCTGCAGAAATATCGTATCAAACTGGGGAACCTTGCTCGCCAGATTGATCAGCATAATCTGACTGTTCTGGCGCTTGACTGTTGTCACGCCAATCTGATTCACCTCGGCAGGCAAGCGACTTGTCGCCTGCGACACTCGGTTCTGCACATTTACCGCAGCTTGGTCGGGGTTGGTGCCCTGCTTGAAAAAGACGGTAATGGAGAGGGAACCATCATTGGCGGAGGTGGAGGTCATGTAGGTCATGTTTTCCACCCCATTGATGGCCTCTTCAAGGGGAGGTGCAACCGAGCGGCCAACCGTCTCAGCGCTGGCGCCAGGGTAACTTGCTGTTACCGAAACACTTGGAGGCGCAATATCAGGAAACCGTGTAATTGCCAACTGATTCATCCCGACAAGGCCGAGAATCACCAGAATAACCGATATGACCGTTGCGAGAACCGG
>CAIWUU010000086.1 GCA_903915955.1 uncultured Chlorobiaceae bacterium | reverse complement strand
GGATCGCCTTTGCAGTATGGCTGAATTCAGTGCGCTTTTACCTGAGCAACAGGCCGAGATCACTCAGTCATTCAACGAATTTACTCAAAAAGTAGAGCGTCAACAGCTTATTGCAATGATTCGCGATATGCAGCGGCGCTTCGAGGAAAAGGAGTACCAGCAGCTTTTATCTCGAATGACAGCCCTGTCGCAGCCAAAACCTCATCGTGTGACTCCGGCACAGACGTTTGAAACACCAAAGCAGCAGACAAGCGCATATCCACCTGTAGCTGACCCAACAGTAGAGTATATTCCGGGACGATCCATCAAAGTCTTTTTCAAGAAAGCTTGGCTTGCCGATGAGTCGGATGTTGACAGTTATCTTGCATCAATGCGGGAAGCATTGCTGTCAGAGATTCGCAGCGGGAAAAGAATTCAAATTTAGGTATTGCCAATGAGCGAGACAGTTCAACAACTCAGTAAGCTGATCAGCCAGGGAGAAACCCTGACAGTGGAATTCAAGAGCGATCTGAAAAGTCTGCCTGATCGTGATTTGTTGGCGGTAGTGGTTTCTCTGGCCAATACCGAAGGTGGTGAACTACTGCTCGGCGTTGAGGACGATGGCCGGATCACTGGTTTACATGCGAATCATATTAATATTTCGGGGATTCCTTCTCTGGTTGCAAACAAGACAAATCCAGCGATCTCCATCAGGGTGGAGCGGTTCGAGTTGCAAGGCAAATCAATCGCTCGGATCATTGTGCCGAAGTCGAGGCAATTGGTCTCAACCTCTGACGGACTTCTGGTCCGGCATCGTCTCAAGCTCGACGGAACACCGGAGGCAGTTCCATTCTATCCTCATGAGTTTATACAACGCCAGTCTTCTCTGGGATTGGTCGATCCCTCTGCTATGTTGATGGAACAGATTACAGTTGAACAATTGGATCCACTTCAACGCCTTCGTCTTCGAAATGCCATCAAAAAATACGGGGGCGAACAATCTCTGTTTTCGCTGGCGGATGAGGAGCTGGATGGTGCCTTGGGTCTGATCATGGACCATCAAGGGCGAAAATGCGCCACTATTGCAGGCTTGCTTATTTTGGGAAGTGAAACGCTACTGCGCCAACACTTGCCTGCTTATGAAGTTGCATTTCAGGTATTGCGAGGCACCGATGTTCGAGTCAACGAGTTTTACCGAAAGCCTCTGCTGGAGACCTTTGAGGAGGTTGAATTGCAGTTCAAGCCCTGGGTTGTTGAAGAGGAAATTCAGGTAGGATTGTTTCGTGTACCAGTTCCGAACTATGATCGCAGGGCCTTCCGTGAAGCCTTTGTGAATGCGTTGGTTCACCGTGATTTCAGTACACTTGGGGCGGTTCACATCAAACTCGATGATGATGGTTTGAGCATCAGCAGCCCTGGCGGATTTATCGAGGGCGTGAATCTCAATAATTTGCTTGTGGCACCTCCGCGCTCGCGTAATCCATTATTGGCCGATATTATCAAGCGGATTGGTCTGGCTGAACGGACCGGTCGAGGTATTGACCGCATTTACGAAGGTATGTTACGCTATGGTCGCCCGGCACCCGATTATTCGCTCTCCAACGCTTATACCGTCACTCTTTTTCTTTCAAATGCTTCCGCCGATCTCGATTTCCTCAAAATGGTGGTGGAGCAGGAGGATAAGCTTGGAACCATGCCGATCGATTCATTGATCATCCTGTCTCGCCTTCGAGAAGAACGTCGTTTGACAACGACTGATCTTGCTCCATCCGTACAAAAGTCGGAAGCCAATGTGCGGGCAACACTTGAAAAGCTGGTCGAAACCGGCTTTCTGGAGCCGCACGGAACCGGTCGAGGTAGATCATACATCCTGAGTGCACGGATGTACCAGAAAGCAGGCCAGCGCGCAGAATATATCCGTCAGGCAGGGTTCGATTCCATCCAGCAAGAGCAGATGGTGCTTAAGTTTATTACAACCTAAACTGCGCGATTTAACATAAAAAAAGCCTCAATATTCTTAGTTAAAACGTTATATTATAATGGGTAACGAGCAATTACCATTTGTAACGTAACACAAACCAAGAAATCAGGAGGCTTTATGTCAGAAGATACAAAAAACAGCCGCAAAAAAGACCTTTACATCAGCTCTATTGAGCCAACCAATGATTGCATTACCAATCGTGCAGGACTGTTGTTGTTTGCCTCATATCTGCGGAGCACTCAGCTCATACTGATTATGGGAATAATGTTCAGTTTCATGCGGAAAAACAAAAAAGGTGTCCCTGTTGTTGATATGCTTGCTCAATTGTTGTGTTTTTTTATGGATGGTACAAGCCCACACCTTACATCGTTTGATGAGCTTAAAAAAGATAATAGCTATGCCCCATTGATTGGCTGTAATCCGGAACACTTGGCATCGTCTCATGCTGTCAAGCGATTTTTCGGAGCATTGCCTTATCAAGATGTGCTTTTCCGTCATTTGCTGCGAAAGATTTTTTTGTGGCGCCTAAAGATTAATCGGCCCTCAGTTATCATACTGGGCGTTGATTCTATGGTGTTGAATAATGATGACGCACTGCAACGAGAAGGTGTTGAACCAACGTATAAGAAAGTGAAGGGTTTTCATCCCGTACAGATGAATTGGGGCAGGTACTTTGTTGATTCTGTTTTCCGTGTTGGCTCAGACCCCTCGAATCATAGTCAAACCGTTGAGAAAATGATATGCACTATCGTTGCTAAAATCAGAAAAGAGTATAAAGCTGACGTACCAATAATTATTCGCCTGGATTCTGGATTCTACGACCAAAAGTTGTTCAAAACCTTTGAATTTATAAATATCGGGTATGCATGCGGCGGAAGACTTTACAAAAATGTTAAAAAATCTGCTACGGAGAGCACAAGTTGGTTTAAGTTTAAGTCTTCCAATAACAAGGAGATATGGGAGTATACCGAGTTTATGTGCAAACAAGAACAATGGGATATACCTCGTCGTACCATTTACAGTCGTCTCATTCTGCGTGACAGGCAATTTGTCATACCAGGATTAAATACTGATAGTTCGATAATCACCAACATTGGTATAGGTGGTGAAATTGACAAACTTCTTTGTCAAGCTGGCGCAGAAAATCTTCTTTTAGCTCACGATATTCTTGGAAACTATCACAACCGAGGCAATGATGAATTGGCCAACCGAGCCATAAAAGATTTTGGTGAAGAAAAGTTGCCATTTAAGCATTTTCATTCAAATGCGGCATGGTATTTTTTTATGCTGATTAGCAATAATATGTTCGAAAGCTTCAAGACAGATGTAAGCCCATCAGTTATTGCTACAACAGTTTATGCGACTACTTTTCGTCGGGTACTCATTGATACAGCCGCTAAAATTGTTCGCTATGGGAGAAAACTCATTATGAAAGTTCCGGTAGCCTGCTTTCATCGATTGAAATTCGATCTACTTTTTGAGCGCAGTTCAAACGTTGCCGTTATGCTGTGTTAAGCTACACTGCACTGCATTAGATTTGCATTATGCCATCTGGTATTGTGTGCCTGCGTCCAAAAAGAGCCTACCATAGCCATTTTCTCCAATTATAGTGATATTTTTCCACTCGGAGCTTTGCTATCAAGAAAATCGACAGCCAGGGCCTTCATGGATATTCGTATCTTTGTATAAATCAGGTTTATTTCGGCTTCTTGGCTATAAATTTTCCTTCTTGTTTTTCTTTGCTGTGTTTCTGACCTTACTTTGGTACTTGGCTTTGATTATCGCACAGTTTAGGT
>CAIWUU010000085.1 GCA_903915955.1 uncultured Chlorobiaceae bacterium | reverse complement strand
GCCGTGAGCGCTCCTATAAAGGCGGCACTCGTAAACTGGGCACCCTGATCGGTGTTGAAGATTTCCGGTGTCCCGTACTTCCTTAACGCTTCTTGCAGACAGTCAACGCAAAAGGTGCTTTCCAGCGAGTTCGATAACCTCCAGGAGAGTACTTTCCGAGAATACCAGTCATGAAGATGGAGACAAATATTACCGCCCATACAGCCGGTACCGTCAAAAAAATCATGGCATCACAGGGAGATGCAGTAAAAAGCGGTCAGGCTTTGATAGAATTCGAGTAAAAAGCATGGTGTCGCGTAGAGCTGCACCATGCTTTTTACTGAAAATGATTTGACGTAACTTATTCAATTAGTGGTAGTTTCAATGATAAGGCTACCGCCTGAAATTTCACGAAAATGGTGTCGTCCTCAAAGGGCTTTCTCACGCCAGCGACGCCGAGTGCAGCGCATCCAACAGGCGGTCATTCTCAACGGGCCGTCTGATGGCAAAGCGGAAATAGTTCTCTTCAAGACCGGGGAAGTTACGGCAATCACGAACATAAAGTTGACGTTCGGCAAGCCATGAGAACAAGGCATCAAGGGAGCAGCCTCCATTCCATTGTGCGAGAAAAAAGTTGGCCGCGCCACCGGCAAGGCGGATCCCCTCCATACCTGAAAAGAGGGTTGTGATGCGCTCCCGTTCTGAAATAATCATGTCGCGCAGCTCGTCCTCGTAGGCACCGCAATTGAGCAGCAGCATGGCCACTGACTCGGCAATGGCATTGACTGTCCATGGTTCCTTGTAGTAAAGCAGACGCCCAATAACATCAGGATGGGCAATCACCGCACCAAGCCGCAGACCGGGAAGCGCATAGAATTTCGTGAGCGAGTGCACCACAACCACGTTTTTCAATGCCATCACCTGGTACATCAGTGAGTTATCCGGGAACTCGGGTGTAAACTGAATAAAGGCCTCATCGAGAATAAACCACTTGTAAGGAAAGCGGCTGGCAAGCGCCATGATCATTTCGGGAGGTACCTCTGTGCCTGTCGGGTTATTGGGGTTCGCCACAACAAAAGCGTCGGCATGAAGCAGGGCTTCGGCAAGCTGCTCTATCCCCGGCAACCGGAAACCGTTGTCAGCCGTCAGTGGAAGAAATGTTACCTTCGCACCGGCAATCCTTGCTGCCCGCTCATACTCGTAAAAAGAGGGTGAGAGCGCCAGGATATGGCGGAGCCCGAGAGCACGCGGAAGCAGGTAGATTCCCTCAATTGCGCCGTTGAGCGGTAACACCATGGCGTTATTGAGCCCGAACCTTGCCTTGTAAAAATCCTTTATCCCCTTTCCGTCGATTGATGGATAGGCCTGAAGCGCAAAATCGTTGAGCGTCAGGGTGCCGATAGGTGGAGATATCGGACTGATATTGACGCTGAAATCAAGCGCCTCCGTGCCGGAGTTGATGCCTGCGCCACCATGCCGGTGATAAAAAAGAGAGTTCATAAGGGTCAATAAAGAAAATGGTGACGCTTCGATACGCGCTTCCGGGCTACTCAGCGTCCGTGCACGAACCAACAAGGTTAAAGAGGGTTTTGAGATCAAGATGCTGACGGAAGTGGTCGGCAAGCAGTTCATAGCTCTCCTGACGCCCCATCTCGGCCCTTTGCGGCTTCCAGGATGGCTCCAGAAGAGTGAGAAACCACTCCTTGACCGCTGGCTCATCGAAAATGCCATGAAAGTAGGTGCCAATCACCTTTCCATCGCTGCTCACCACGCCATCCGCATCACACTCTGAGCGATTGTTCCGGGCGGAGACGGTGATAAAGGGATGGCAATCAGCGCCGACGCTGCTTTGTCCGTTATGAATTTCGTAGCCATAAGCCTCAACCGTTGTGCCGTTGATGGTGCCTACGGTATTGGCAAGGCACTTCTCCGGCTCCAGCAACGTCTCAATCTCAAGCATCCCAAGCGTCTCGGTAACTCCCGCGTCGCCCTCGATGCCATGCGGGTCGGCAATGGAGCGGCCCAGAATCTGATAGCCTCCGCAGATGCCCATGATGATGCCGCCCTGCTCCCTGAAGGCGCGGATTTCATCCTCCCAGCCAAGCTTCTGCAGCCACTCAAAATCACCGCGCACATTTTTTGAGCCAGGCAGAATAAGCGCTTTGTACCCCTTCAGCGACTTGGGATGGTGAAGATAGTGCAGCACCACCGCAGGGTCGTGCTCAAGCGGCGAGAGATCGGTAAAATTAGCAATATGGGGATAATAGATGACGGCGACTCCGATCTTTCCCGCTTCCGGTTCACCGGCAGGGTCAACCTTCGCCGAAAGAGGCACCGCATCTTCCGCATCAATGACGAAGCCCCTGAAATAGGGGATAACCCCAAGCACCGGCACACCAGTCATTGATTCAAGCATGGTGACCCCGTCACGGAAGAGGTCGATATCGCCTCGAAAACGGTTGATGATGATGCCTTTCACCAACGCCCGATCTTCGGGGGGCAGCACGGCAAGTGTGCCAACCACCTGCGCAAAGACACCACCGCGATCAATATCAGCCACCAGAATCACCGCAGCATCAGCCGCTTTGGCGGTTCGCATGTTGACAAAATCGCGATCGTAGAGGTTCATCTCGGCACAGGAGCCAGCCCCTTCGATAACCACCAGCTCGTGGCGCTGCAT
>CAIWUU010000084.1 GCA_903915955.1 uncultured Chlorobiaceae bacterium | reverse complement strand
TTGCCTGAAAACCTTCAGTTAATCAACAGCAAGGCGTTGCTGCAAATACAATATCCCCCCGAATCAGGGCACCGACAAGATCACCCTGAATCGGTAATTCGGAAAGTAACCTGACGAGCGTGGGTTCCAGATGACTTTTTCTGTCGAGCACAAAGGTGTTTTCATTGGAAAACTTTCTTATGGCTTCGGGATTATGCGAGGTCACCAGAATTTGCCCACTCCCCTGAAATGATTGCCGCAATGAGAGAAGAAAAAAGCCGACCTCAGAGAGTGCGAGGTAGTTGTCAGGTTCATCCCAAAAGCAAAAGAGCGGTCCATAATATCTGTTTGCAGCAACAACCAGCGCACACACAAAAAAGCATTTCTCTCCATCCGACAGCTCATTGAACTCCACACTTAACGGTGCATGGTTAACAGTAAACCGGACAATCATATGTTTTGACTCTTTTCCGATTTGTTCATTCTGAATATCCTGGATATCAGGCATAATTTTCCGAATGTATTCATCAACCTGTGTGTAGGCGGCAGGATACCGGCTGAGAAATCCGGTAAACCACTCGGCAAAGTTAGAACCATCCCGTTTCGGCATCAATGTTTCACCGCTGGACTCACCATCCATCAAGGCGGGAATTGGAGCCAACAGAATCATAAGAGAGAGCCATCTCCTGAAAATATGGAGGGGGTCGGTCTCGGATTGCTCCTGTATCCCTTTTACGATCAGCTCAAAATTCTCAAAGCACCTGTAATTATGAACATATAATCGTTGCAGCATGGGTGTCGGGTTGGTTCGTTATGAGCTATATCGTTTTAAAATACGTATTACAACAGTCACTTCCATTTTTTGGTTGCTGGAGGAGTTAATGGACTGGTTTCCAGTGCGTATTCTTCTTGCAGATCGCTTGCTTGATGTTGTTGCTTTTGAGCGGTTGCTGGAATTCTGAGGATATAGATTTACGTTCAAAACCTTACAGGGCGTTGGCTAAAAGTTTTGAAGTATTACTACATTATGATTATCATGGCAGAGGTGGTGTCAAAAAATAGAAGATCATCATGTTCAGCAACAGGAGATCCAGATGACTACAGTAGAAAAACTTTATAAAACAGCAAGAGAACTTCCTGAACCGGTAGTAGCTGAGATACTTGATTTTGCCGAGTTCCTGCAAAAAAAAATGGCAGGTGAGTGTGCATCTGGTAACGAGATGCTGATCGATATGGCAGGCGGTCTGGAGACATCTGCCACGTTTTCCGGTGATCCTTCAGAAATCCAGCAACGA
The DNA here is from genome assembly GCA_903915955.1 of uncultured Chlorobiaceae bacterium. Lineage (GTDB taxonomy): Bacteria > Bacteroidota > Chlorobiia > Chlorobiales > Chlorobiaceae > Chlorobium. Next base: position 3,656 of record CAIWUU010000084.1, on the reverse strand, counting down.
TTACGGGATGAATGGCAGTAACTATCTCCTTGATACCAATTTCATATTGGGTATACTCAAGTCGAATCCTGCCGTGATTGCGGAAAATATCTTCTCGATCTGTTTATACATCAGAATGCTTTTACAGCGTTATCACACGAATGGAGTTATTGGGCTATCATGGGATTACGGCTGATGAGGAGTGTTTAATCAAAGAAAAGCTTGCTCATTTTACCTCTTGTTCATTGACCAGCGAGATTGAAGAGGCAGTTATTAATCTACGCAAAAAACGTAAACTTAAGTTACCGGATGCAATTATTGCCGCAACGGCACTTTGTTCAGACCTTAAGTTATTGTCATTGGACAGGCATCTTCTTTCTGTTGTGAATGCTGCAAGAAAAGAGCATTAATTTATGGTTGTTCGCAATTCTTCTGAACCAAACCATGAGCAGGTTACCAGCTTGATTTAGTTTTTGAAAATCGGGGCGCACTTATAATCCAGTTTTGCTTCACGAAAGCTGTTTGAATGTCATCTCCACACCGACTGCTTTCAGGACAGCTTTCACAGTTTCGTAGCGTGGATGTGCTCCCGGACGCAAAGCCTTATACAAGCTTTCACGCCCAAGACCTGTTTTTTTTGCAATCCCAGCCATACCCTTTGCTCTTGCAACATCTCCCAAAGCCTCAAGAAATACCTCCGGGTTCGGATCTTCTTCTGTTGCCTTGAGGTATTCGACAATCACTTCATCGTTATCGAGATAGTTGGCCGGGTCAAAATCCCGAATTGTCACTGTGCTCATAGTTTCCCTCCTTAATTTCACAGGCAAGTCCTTTTGCTCAAGTAATGTCTTGCTGTTTTACCCGGCAACTTTATAGGTCTGCCCCACGGGAAGAAAGCCTGCAACATCACCGTTCGCAAGCTGTGACCGGATATGCTCAAACAACGTGATCGCCTCTTTCGAGTATAATCGTTCACCACAATGGGTGCAGACTTCGGCGATTACTTTTACAACAGCGGTATGGTTGCCCCCGGGAATCAATTTTTCCACCTCTTTTGTAATCACTTCACCACCGCATACCGGGCATAGCTCAAACGGGGTCATTGCTTTGTTCTCCTGGTTTTGAATTCAATCCACCTTTTTGGATCCGGTCGATAAACGGTAATCAACACGGCCCATGAGTTTTCTCTATTGTAAGCCCAAACACTATGCACTGGCTCTTTTCGAAAGCTTTCTCCATAAATCAGACAGCTCGGATAAGGCTTGTCTTTGGGATACTGCTCAATGATCTCACCATGGATAACGCTGGTTAGTACCTCTTCAAAAGTCAAATTGTCCGAAAGTGCCTCTTCGTAAGCGTGGTCAGTGATTCTGAACTGATCACGCTTTATTGCATTGACAATATCCTCCCTCTCAGTCATGCCCCGGTGTCGATTTTAGCAGAAATTTACTTTTCAGGAATATAGTGAATTGTGTTCAGATTTTTTCCTGCGATACCAATCTCTCACAGGATGAGCAACCGGAGTAGTATGGCAGTGCGAGGTACTGTCCGGGGTCTCATCGTAACTGCTTACAATTCCGACAACCCTCGCGGTGCATGTTGGTTTTCATTTGCCCTGCCGTAGTCAGTTGGCAGCTTATTCCGACCTTGCTATTGAGGGAAATTTTCACGAGACCGAATATCATACTATATTCAGACTTAAAGAGACAACAAAGATCAAAGGGAAGATGAATATTACTACCGACATCAAACCGGTCACCTGGCTCAAGGCAAATGCGGCTGAGCTTCTTGCACAGATTAACGAGACGCGCCGTCCGGTTATTATTACCCAGAACGGCGAGCCGAGAGCTGTTCTTCAAGACCCTAAAAGTTATGAGGAGATGCGCAATGCGCTTGGCTTGCTGAAACTGCTGGCACAGGGTGAGGAGGATATTCGTAAAGGCAATATTCGCCCGCAAGAGGAGGTATTCACTGACCTTGAAGGTCTTTTGAAAGAGCAGACCTCATGAGTGCATGCTACAGTGTTTTATGGACTGAAGTTTCGGAAAGGGATCTCAGAGAGGTTATAGCCTTTGTTGCAAGTGATAATGTGCAGATTGCTTTGCATGTTCTGGAAAAAATCAGGGTTAAAGCCTCCGAGTTATATACTTTCCATGAACAAGTATAGTAATTTCATTTATTTCATACTGTTACAGGTATAGGTGAAACGGTTTGACCAAGCTCTCTAGCTAACCTGCGAAGGCTTCTTTTCTTGCCCTCGAGGCACTTGGCTTCATAAGCAGCCAGTCCTTCCTCGACAAACTCCGTCCCTTTGACCATGACTCGCCAAAACAATGCCGCAAGCTTGCGAGCCAAAGCAATATTGGCTATCAATCCCCCACGTCTTGCCGCCAGACGACGGTAAAAGCCGCCCAACGCCATATCTTTGCTACGAGCCAGTGATCGGGCCATGATGCAAAAATACCTGCCGACCTTGCTGCGACTGCGTTTGACGTTGCTCTTGCGCTTGCCGCTTTGGCTTGTTCCGGGAGCCAGACCCAACCAAGCCGTGAAATGCTTTTCTGTGGGCCATTTGCTCAGGTCAGTTCCCACCTCACTGATGATCTGCAGGACGCTGTAGTCGGTGTGTGCGGGCAGTATCGACAGATCCTTGCCCTGACACAGTTCAATGAGCATACTGTGAAGACCAGAGATTTGAGGCGCATTGGCGCTGGGGCGTTTACTGTCCTTTGCTTTGGGTTTTTCGCCAATGCCACCACCCTGTGTTTCATTAAACGTGATCTCTTGCAGCAGCGACTCTATTTGCTGGTCACATTCAGCAATCTGGCGCTGATAGTGTTCCCAGCTCTGCAGGGCTTGCCTGAGCGCAAACAGGTGCTCTGGCTCCCAAGTACCGCGAAGTGCTTCGATAACCTCTTTCGCCTTTTTGTGCCGAATCGTCGAGTGGCACAACTCGAGTAGTTTTGCTGGATCACGCTCTCCGTCCAGAATGGCATGCACTATGGCAATGCCGCTGACTCCCATCAGTGAGCTGATGACGTTGTGCAGCTTGATGTTCATGCGCTCAAGCGCCTTTTGCATGTGCTGCACATTGCTGGCAGCAGAACTGATGTGATCTGTCCGCAAGCGCTGGTAATCCTGAAGCTTTCGAATATGCGCTGGAGGCACGAACCCTGCCTTCAGCAAGCCGTGCGCATGCAGGGTGGCACCCCATTGACAGTCCTTCATGTCGGTCTTTCTGCCGGGCAGGTTGCGTGTTTGTCGTCCGTTGACCATCACCACCTCAAGGCCAGCCGCTTCGAGCACACCATAGAGCGGCAGCCAGTAAACCCCGGTAGCTTCCATTGCTATCGAGTGGACTGCTTCTCCCAGCAACCAATCGCGCAATTCGTGCAACTGGCTGGTAAACGTCCCAAAAATCTTTGGCTGGCCTCCAGCGATGGAAACATGCATATGCTCGCTGCCAACGTCACAGAAAGCTGCACGCGAATCGAGAACCGGTAACTCCTTCATCACTAATCACCTTTTGGATTTGCAAATTTCAAAAGACAATTGAATTCACCTGCAAGCCCGGTAACGCTTAGGGCATTATAAATCTTTCCAGCGGGATGCGAATTTCGCTCACCAAAATGTGCGCAGGAACGTGACCAGAACCATTCTTTCCGCCGGGCTATTGG
>CAIWUU010000083.1 GCA_903915955.1 uncultured Chlorobiaceae bacterium | reverse complement strand
CTTATATTTGTAATATTTACTTATTATAAGTAGCTATAAAAATTAAAATAATTAGTTTATTTTATCTTAAATTTTTTTTTGTTAAACAATTTTAAGCTGTTTTTTTAAATTACTTTAAGTTGTTTTGCTTGATCTTTCTTGTGAAGTCATATTGTGGTGGTTTTCGATATTTAAAATCAATATAAGTAAAATGTTTTATAAGTCTTTAATTGTCTTTGATAAAAAAATAGATCTCAAAGCATCGTTATTCAGTGGTCAGTCTTTTTTGTGGATTATTATTGATAGTGATGGTCAATATTATGCCACTGTGATTAGTGATACTGTTATAATAATACGGCAGTTATCTGATTATGAGATAGAGGTAATGTCATCTTCTCATTCGATTAACGGGTATATTATAAGTGATTTTATGTATAAATATTTTTCTGTTGATGTTGACGTAAAGTCAATATTAAGTGATTATTTTAGTTATAGATATCCTGAATTATTTTGTGCCATTCAGGGCTTTTTATCAATAAAAGTATTGAGGCAAGATCCTTATGAAACTCTGATTACATTCATGTGTGCTCAGGGTATTGGAATGCACTTGATAAGAAAACAGGTCTCGATGATCACTCAAGCTTATGGCGAAAAAAAGTCAATAACTCTTTCAGGTAAGGAGATTATTCTCCATACATTCCCAACTCCTGAAAAACTTTCTGCTGTCGATCCGCTTCTGCTCAGCACCTGCACCAACAACAATCGGATCAGGGCAACCAACATTGTGCTTGCAGCTCAGGCTGTGGCTGATGGAAAAATTGACCTGAAAGCTCTTGCCAATCCCGCCATTCCGCTGGCCGATCTGCGCAACACCCTTTGCCAAAACCGGGGCATAGGATTTAAAATTGCCGACTGCATTGCTCTTTTTGGTCTCGGCCGTTTCGATGCCTTCCCGATTGATACCCATGTCAAGCAATACCTTGCAACATGGTTCAACAGCACCACAGCCCTCCGCCCGTTAACTCCGGCGAGGTATCTTTTGCTCGATGCAGAGGCACGCACATTTCTGAATCCAGAACTTGCCGGTTATGCCGGGCATATTCTCTTCCATTGCTGGCGCAAGGAGATAAAAAAACTTCAATCGTTCTGATTCGTGGAGGTTGATTCTGGAGGGGATTTTCCATCCTGATTTCTCGAATTAATCCTCTACCCGTGAACGCCGAGCTCCAGCTCGGCAGAATAAAAAAATTAACTGCATTTTTTCCCTTTATACGCTGTTCCCAATGGAATTATTTATCCTGATTTTGATAAAACAATGATCGCTATAAGTGGCTTAAATTTTAGTGATTATGTTCGTATTCTCTTTTTTTTGATGAAAATATTGTGTAAGCTAAGTACCCGTATGACGTGTTTTGAGGAAGTCTTCATTTCATGCCAGAAAACATTCTTTTCAAATTCACATCTGTTGCTCATTTTCCGTGGTCTTCTTTAAATGCCAATTATAGATTCCGATATTTTGATGCCTTATGCTCATATTTCAGGTGGACATAAACAGCTCTTGTCCCATCATTTACTCAATGTGGCTGAGTTATCGAGTTCTAATGCAAGGAAGGTTGGTTTGCCGTTACAAGGGGAGTTGATCGGATTGTTGCATGATTTAGGGAAATACAGTACCGAGTTTCAAAATTATCTGAAATCAGCAACGGGTCTGTTAAATTTTGATGAAGATGAGGAATTTGTTGATGCGAAAGGTCTTAAAGGGAAGATAGATCATTCTAGTGCAGGTGCTCAGTTTATCTGGCAGGGACTTTCGCCTCAAGGGCAATTGGGAACCATTGTCAGTCAAATTCTTGCGTTATGCCTGGCTTCTCACCACTCTGGATTGATTGATTGCCTGAAATCAGGAGTAAACAGTCCGGTAGAGGATGCTTTTACCAAACGAATGAAGAAGGCGGATCAACGTACTCACCATACCGAGGTACTGTCCAAAGCGGACAAAAACATTCTGGATCAGATTCGACAAATCATCGCTAACCCCGAAACCATTGATGGATTTCAGAAGGTGATACGGAAAATTGTACTTCAATCCCCAAGTAAAAACGATATATCCTTGGTTGCACAAAACCATGTAGGGTTACTGGTTCGATTTTTGTTTAGTTGTCTTATAGACGCTGATCGCGTTGATTCAGCTTGTTTTGAGAATCCTGCGAGGGTCAAGTATATAACTGACAGAGAAAGTTTCCAATGGGATAGCTTGATCTTACGTATAGAAGATCATCTTGGCAGTTTTAAGCAGGAATATCCGATTGACCGACTTCGCCGAGAGATTGCAGAATATTGTCTCAATGCCGCTAAGCGTGATAAAGGTACTTTTACCCTGACAGTTCCAACTGGTGGTGGGAAAACGCTCGCCAGCCTTCGTTTCGCATTACATCATGCAAAAATTCACGAGATGGATCGGGTTATATACATAATTCCGTTTACTTCTATCATTGACCAAAATGCTCAGGTTGCCCGTCAGATTTTAGAGCCGGAAGGGATAGAGCCTGGTAGTGTAGTTCTTGAACATCACTCGAATCTTACTCCAGAAAAGCAAACATGGCGTAGCAAGGTCATTTCCGAGAACTGGGATGCACCGATCGTTTTTACCACTAATGTCCAGTTTCTGGAAACACTTTTCGGAAGCGGGACTCGTGGTGCGCGTCGTATGCACCAGTTGGCGAACAGTGTTTTGATCTTTGATGAAATTCAAACCTTGCCGATCAATTGTATTCACCTTTTCAATAATGCAATCAATTTTCTGGTTGAGCAGTGTGGAAGTACTGTTGTTTTATGTACTGCGACACAGCCATTATTAAACCGGGTTGATGCTCATAAGGGAGCTATAAAATTGCATGAAGGAAGTGAAATTATTTCGGATGTGCGGCAACTATTCGATGACCTCAAAAGGGTTGAAGTCTTGAACGATAGCAAACCTGGTGGTTGGCTCCTTGAAGAAGTAGCTGAATTGACTCAAGAGGAAACCTTGGCAGTGGGGAGTTGTCTGGTGATCGTTAATAATAAAAAAACAGCTCAAGAACTTTATCGATTATGCGCAAAACGAGATGGCTTTCAGGTCTATCATCTGAGCACTAACATGTGCCCAGCACACCGAAAGTCGATTTTGGATGAGGTCAGAAGTAGGCTGGACAGACAACAACCGACAATCTGTATCAGCACTCAACTCATAGAAGCTGGAGTAGATGTTGATTTTGGCGCAGTTATCCGCGTCATCGCAGGTCTGGACTCTATTGCCCAGGCAGCGGGAAGGTGTAACCGGCATAACAGAAGGGCAGAGTTGGGGCGTGTTCATATCGTCAATATAAAAGAAGAGAATCTGGGTATGCTTCCAGACATTAAGATCGGTCGCGACAAGGCAGAACGTGTGCTGGATGACTATAAACAGGATCCAGAAAGGTTTGGGAACAACTGTATTGGACCTGAAGCAATGGAGTGGTTTTACGAAAATTACTTTTTTTCACGAGCGAATGAGATGGATTACATGGTTTCTTCTAAAGAAGTTGGCCATGAGGATACACTACTCAACCTACTCTCGGTCAACACTCTTTCACTTGGAGAATACAAACGAGCTTACGGCATTGCCCCGGAGATCTATTTGCGCCAATCGTTTATGACCGCCGCAAAGAATTTTAAAGCTATTGATGCTCCGACTCAGGGTATTGTTGTCCCATTTGGTGAGGAAGGTCAATCTATAGTAAACGAACTGTGTTCCATTTATCCCGCTGGGGTCGGATTCAATGTTTTACGAAGGGCACAACAGTTCAGTGTTAATGTCTTTCCAAAACTACTGAATGAGATGATTCTTGCTGAAGTGGTAAGGGAAACACAAGATGGCTCAGGAATACTGTACCTTGCTGACAAGCGGTATTACAGCTCGAAATTTGGAATAAGTGAACAACCTGAAGAGATAATGGAGATGTTGAATGGCTGAAAAAAATAGTATCGAATTCAAAGTCTGGGGACGCTATGCCTTGTTTACTGATCCGATAACCCGGATTGGGGGTGAGAAATGTTCGTATCATATTCCTACTTACGAGGCATTGAAAGGTATTGTCAAGTCCATCTATTGGAAGCCGACCCTTATATGGATTATTGACGAAGTGAGGATAATGAAGCGAATCCGAACACAGACAAAAGGCACAAAACCATTAAAATTCAGCAGTGGAGGGAATGATCTTTCCATCTACACGTTTCTGGCTGATGTAGAGTACCAAGTGCGAGCTCACTTTGAATGGAATTTGCACCGACCAGAATTGGCAAACGACCGGATAGATGGTAAACATTACGCTATAGCCCAGCGCATGTTGGTACTTGGTGGTCGGCAGGACATCTTTCTTGGCACACGCGATTGTCAGGGATATGTTGAGCCTTGCGAATTTGGTCACGGAAGCAGCCCTTATGATGGAGAAGGGCAGGTGACTTACAGTTTAATGTTCCACAGTTTCAATTATCCTGATGAGACCGGGGTAGCTGAATTACATGCAAGGTTTTGTCGGCCAGTAATGAATGATGGCTGTATTCGATTCGAACGTCCTGAAGAGTGCACCATATCAAAGTTTGTCCGTCCAATGTATGCAAAAGAGTTTGGTAAAGATCAGTGGCGCAGTGTTGACGAAGAACTCACGGAAATAGGAGGTTAAAATGAGTTGGATGCAAAAATTATACGACACTTATGAACACTGTTCGGTATCGACCAGCTTACAGACAAAAGTCCCCCTTGCTCCAGAATTTCATGTGATTCAGCAAGCGCATATCGAAATTGTGCTTAGTAGAGAGGGCTCTTTTCTAAGAGCCAGAGTAATTGACAAAGAGAACACAGTAATTCCAGCAACTGAACAATCAGCGACAACCAGAACCAGTGCAGTTGTTCCTCATCCATTGTCTGATCATATCAAATATTGCGCTGCTGATTACCAAGATGACGGTCATATATCGAACAAGTATTACGATGCTTATCACAAACAGTTGAAATTGTGGTGTACTTCAGCATATTCGAATCCAAAAGCAATATCTGTCCTTAAATATATAGAAAAAGGGCAAGTTGTGGCTGATTTAAAATCGCATGATGTACTACCTCTCTCAGAAAATGGCGATCTGCTGTTTAAATGGAATTCCAACGAAAATAAACCAACTCTTTTTAAGCAATTAAATGGGGAACGTGGAAATTATAAGACACAGAATGCATTGATTCGCTGGATTGTAGAAGATGATCTTCCTGCCGAAACATGGAAAGATATAGCGTTACGCGATTCGTGGATTGCCTATTGTAATTCGATTGGTTCAAGATCAGGGATTTGCATGGTCACAGGCATTGAGCAAAAATTGGCTGATAAACACCCGAAAGGATTAAGAAATGGCAAAGATGGCGCAAAGTTGATTTCGTATAAAAAAGAGGATGAATCAGACTTTATTTACCTTGGCCGATTTACTCTTGCGAATCAAGTTGTTGGCATTGGCAGCTCAGTTACACAAAAAGCTCATAGTGCTCTTCGCTGGTTGATTGAGCGACAGGGCTTTAGAAATGGTGATCAGGTAATTGTGGCTTGGGCTATTAATTGCGAAAATATCCCGGATTGGTCAGATAACACTAATGCGCTTTTTCTGTCAGCGGAAGAATCAGAAAAAGCGCTACAGGAGCAAGAGCATTTGATAGGGGGGGATACAAAAGATTTAGGGCAAGCATTTGCTCTTAGACTGAATAAAGCTATTCGAGGCTATCGATCCAAGCTTGGCTCTACTAATGACATCATTATTTTGGGGCTTGATTCGGCGACAAAGGGTCGGATGGCTATTACCTTTTATCGCGAGTTGAAAGGTTCCGAGTATCTGGATCGTATAGAATCTTGGCACAAAGATTATGCTTGGCTTCAGAGGTCTGGAATGGATTATAAAACCAAAAAATCATTCACTTTTATTGGCGCACCATCACCTCGTGAAATAGCTAAAGCTGCATACGGCTCTCGAATTGATGATAAGCTTAGTAAATCAATTATAGAGCGATTACTGCCTTGTATAATTGACAGTCAACGCGTACCACGTGATCTTGTTGAATCTGCAATAAGGAATACTTGCAATCGTCAAGGTCATGAGAAATATGAATGGGAAAATAATTTAGGAATTGCTTGTGCTTTGTTTAAGGGGTTTTTCAAAGAAAAGGAGTATAAAATGAAACTGGAAACCGAAAGAAATACTTTGGATTATCTCTATGGTCGACTTTTGGCAATAGCTGATAACATTGAAAACTATGCACTTGAAATGGGAGTTGAAAATAATCGCGACACAACCGCTGCAAAGTTGATGCAGCGATTTGCTGATCGGCCTTTTTCCACTTGGCGAACCATTGAGTTGGCATTAATTCCCTACATGGCACGTCTTCACTCTTCTGAAAAAACAATTGGGTTTTTGAAGAATCGAAAGCGATTACTCGATGATGTAATCTGTTCTTTTCGTGAGGGTGATTTTAGCAAGGAGAAAGATCGACCGTTAACTGGCGAATTTTTATTGGGATATCACTGTCAACGTAGCGCATTGTTTGCTTCAAAATCAACTGAAGGAGATAGCAAACAACCTGGTAATAAAAATGTTGATTCTATAACTGTTTTAAATAACGGAGAATAAAATGGGCCCCCTTCAAAAAAAAGTTGATTTTGCAGTAATCCTTCGTGTTCAAAACGCCAATCCTAACGGGGATCCTCTCAATGGTAATCGTCCGCGCACTGATTACTCAAACTTCGGTGAAATTTCGGATGTTTGCATCAAAAGAAAGATACGTGATCGGCTTCTTGAACGGTGGGTTGCAAACGGTAAAAATGATGACGGAAACATGATTTTTGTTCAGTCTGATGACAGGAGAGCAGACGAGGCTAAAAGCTTGCGTTTACGAGCTGAGGCTGTTTTGGGAAGCAAGCTTGGTTCGGATGAAACTGGAACACTTTCTTGTAAAAAATGGATTGATGTGCGCACCTTTGGTCAGTTATTCGCCCTCAAAAGCACAAAAAAAACAAATAAAAAGGTAGCAGAAAATGAGAATGAAGGAGATGCCGCTATCTCCATTGGAATTCGTGGTCCTGTTACCATCCAATCCGCATTCAGCATCGAACCTATAGATATCACAAGCATTCAAATTACAAAAAGTGTCAATAGTGAAGGGGATGGGACAAAACGTGGTTCTGACACGATGGGAATGAAACATCGTATTGATAAGGGGGTCTATGTTTTCTACGGAAGCATGAATCCTCAGTTGGCTGAGAGAACTGGCTTTTCTGATCAAGATGCGGAAATTATAAAGGAGATTTTGCCACGCTTGTTCGAAAACGACGAATCTTCCGCCCGCCCTGCTGGTAGTATGGAAGTCTTGAAAGTTATATGGTGGAAGCATAACTGTAAGTCCGGTCAATACTCCTCAGCAAAAGTGCACCGTTCGTTGAGTGTCAAGTCGGGTGGAGATTTTGGGCTGGACGAGTTGAATGGATTAGAGCCAGAAATCATTGACGGGTTTTAAACGGAAACTTTCATGTACACCGAATCCGACTTCGTCGCCCTCTCTGCATTGCAGCATTTTGTCTATTGCCCCCGACAGTGCGCGCTTATCCATCTCGAGCAGATATGGAGCGAGAATGGCTATACCGCTGAGGGGCGGGAGATGCATGAGCGGGTTGATGACGGCAAAACATCCTATCGGAGTGGTGTCCGGGTAACGAGAAGCGCGGCCTTGCGAAGCGCTCTGCTTGGGGTTTCTGGTGTGGCTGATGTTGTGGAATGGCATAAGCAGGATAATCATGAAGAGCCGTTTCCGGTTGAATACAAGCGGGGCAAGCCGAAAAAACATGATGCCGATAAAATCCAGCTTTGTGCCCAGGCTATCTGCCTTGAGGAGATGCTCGACATTCAGATTCCGGCAGGCGCCCTCTTTTATGGTCAGACAAAACATCGGCTTGATGTTGATTTCGATCACGCATTGCGTGAAAGCACAAGCCTTGCAGCCAAAGGAGTGCATGATCTTTTTCAGAATGGAGTAACCCCGCCACCTGACCCAGGGCCAAAATGCAAACTCTGCTCCCTGAAAGAGGAGTGTCTGCCTGAGGTGATTGCCCAGGGAAAATCGGCAAAAGTGTACCTTCAAAAACTGCTTCAAACACTCTCGGAGGAGGAGATGTGAAAAAATATCTCAATACCCTTTTTGTCACCACGCAGGGAGCTTATCTTTCAAAAGAGGGGGAGTGTGCTGTTATCAAAATAGAAAAAGAGGTTAAAACGCGTATTCCTCTTCACATGCTTGATGGAATTGTCTGTTTTGGAGCGGTGACGTGCAGTCCTTTTTTGCTTGGCCATTGTGCTGAAACCGGTGTGACGGTAACTTTTTTAAGTCAATACGGAAAATATCTTTGTCAGGTTCAGGGAGCTACACGGGGTAATATTTTGTTGCGGAGAGCACAGTATCGGATGGCTGATAATGACTTGCAGACAGCCTCTCTTGCACGCTCATTTGTTATTGGGAAAATTGGTAATGCTCGAATAACTCTTGCAAGGACGGTAAGAGATCATCCTGAAAAAGTGAACGCTGTCAGGTTAAAAAATGCTCAGCATATTCTTGCTGGTTGTGTAAAGCGCTTGCGGGATGAAACCAATCAAGAGCGTATCCGGGGGATTGAAGGGGAGGCGGCCAAAGTTTATTTTGATGTTTTCGATGAGTGTATTACCTCAACTGATCCGCTATTCCGTTTTACCGGACGTAACCGTCGACCGCCACTTGACCGGGTAAATTGCCTGCTCTCTTTTCTCTATACGCTGCTTACGCACGATATTCGTTCTGCGCTTGAGTCATGCGGGCTTGACCCAGCGGCGGGATTTCTTCATAAAGACCGGCCAGGCCGACCAAGTCTTGCGCTTGACATGATCGAAGAGTTTCGCTCCTACATTGCTGATCGATTGGCTCTGTCGCTGATCAATCGGGGACAGATTCAGTCCAATGATTTTACCGTCTCTGAAACCGGAGCGGTACTTCTTAAAGATGATGCCCGCAAAACGCTCTTAACCGCTTATCAAAATCGGAAGCAGGAGGAGATTGAGCACCCGTTTGTCAAAGAGAAGATGGCCATCGGTTTACTCTGGCACATGCAGGCAATGCTGCTTGCCCGTCATATCCGGGGCGATATTGATACCTATCCGCCATTTGTCTGGAGATAAACCATGCTGGTTCTGGTCACTTATGATGTTAATACCGAAACTCCCGCAGGAAAAAGGAGGTTGCGCCGTATTGCCAAGACCTGTCAGAATTATGGGCAACGTGTTCAGTTTTCTGTGTTTGAGTGCAATGTTGATCCCGCGCAATGGGTAAAATTACGAGGAAAGCTTGTTCACGAGATGGATCACGATCATGACAGCTTGCGTTTTTATTTCCTTGGCTCAAACTGGGAAAATCGTATTGAGCACGAAGGAGCCAAAGAGCCCCGAGATCTTGAAGGCATATTGATTGTATAGCGCGAACCTCAAGCTATACCTCTTTTCCCGGTACGTTCGCGATATTCGTATTCTCTTAATTTTTTAACGGTTATAGGTTTTATTATCAGGATTTCGTAAAATGTTTTTTGGCATACGAAGTGGTTCGCGCTAAGGCGTCGTTAACACCATGAAATGCCTGATATTACAGTTAGACAGTCGCGCCCCCTGCGGGCGCGTGGATTGAAACTTAAGTCTCATTTTGGTGTGACTTCTCCTGATTATCGTGTCGCGCCCCCTGCGGGCGCGTGGATTGAAACGCCCATGTGAGGTCTGCCCCTGTGAGGTTTGCCGTCGCGCCCCCTGCGGGCGCGTGGATTGAAACCGTGCGATCACCCAAGCGAAGCCAAGCGACTTGGTCGCGCCCCCTGCGGGCGCGTGGATTGAAACTCCGCACTGTTGATCTAAAGATACTTGCTCACCGAGTCGCGCCCCCTGCGGGCGCGTGGAGTGAAACCGATTGGGGCGCTTAAGGAGATGGGCGCGCAGGGTCGCGCCCCCTGCGGGCGCGTGGATTGAAACTTGCCGAGTGCGACAAAATGCGAGAGGACGGCATGTCGCGCCCCCTGCGGGCGCGTGGATTGAAACACGCAAGCGATATTATCCTCGTTGACAGAAAAAGTCGCGCCCCCTGCGGGCGCGTGGATTGAAACTCTTGCATCGCTTGGT
>CAIWUU010000082.1 GCA_903915955.1 uncultured Chlorobiaceae bacterium | reverse complement strand
AAGAATTACTGCACAGGGAGAAGCAAACAATGAAAATAGAGTCAATACGGTTAAAAAATTTTAAGGCTTTCAAGGATGAGGAGTTGATTGATCTGCCGAATTTCTGCGTCTTTGTAGGGGCGAATGGCACAGGCAAGAGTACCATCTTCTCCGTGTTCGGCTTTCTGAAAGATGCCATCACCAGCAATGTCAACACGGCGCTTGCGAAGCTTGGCGGTAGCCGGGGGTTTTCAGAGGTGCGCAGCCGTAACGCTACAGGGCCGATTGAAATTGAATTGAAGTTCCGTGAAGGGAGTGACATGCCTCTGACCACCTACTTCCTGCAAATCAATGAGGAGAACGGCCGGGTTATTATTGAGCGTGAAATTCTCAAGTACCGCAGAGGCAGTGGTGGACAGCCTTGGCATTTTCTTGATTTTTCGCGGGGGAAAGGCAGTGCTGTCACCAATGAACTGATGTCGGTTAACGATGTCAAAGAGTTGACTCGCGAAGAGCAGACGCTGAAATCACCGGATATTCTGGCCATTAAAGGGTTGGCGCAATTCAAGCGCTTTCCTGCTGTGGTGGCGCTTGGCAATCTTATCGAGAACTGGCATGTTTCTGATTTTCATATCAGTCGGGCCCGCCCGGAGCAAGAGGCTGGTTATGCGGAGCATCTGTCGCGTGAGGGTGAAAACTTGTCGCTGGTCATCCAGTATCTCCATAACCATCATCCGGCAGAGTTCAATCAAATACTTGAGTTGCTGAAGCAGCGCATTCCCGGGATCTCTCAGGTAGAATCAAAAACCACCGAAGAGGGGCGGGTGCTGCTCAAGTTTCAGGATGGTTCGTTTGAAGATCCCTTTCTTGCCCGCTATGTTTCGGATGGTACCATCAAGATGCTGGCCTATCTGACGCTGCTCTATGATCCTTCACCTCATCCGTTGTTGTGTGTAGAAGAGCCTGAAAATCAGCTCTATCCACGATTGCTCCATGAGCTGGCTGAGGAGTTTCGCAATTATGCAAATCGGGGCGGGCAGGTATTTGTTTCTACCCATTCACCTGATTTTTTAAATGCAACAACTGTTGATGAGGTGTTCTGGCTCGTCAAAGAAGAGGGATATACCCAAATCCGTCGAGCCAATGAGAATGCACAGGTTGTCGCCTATATGAAAGATGGCGATCAGATGGGCTATTTGTGGGATCAAGGCTTTTTTGAGGGGAGCGATCCTCAATGAAGTGCCTTGTTTTCTTTCTTGAAGAGCTCTCTGCTCGACGAATGCTTGAAGGAGTATTACCGAGATTGATTCCTTCTGATATCAATGTTCACTATGTGGTTTTTCAGGGTAAAAGTGATCTGGAAAAGCAACTTGAAAGAAAACTTCGCTTTTGGCTGCTCCCTGATTCAATCTTTGTCGTATTGCGTGATCAGGATGCCGCTGATTGCCATGTTATTAAAAGGAGACTTGTTGAGCTTTGCCAGCAAGCAGGGAAAAGCGAAGCGTTGGTTCGTATTGCTTGCCACGAATTGGAAAGTTTTTATCTCGGCGATCTGGCTGCGGTTGAACGTGGGCTTGGTATCAGGGGATTGGCTGCAAAACAGGGACAGAGCCGGTACAGAACCTCCGATAAACTTGGCTCTCCCTCTCAGGAATTGAAGAAACTGACAAACGGCAAATATCAGAAGGTTGCAGGATCCCGTGCTATCGGCGGATATCTCAATCTTGACAAAAACAGCTCAAGGAGTTTTACTGTGCTTCTCTCGGGGATCAAAAAAGTGCTTGCACATTGACTCGTGGACAGGTCTGCAACCTTGTAGCAACCGACACCATAGAAGGGCAGATTTTTTTTCGCTTGAGGTAAGGCGTGGTACTGTGAAAGGGGAGTGTCAAAATTAATGATCGAGATATTTTGCCACCAGCCCCATAATCCTCCCCCGCAACGCACGGTGCTGAATCACATTATCAGCCCGCGAGCTCTTCACCTCAAGAACAATACTCCGGGGACTTACACAGGCCGCACGGTACACCTCACTGAATTCCCGGTTCGTCTGCGGGCAGGCATAGTCGAGCCCGAAGGTCTCTGCGGCTGAGCGGATGCTGTAGTTCTGTGGTGTGGCGAAGTGGGTTTCAAAGACATCCTGGCATTCTGACACGGGAAGGAAGGAGAAGATGGCACCACCGTTGTTGTTCAGGACGATGATCTGCAGCGGAACGGGAAGTGTGCCGAGCAGCGAAAGGGCGTTGAGGTCGTGGAGGAAGGCGATGTCGCCGATCATCAGTGTTGCTGGCTTCAGGTGTCCATTGGCAAACCCGGCAATGGTGGAGATGATGCCGTCAATGCCGCTTACTCCACGGTTGATGGCTGTCGGAATACCGTTGGCATGGCTGCTGCTGGCGTAGTTGTCCATATCCCTGACCGGCATACTGTTTGACACAAAAAGCACCTGTTGCTCCGTGATGAGCTGCGACACCAGCCGGGCAGCAGAGATATCGGTGACCGGTTTGTCGGGGAGCAGTTCGGTTTGAATCTCTTCCGATACAGCCCTGAAAAAGCGCTCCGAAGTGTTGCTGTCCAGTGTTGGCGGGGTGGTACGGCACCCTTTCAGCATTCCTGCGGTCAGAGCAATTGATGCTTCAACACGGCAGGTAACGTTATGATCAGGGGAAAAGCGGGCTGGTTGCGGCTTGACGACAATATAGTGTTCCGGTTGCCACTCTTTCAGTGCGCTTGAGGGGTGTTTTGCAATGACGTTGCCGCCAAAGTGCAGGACAAGGTCAGCCTTGAAGGATTTTCGTAATTCGGGCGACTGGAGCAGGAGCTGCCAGGGCTGGACCGAGGCAACCATTCTCAGACCGGATGAAAAATCGGCATAGAGCGGAATATTCAGGTCGTTTGCCAGTTCACTGACCGCCAGGGCATCAGCGCTGCTCGTCATGCTGCCAGCAATAATCATCGGCTGCTTTCCCTCTGCGAGCAGTTGGCGCAGCATGGTAATCGTGCCTGCATCGGGCACTTTTTCAGGGACAATCGATCTGCTGCATGGGTTTCCGTTTTCCAGCCAGGGCTGAAGGGGAGCGACCCAGGGATCTTTGAACTCTGGAGTTGCCGGTTCAAAAGGTTCACGGAATGGCTGGTTCAGATGTACCGGGCCTGCTGACTCTCCGAGAGATTTTGCAACAGCATAAGCGACCGTTGAGAGGAGCGCCTTCAGGGGAATAGCTGTTGAGGGTGCAGGCAACTGCATGTTCCACCTGGTATAGCTTCCGAAGATATTTTCCTGCCGGATGGTCTGGTTGGCGCCACACTCCAGCAGCTCGAAGGGGCGGTCGGCAGAGAGCACAATCATCGGCTGAAAGTCCATCGAAGCTTCTACTATGGCGGGAAAGTAGTTGGCGACGGCGGTGCCTGAGGTGCAGATCAGTACAGCCGGTTTGCCAGTTGCCCTTCCATACCCGAGTGCAAAAAATCCGGCGGAGCGTTCATCGACAAACATTTTCCATCGCGCTTTCGGATTTCTTGCAATGGCAATGGTGAGCGGTGTTGAGCGCGATCCAGGTGAGATGCAGAAAAATCCTGCGCCCTGGCGAATCAGCTCTTCAACAATGATGCTGCTCCACAGCGAAGTGATTTGCCGGTTGTTCATCTTTTCTGACGGGTTATGGCCAGCAAATCGCCAATTTTCTGTTCAATCTCTTCCCATTCCAGCGCAGGGTCGGAGCCTTTTACGATGCCAGCCCCGGAGTAGAGATAGGCAAACCGGCCATTGACGAGTGCTGAACGGATAGCAACGCAAAATTCTGAAGCGTCTCTGCTGACCCACCCAACAGGGCCAGCGTACCAGCCACGGCTGAACGGTTCAAGTTCCATGATGTGCCGCAGGATCGGATCCTTGGGCACTCCACCGACTGCGGGAGTCGGGTGGAGCAGTTGCAGGATGGCGCTGTCATGCGCAAACTCCGGCTTCAGCCTGGCGGCACAACGGGTGTAGAGGTGTGCCAAATGGTGGAGTTGCAACACCTGGGCCTCCTCTTCCATATCGATATCACTGCATATCTTGAGCAACTCCTCATGGATCATCTCCTTGACGAAATTGTGCTCCCGGATATCTTTTTCGGAGTTCAGGAGCGCTTCGGAGGCGTGAAGGTCGCTGCCATTGATGCTCTCTTTTGAGCAGGTCCCTGCAAGCGCCTCTGTAAGCAGCCTCTTGCCATCCCTGCGGTAGAGTCGTTCTGGAGTGAAGCTGAAAAAAGCATGGTTTTCAACAGGTTCAAAGTAGAATCTGTAGATGGCGTTCTGCGGATAGGGGTAGCGCAAGAGAAAGAGAAGGGGGGAAAAGCTGCTGTTGAATTCAAGCACAGTTTGGCGTGCAAGTATTATCTTTTCAAGTTCACCGCTCTCAAAGGTCTGGAGGGCTTTCTTGCACTGCTCTGTCCAGCGGTTCTCATCCGGGTTATAGGAGATGTTTTGCACTTCGGGCAGCTTCATTGCTGAACAATCACCTGCCGGAACGATACGGTTGAGGAGAGCAATGATTGCGCTTATTTTTTTTGCGAGCTCATCGCTGCATGCAAACCAGAGGTTGCAGGAGAGTGAGTATTTGTTGTTTTCTCTGGTTAACTGGACAAGCGGCAGTACAAAGGAAAATGAGGAAAACTCACGCCAGATTGGCTCCTGTTGTTCCTTGGCGTTGAAGCAGAAGCCGCCAAAATATCGTGCAAGGGGATCTTTGTTTGCCAGAGCGTGCTGAAACTGATCGAATGTGGCATTGTTATCTCCTGATTCCTCACAATGAATGGTGTCGGCAACGCCTATCCCCGCAACTGAAAAGTCCTGCTCCCTGTTCATCCAGAAGAGTCGTGGGTAGAGCGTCTGCTGGTAAAGCCATTCAGGCAGCTTCACAGGTTCAATTGGCTGACAGAATGTTACGAGCTGTGGCTCCTTACCCTCATTAGATCTATGGTTTTCATCATAAATGCGTAATTCCGAAATGAGGCTGGAAATTGCCAGTTCTATGGGCAAGAAGTCTGTTGAATGGGTAATGATATTGTGGTGCTCACTCATGGATGCAGTTGGTCGGCATTGAACTACTCAAACACGTTTGTAGCGTGTCACTGGCCTTCTTTGTTGAGATGTTTTTTCAGAGAGAACGCAAGATAATTGTTTTTCTGAAGAAGCCATTCATAAATTGCCTGAGCCTCTTTTCTATGCCCTGTATGGACATAGCAAACCGCAAGATTGTAGTGCGCATCCATGAATGATTCGCTGTTGTCAATAGCCTCGTTGTAGAGCGTTGATGCCTTGTCAAATTGTTTCAGTTGCATATAGGCATTGCCGAGATTGTAGAGCCGCAGGGAATCTTTCGGAGAGCGTTCGAGGTGCTGTTGAAAATAGGTAACAGCGTCACTGTACTTTTTTTGATTGAAGGCTACTGCACCGAGGGAGTGTATGGCTTCATCAAGTTGCGGATTGATGGCAAGTGATTTTTTGAATGATTCAGATGCCTCGGTGTAGCGCTGGTTGCGCGCATAAGCTTTTCCGAGAAGCAGACAGGCTTTGGCATCCTGGGGGTTTTTCCAGACCTGCTGCTGGAGGCTCTCTATCTCATTTGGTTTGCATGCGGTGAGAAGTATCAGCACAGTGAGCATAACCAGCGCAGAAAAGCGGAGTATGCCAGCCCTTGAATGTAGTGGTAAATTATTCATATTGGCCCCAATATAAACACTCCCTGAATTATCTGCCAATCTTGATTGCTTTCGACTCTGATTTGGTGGAAATATTTCCAAATGGTCAACCAGGTGTGTAACTTCGAGGGATAAAAGGCATTGGTGAGTTCTTGTTCAGAATTTCAATGCGTTTATGGACACTTTTTATCATTCTGTTGTTATGAACCATGAAAAATGAACTGCAGGTAAGCGGCATGAGCTGTGGTGGTTGCCAACTGCTTGTGAAGGAAGCACTTGAGGAGCTGAAAGGGGTAACGATGGCGGAGGCCTCTTTTCGAGATGGTGTTGTTGCTGTTGATTATGATCCGGAAGCGGTCAGTATGGCAACTATAAAAGCAGTTATCGAGGAGCAGGGTTTCAAAGTGCAAGAGTGATGCCACCTGTTTTTGTTGGAAAACGAAGTAGCTGAAAAATTTTATGGCAATTGAAAAAACTGAACGTCTGGCGGTGCTGATTGATGCCGATAATACACAGGCGACAATTATAGAGGGGCTGCTTGCAGAGGTTGCCAAGTATGGAACTGCCAGTGTCAAAAGGATTTATGGCGACTGGACATCCACGGCGCTGAGAAGCTGGAAGGAGGTGTTGCTGGAGCACTCTGTTCAACCAATTCAGCAGTTCGGCTACACCAAAGGAAAAAATGCTACTGACAGCGCCATGATTATTGATGCTATGGATCTGTTGTACACGGGGAAATTTCACGGATTCTGCATTGTCTCCAGCGACAGTGATTTTACGAAACTTGCCTCTCGGATCAGGGAGTCGGGGTTGATTGTTTACGGTTTTGGAGAGAAAAAGACCCCATCGGCGTTTGTGTCGGCATGTGACAAGTTTATTTACATTGAAGTCCTTCGTGCAAAAATCAATGAAAATGAGCCTATTGCTAAAAAAACGATGGCTGAGCTTAAGCGGGATACGCGACTTGTGCGATTATTGAGGAATGCGGTTGAAGCTTCTTCGGACGAAAGTGGTTGGGCACATCTTGCAACGACAGGCAGCAATATTGCAAAACAGTCTTCCGAGTTTGATCCAAGAAATTATGGCTACATTCGGCTTGGAGAGCTTTTGGCAGCCACAAAACTTTTTGATTTCGAAGAACGCCAAATCGGAGAGGGCCAGTCCAAAGCCATCTACGTTCGCGATAAACGCAAAAAAAGCTGATTGATTAAAACTCTGTTCTGCCCATCATGCTCTTTGCCATTGAGTTTCCCCAATTTTCGCCCCACGAAATCCCCAAAGCAAAAAAGCCTTTCGCTGATAACGAAAGGCTTTTTTTTTCTGCGGAGCTGACGGGGTTCGAACCCGCGACCTCCTGCGTGACAGGCAGGCGCTCTAACCAAACTGAGCTACAGCTCCATCAATAACGAGCTAAATGTAAGGTGCCGGGCCGTAATATCCAAAAAGTATTTGTATTTCTTTTCTTCTCTCTTTTTGAACGCCGTATTTTGCTGAATTTTTATAAATTCAGTAACAAAATGTGTATTGCGGCATGGGTTTCCATATATCAACACTAAAATAGCGTACCATTATGGCCGTTATAGAACCAAAAAATTCTCTGACAGTTACTGATAACCGAACAGGGAAATCCTGTGAGATTCCAATTGAAAACGGAGCAATTCGTACTATTGACCTTCGGCAGATCAAAGTCTCACCTGACGACTTTGGATTATTGGGTTATGATCCGGGATATATGAATACAGCTTCCTGCAAAAGCAATATCACTTATATAGATGGTGATAAAGGTATTTTAAGGTATCGTGGTTATCCTATCGAACAACTCGCAGAAAGGAGCAATTTTCTTGAAACAGCGTATCTGCTTATCAAGGGGGAGCTTCCCGACAAGGAGCGTCTTGCTGTCTGGACCTACAATATTCGGAACAATACCCTGACGCATGCCAATATGACCAAGTTTCTGGATGGGTTCCGCTATGATGCCCATCCGATGGGTATTCTCGTTGGTACGATAGGCGCACTTTCGACCTTCTATGCGGATGCCAAGGATGTGGCCAATGAAGAGTCCCGCAAGCTGCAGGTTCGTCGTCTTATCGGCAAAATACCTACTCTTGCAGCCATGAGTTACCGTCACAGTATGGGTTTTCATTATGTTCTTCCTGATGATGACTTAAGCTACACCGGCAATTTCCTTTCCATGATGTTCAAGATGACCGAGATGCACTACAAGCCGAATCCGGTTCTTGAGCGTGCTCTTGATGTTCTCTTTATTCTTCATGCCGATCATGAGCAAAATTGTTCAACCAGTTCAGTTCGCGGTGTTGGCAGTTCAGGGGTTGATCCTTTTTCTGCAATAGCCGCTGGTTGTGCTGCGCTTTATGGTCCCTTGCATGGGGGTGCAAACGAGGCGGTTATTCACATGCTTAAAAAAATTGGTTCTCTTGACAACGTGCCTGCCTTTATTAAGTCGGTCAAAGATGGTGAAGGGCGTTTGATGGGATTTGGCCACAGGGTTTATAAAAATTATGATCCAAGAGCAAAAATTATCAAGGAGATAGCTTTTCAGGTATTTGAGGAGACTGGTCGCAGTCCTATGCTCGATATAGCCCTTGAACTTGAGAGAATTGCGCTTGAAGATGAGTATTTCGTTAATCGCAAGCTCTATCCCAATGTTGATTTTTATTCGGGATTGATTTATCAGGCAATGGGCTTTCCTCTTGATATGTTTCCGGTTCTTTTTGCCATGGGAAGGGTACCAGGATGGCTTGCGCAGTGGATTGAGCAGGTTAAAGATTCGGAGCAGAAAATTGCAAGGCCTCGTCAGATCTATCTTGGCGAAGATGAGCGAAACTATGTGCCGATTGAAACCAGGCCAAAAAACCGTGTGGATGAGCAGAAATTTGGTATCTGCAGATTGTAGCTTTTTGTCAACGAGTTATCACTGTTCATGATGGTGGTTCTCATGCTTTTTTATCAATAACACGATCATATTTTTATGTCGGTTACTACCAAGGATGTCTCATATATCGCGGAATTGGCCAAACTCAGGTTCAGTGATGATGAGATGTTGACGATGACTGCTGAGCTCAACAATATTCTTCACTATATCGACAAGCTTAATGAAGTCGATACAGAGGGTGTTTTGCCACTCAGCAGCATCCATGATCCGGTCAACGTGCTGCGGGAGGATGTTGAGCGTACGGCGTTGTCATCGGCAGATGTATTGCTGAATGCTCCTGACAGGCAGGACCGTTTTTTCAAAGTGCCCAAAGTGATCGGGTAGCTATCCGGTGGTTGAGCTTCGTGAAAAAAATGGTAATGTAGTTTTTATGGTCAGGGCGCAGCCTCGGTCATCACAAAGCAGGGTTTGTGGTCTCTATAACGGTGGATTGAAGGTGAGCCTGAAAGCTGCGCCTGTTGATGATGCGGCAAACGAAGAGTGTTGTACACTGTTTGCCAAGCTTTTTCGTATTCCCCATTCGCGGGTGCATGTTGTCTCCGGAAGGAGCTCCCGGACAAAGAGCGTGATGGTTGAAGGGGTGAGTTCCGAAGCGGCAAGTCTCATTTTTGAACAATTCTGAATGTCTGTCAAAGCTGTTATTCTTATCCCCGCCAGGCTTGATTCCAGCCGTCTTGAAAAAAAGATGCTTGCTGATCTCGAAGGAGAGCCACTTATTGTGCATACCTGGCGCCAGGCGCAGAGGTCACGTCTGGCGGAGAGAGTGGTTGTGGCTACCGATAGCCACGAGATAGCAAATGTTCTTGATGCCTATGGTGCGGAGGTTGTTATGACCTCTCCGGATGCGTGCTGTGGCACCGAACGTATTGCTGAGGCGGCACGCATGATTGACGGGGATGTGTTCGTTAATCTGCAGGGCGACGAACCCCTGATCAGTCCAGAAAATATTGATCTGGCGCTTCAGCCTTTCTTTTCTGATAATCCCCCCGATTGTTCAACCCTTGTTTTGCCGCTTCATCCCGATGACCCACAGATTGATGATCCTCATCAGGTGAAGGTTGTTGTAGACTCAAAGGGGTATGCCCTCTATTTTTCGCGTAGTCCGATCCCTTTCAGGCGAAATAAGCTGATGTCAACAACGTTTTATCGTCATATCGGGCTTTATGCGTTCAAGGGAGAGGTGCTTCAGAAATTTGCGGCTCTTCCACCCTCAATGCTTGAACAGGCAGAATCGCTTGAGCAGCTCCGTTTGCTGGAGAATGGGTTTCGTATTCAGTGTGTCACAACGCTTCTTGATAATCCTGGCATCAACACGCTTGAGGATCTTGAGCTGGTACGAAGTATTCTCAGGGCTGGTTCTCCTGACTGATAATCGCTGGCAGCACTCCGTCATGAAAAACAAGCTCCACGTTGTTCGATGGATCCAGCATGGTTGCGCTGGTCATGAATTTCCCCTCTTTTCTGACAAGGATATATCCCCGCTCTAGTGTTTTCCGGTAATCAAGCATACCCAACTGCTGTTTGACTGAGGCGTAGCGCTGTACTTGCTGGCTGTACGTGGTGGTGATGGTTCTCGACATCATGGCCACAAGTGTATCGAGTCGCTCATGAAACTGCTGCATTTGCAGCGGTGGTCGATTGAACGCGTAACTGCTGCAGATTGAAGAGAGATGACGCTCTGCTCCCTCAAGCTTTGCCTGGAGCAACCGATCCTCTCTCGCCAGGAGATTGCCAATGTGGCGCAGCAGCTCCTGGGTATCGGGCACGGCCAGTTCAGCCGCAATAGAGGGGGTTCCGGCCCGCAGGTCGGCGACCATATCGGCAATGGTCAGATCCGTTTCGTGACCGACAGCGCTGATGACCGGAATGATCGAGCGGTAGATGGCGTTGGCGACCAGCTCTCCGTTGAATGCCTGTAAATCTTCAAGTGAGCCTCCGCCTCTGGCAACAATAATCACACCAGGTCGATGCTGCTTTTTTTTCGTGGTGTTGAAAAAGGTAATTCCTGCCGCAATCTCTTCAGCCGCGCTTGTGCCCTGTACCCTGACCGGATAAAGCAGAACTTTTGCGGCAGGGAAGCGTCGTTCCAGAACATTGCTCATATCTTCAATGACCGCTCCAGTAGGAGAGGTGATGAGGCCGATGATCTCAGGGATAGCAGGAATGGCTCTTTTCCGTTCAGCGCCGAAATAGCCCGCTTTGGCAAGTTTTTGAAGAAGTTCGGCATAAGCTAATTGAAGTGCTCCCTCTCCAGCTTCAGTAACAGATGTACAGATAAGCTGGTATCGCCCCGATGGAGGATAGAGTTCAAGACGTCCTTCAGCAATAACATTCATGCCATCCCTGAGCGCAACAGCCATGCGGCTTGCCGTGGTTTTCCAGACAACAGCCGGTATTTGTGCCCCCTCATCCTTCAGTGTCAGATAGATGTGGCCCGAGCTATGCCGTTTGCAGTTCGAGATTTCGCCCTTTATCCTGACTTGTGGAAAAAGAGTTTCAAGCTTCGTTTTGATCTGCTGTGTCAGTTCGCTGACTGAGAGAATTTCCCGGTTCATTTCATCTTCTGCTGGAGGTAATTTGTCGCAATCATGCTTCGCAATAAAGCAAAACATTTTGAAATTTCCCTTTGATTAGTTTTGCCGGATGTTGTTTGTCCTGGAGTGGAAGACAAGAGTCGCACGGTTTTCATGGGGGATGTGTTATATTCTTTTTTTATTAACAGAAAGGTGCAGAGCGCTGGTTACGCAAGAGTGATGGTCTATGATACATTATGAATTGACAGAGGAGCTTGCGGGACGGCTTGATCTGGAGAGGCAGGAAGCCGCATCTCTTTTCAATGGATTTTGCGGAGCAATGGTGGCTGAGCTGCTTGCTTTTCGGAAGCTCTCAATTAAAGGGCTTGGTTCGTTTTCTGTAACGCATATTCCTGCAACCAAACGGAGCAGTGGATCGGCCATTATTTTTGCCCCCCCGCTCAACAAGTTGCGGTTTGACGGCACTCTCTCCAGTGGTGATGAGACGATCTCTCTTGCTGTTTCGCGACTTTCAATGAGTCAGGGTGAAGCTGCACGTTTTGCCCGGACTCTTGCCACACTGTTCACTGCAGCGCTTCAGCAGGAAAAAGAGATGATGCTGAATGGCTTGGGTCGCTTTGCCCTGGAAGATGGCGCATACAGTTTTTTTCCTGATCGTACGTTGGAAGAGCTGCTGAACAGGGAGTATCAGGATTTGAAAGAGGTTGTTCTGCCGCAGCATAAGGAGTTGAAGCGTGAAAATGCTCTTCCAGGATATGTTTTGCCTCTCTCAGCGGTTATTCTTGTTGGGTTGTTGCTTGCAGTACTGTATGGCAGGTTTTCGTCGAACACTTTTTTCCCTTCAACAGCGGAGTCTTCCAAAAGCGTTGTCACTACAGTTAATCGATCAGGTATTGTTACTTCTTCGCCATCAGCTCGTCAGATAGAGTTGCCAGGCGGTGTTGCAGACTCTCTTGTTCTTGTCCAAGGTGATTATGCTATTGTGCTTGCTACTTTCGAGTCAGAGAAAAAAGCTTTAAACGAGCTTGCTCCTCTGCGTTCCTCAGGCATCAACGCCTTTCTTTGGCCAGCGTATATGGATGGAATGAAATATTTCAGGTTGATGACTGGCAGATTTGCCAGTCGCGATGCAGCGGCAGAGCAGCTCAAGGGAATGCCGGCAAAAATGGTCAGTGGCGCATACATTCAACAGGTCAAAAAAACGGTTGTGGTTCATGGAGAAAAAGGGTTGTAACTGCTTGCACCCCCAGTCGATGTGTCCGGCATTCGGCGGATTGAGGGTGCTGACGAGAATTGATGGTGTTCAGGTTTGCTTGGTAGCCGATCAGGGTTGCCTTTACGGCCTGACCTTTGTATCGCACTTTTATGCAGCACGAAAGTCGATAGTGTCACCAGAGCTGATGAATGTGCAGATTTCAGGTGGAACCATGATTGACGATCTTCGCCGCACGGTTGAGGAGATTGCCCGTGATCCTGCGGTGCGCTTTATTCCTGTTGTCAGCACCTGTGTCGCTGAAACTGCTGGTATTGCCGAGGAGCTGTTGCCGAAGAAGATTGGCAATGCAGAGGTGCTGCTGGTACGTCTGCCCGCCTTTCAGATCAGGACACATCCCGAAGCAAAGGATGTTGCCGTTGCAACGCTGTTGAAGCGTTTTGCCCGTTTTGATGGAGAGAAAAAAGCTAAATCACTGGTAGTGCTGGGAGAGATTTTTCCGGTGGATGCCATGACGATTGGTGCAATTCTCCAGAAAATTGGTGTTGAGTCGGTCATCACGCTGCCAGGAATCGCCCTTGATGACTATATCGAAGCGGGTCAGGTTGAGGCGTGTGCAGTGCTACACCCTTTTTATGAGCGTTCCGTATCGCTCTTTGAAGAGCATGGCGTGAAGATTGTCAAAGGGAACCCGATTGGCGCCAATGCAACAGCGCAATGGATACGTCGTGTCGGTGAGGCTCTTGATCTTGATCCGGCGACGGTTCAGGCTGTGGCCGAAGAGGAGGGCCAGAAGACACGCGAAGTTCTTGCCAGGTTCAGCCATCTGAAGGGCAAAGTGATTGTCGCTGGCTATGAAGGGAACGAACTGCCAGTTGTCCGTCTTCTGCTTGAAGCTGGTCTTGAGGTGCCTTACGCCTCAACCTCCATTGCGCGGAATGTGCTCGGAGAGGAAGACCATAACGTCCTTTCCATGCTTGGCACAGAGATTCGATATCGTAAATATCTTGAAGAGGATATGCAGGCGGTGGTTGACTATGAACCGGATCTTGTTATTGGAACCACCTCGCTTGACAGTTATGCAAAAGAGCGGGGTATTCCTGCTATCTATTACACCAACAACATTTCTGCACGGCCGCTTTTTTTTGCCGCAGGTGCTGCAACGGTACTTGGGATGATTGGCGGGTTGCTGGGTAAAAGAGAGGTATATAAGAACATGAAGGAGTATTTCGAAGGATAGGCTCAAAGAGTAACAAGCCGGATTTGACTCCGGCTTGTTGCATTGGTATTTGCTCAGTTGCTATACCTCCATGATCTCCTTCTCTTTCGAAACAATCAGATCCATGAGCTGTTTTTCAAATTTGTGCAGCATCTCGTCGGCATCCTTTTTGCCCTTATTCTTGTCGTCTTCGCTGATCGTTCTTGCTTTTTCAAGTTTTTCAATCTCCTGAATCATGTCGCGGCGAAGGTTGCGAAGGGATACTTTTGAGTCCTCGCCAAATTTTTTGGTGAGTTTGACAAACTCTTTCCGTCGCTCTTCGGTGAGCGGGGGAATGGTGACTCTGACATTCTGGCCATCTGCTGCAGGGTTGAGCCCGAGGTTGGCATCGCGGATAGCCCGTTCGGTGGCCGATACCATGGATTTGTCCCAAACCTGTACCATGAGGGTATGAACATCCAGAACACTGATATTCCCGACCTGTTTCAGTGGCATCTGCTGGCCGTAAGCCTCTACCTTTACACGGTCAAGCAGTGTGGTTGTTGCTTTTCCTGTTCGGATCGAAGCGATTTCATGCTGAAATGCTTCGATGGTCTTCTTCATTTTAGGCTCAGTTTTCTGATAAACCTCCCTGACACTCATAGCAGTTCCGATAGGTTAGTGTTGGTTTGTCGCAAAAGCGCAAGCTCTTTTTCTCAGGCGGTCGCCTGTGCGGCTGTGGATTTTGCAAAGCGCTTGTTGAAGCGTTCGACGCGTCCGGCGGTATCGACAAGAGTCTGCTTACCGGTGTAGAATGGGTGGCAGTTGTTGCAGATATCAACCTTGATGGTTGGTCTGGTTGAACGGGTGACGAAGGAGTTGCCGCAGTTTGCGCAGTTGACCGTGACTTCGTTATACTTTGGATGAATATCTTGTTTCATGACTTTCGTTGACTTTGTCGTACAATAGATAATATAACCGGCAATAAATTTGTAAAGGCTGCAAATATACAAGAATTTCATTCCAGTTACAACCATTAATATGACCGGTTCAACGTCAGTCACTTACCTGAAAGGGGTGGGAACAAAAAAAGCATCAATCCTCAACGAGGTGGGTATTGTAACACTTGACGATCTGTTTGACTACTATCCAAGGCGATATCTTGACCGGAGCGTCATGAAAAGTATTGGCGCTCTTGCCGATGGTGAAACGGTAACGGTTGTCGGGACAGTGATCAGGACACAGCTTGATGGAGATACTCCCGGCAGGGCACGTTTCAAAGCGTGGCTTGGTGATGCAACTGGTCTGCTTGAGCTTACCTGGTTTCGGGGTGTCAGGTATTTTTCCCGCAGTGTTGTTCAAGGTGAATCGCTTGCTGTTTATGGGAAAGTGAGTTATTTCGGTAGTCATGCACAGATGCAGCATCCCGATTACGATCGTCTCAGCCCCGATCGTCTTCAGGCGAGTGATAGTGAGTGCAGTGATTTTGAGCTCTACAATACGGGCAAGATTATCCCTGTTTACCAGAGTAGTGAGGCCATGAAGCAGGCGAATCTGGGGTCGAAGCAGATGCGAACGATTATTGCCCGTGCTTTTGAACAGGGCGCTCCGGGTTATCGAGAGAATCTCACCTCCTCCATGATTGCTGATAATGGTTTGGTCTCACTTGCAGAGGCCTATCGCGAGATCCATTTTCCCTCATCACACCAGCAACTTGCAAAAGCTCGTTATCGACTGAAATGGACGGAGCTCTTTTATGCGCAGCTTCTTTTTGCTCTTCGCCACAGCGAGATCAGGCGCAATAAAGCAGCAGTAACGTTTACCCATTCCGGTGAGGCGACCCAAAAGCTTTTCGCGAACCTTCCCTATGCGTTGACTGAGGGTCAGAAAAAAGCAGTGCGTGAAATATATCGTGATCTCAGGAGTGGCACTCCCATGAACCGTCTGCTGCAGGGAGATGTCGGTTCAGGAAAGACCATTGTTGCCATGTTTGCCATGGCTCTTGCGGCTGATAATTCCCTTCAGTCGGCCTTTATGGCTCCGACCGAAATTCTTGCGGTGCAACACTATCTGGTCATGAAACGTTATTTTACTCCACTTGGTCTGCGGGTTGGAATTCTTACGGGAAAGCAGGGGAAAAAAGCACGTCAGGCGGTTCTTGATGCGCTCAGCTCTGGAGAACTGCATTGTGTGATTGGCACGCATGCCATGATTGAGCATGGAGTTAGCTATGCCAATCTTGGACTGGTTATTATTGACGAACAGCACCGCTTTGGAGTGTTACAGCGTAAGGCGCTGCAGGAAAAGGCGATAAATCCCCATGTGCTCCTGATGACGGCGACCCCGATTCCCAGAACGCTCACCATGGGTGTTTTCGGTGATCTTGATGTCTCTGTCATTCGTGACAAGCCGGTGGGACGAAGAGCGATCAAGACTTTTCTGCGATCGGAACAGGAGAAACTGAAGATCTATGATCTGCTTCGCTCACAGATTGCGGAAGGCAGACAGGGTTATATTGTCTATCCTCTTGTCGAGGAGTCTGAAAAGATGGATCTGAAAGCGGCGGTTGAAAGCTATCATGAACTCTCTGCTATCCGGTTTCCAGATCTTCGTCTTGGATTGATTCATGGGCAGATGAGTCCGGACGAAAAGGAGACGGTGATGGAGCAGTTCAGGTGTGGGGAGATTGATCTTCTTGTTGGGACGACAGTGATTGAGGTTGGGGTTGATGTGCCAAATGCAACGGTTATGGTTGTTGAACATGCGGAGCGATTTGGTCTTGCCCAGTTGCATCAGCTCAGGGGACGGGTTGGCAGGGGAGAGCACCCCTCAACCTGTATTTTGCTCTTTTCAAAAATGACGGCGGATGCCCGAGAGCGACTTGCGGCAATGGAGTCAACCAATGATGGCTTTGTCATCTCGGAAATTGATGCGAAAATAAGAGGCGCAGGAAATATTCTTGGAAAAGAGCAGTCTGGTACCTTGAGTGGTTTGAGAATTGCCGATTTGAACACGGATTATTCTATCATGCAGTTGGCAAGGTCGGCGGCATTTGCTCTTGTTGAAGAGGATGGGCAGTTGCGGTCTGCGGAACATGCAGTGATACGGGAGTGTTATCTGCGTCAGTACCACGATCGCTTCTCTCTTGCTGATATTGGATAGTTTTATTTGAACGACGTGTTACGTGCAAACGAAGTATTGTGAGCTCCTTATAAATAGAGAATAACGTGTTGCTTGTGTATGAAAAGAGATCATGAAGGAGTGCCGGTTGGCGTGGTCATGGAGATATCCGGTGCCTCTTATATTGTTGTTTCCGATGATGCAACAGAGTATCGGTGCCGCACTTTTCCCGGAACTAAAACGGAGAATGGTGATTCGACGCTTGTCGCAGTCGGTGACCGGGTTGAGCTGAAGATGATTGAAACTGGAACCGCGTTATACGAAGCGGCTATTACGCTTGTTCTTTCTCGCCACAGTGCGCTGACAAGAAAAAGGGATGTTCGCCGCAACCGGAGCAAAGAGAAGGTGCAGGTGATAGCAGCCAATATTGATCAGTTGGTGGTGGTTGTTTCAGCCTTTGATCCTCCTCTCAGTACCCGACTGATCGACCGTTACCTCGTCTTTGCGGAATCCGAAGAGATGGAGATTGTGATTGTGGTCAACAAGATGGATCTTGAGGATTCGAAGGAGACTCGTCAGTTGATGAAGCCTTATAAGGCGCTTGGGTACAGAGTTGTTTATACCAGCGCTGAAGAGAAGAGAGGTATGGGTCTCCTTCGAAAGGCGCTGGCTGGAAAACTTTCAGCGTTTAGCGGCCATTCTGGTGTGGGCAAGTCAACCTTGATTAATCAGCTCTCCGGTCAAGAAGATCGGCTTCGTACCGGTGAAACCAATATGAAGACAGGAAAAGGGCTCCATACGACCACAAATTCTGTTATGCTTGCTCTGCCAAAGGGTGGCTATATCATCGATACCCCGGGGATCAGGGAGTTTAATCTTTCAGGGATTACCCGCGAGAATCTGCGCTTCTATTTCAGAGAGTTTCTCTCATCGATGCAGGAGTGCAGCTACTCTTCATGTTCTCATACCGTAGAGCCAGGGTGCGGGATTATGAGGGCGGTAGAGGCTGGTCGTATTGATCCCGACCGTTTCGAGAGTTATCTTGCGATCTATCAAAGCATTGATTAATTTTTTTCATCATGAACCGTTATAAGCAATGATCATTACCATTAATCCTGCGACAGAAGAGCCAATTGCCGAGTATCAGACCATGACATCCTGTGAAATTGAAGAGATCCTGCAGGTCTCCCGCAGAGATGCTCTTTCTTGGAAAAAGGTCTCATTAGAGGATCGAAGCGTGCTGATGAGAGCTCTTGCTGAACTGATGCGTGAACAAAAAGAGCGTCATGCAGCGCTGATAACGCTTGAGATGGGCAAGCCTCTGGCTCAGGCAGTCGCTGAAGTGGTGAAGTCAGCCTGGGTCTGCGATTATTATGCCGACAATGCGGAACAGTATTTAAAACAGGAAGAGAGTCTGCTTGATGGTGGTGTTCGAGGTCTGGTTACCTTTGAGCCCATTGGTCTTGTGCTTGGCATCATGCCGTGGAATTTTCCCTTCTGGCAGGTGCTCAGGTTTGCGGCTCCGGCAATCATGGCCGGTAATGGCATTATTGTCAAGCATGCTCCAAGTGTTACCGGTTCAGCCATTGCTCTCGAAGAGCTTTTTCGTGAAGCAGGCTTTCCTGAGCATCTTTACAGAACAGTCCATATCGACCTTGAAGATGTTGACCGCTTGACTGGTTTCATGATCGATCATTCCGCCATTCAGGGTGTTTCAGTGACGGGCAGTACCGCTGCTGGTCGTGCTGTTGCCGCAAAGGCCGGGCGAGCCATCAAAAGAAGCGTCCTTGAGCTTGGAGGCAGTGACCCCTATATTGTGCTTGATGATGCTGATATTCCTGAGGCAGTTGCTATCTGTGCTGCGGCGCGTCTGCTCAATTGCGGACAGAGTTGTATTTCCGCAAAACGTTTTATTGTGCAATCTTCAGTCATCAAGGAGTTTGAACGCCTCCTTCTGCAGCGCATGGAGGCTTCGGTGATGGGCGATCCGTTTGATGCAACGGTTGACATTGGCCCCATGGCGCGCCGCGACCTTCGCGAGCAACTGCACGCCCAGGTTTCTGGCAGTGTTGAACAGGGTGCCCGATTGCTTTGCGGTGGGCAAATCCCTGAAAAAACAGGATTTTTCTATCCTCCAACACTTCTCACCGGAGTGCAGAAGGGGATGGCGGCGTACGATGAAGAGACCTTTGGCCCGGTTGCGGTTATTATTGAAGCAGAGGATGATGATGATGCCATACGCATAGCCAACGATACCGCTTATGGCCTCGGCTCTGCGGTCTTCTCCCGGGATATTGATCGAGCTCTTGCTGTAGGAGACCAACTTGAGACGGGGAACTGTTTTATTAACAGTTCGGTAAAATCGGATCCACGGCTGCCATTTGGCGGAGTCAAAGAGTCCGGCTATGGCCGTGAGCTCTCTCGTTATGGCATCTGTGAGTTTGTCAATATTAAAAGTTTTTCCTGTTGAAAATAGAGGCGATGATACCGTTGTTCCTAAAGGAAAAGCCTCTGACTCCCTTTGAAGTCAGAGGCTTTTTTTTGAAACATCCTCACCCTGCCCTGTCAGGCTATAGCGAGTTCTGAAAGATAGGTCTTGATGGACTGATGTTTTCCAAGGCAAAGTTTTTTATGCATTCTATAACGGATGCTCTCCATCCCTCTTGTCGAGATACCGACAGAGCGGCCAATCTCTCTTGTGTCGTAATTGAGCTTAACGAGAAGGCTTATCCTGAGCTCTCGCTGATTAAGGTTAGCATGTTTTTTCTGGAGTTTCGATAAAAAAACTGAATCGGACTCGGTCAACTCCATGTTCAGTCGTTTTTCGATGGTTTCTGTCTCAATCAGGCTCAAACAAGAATCGGTCATTACTCTCTTAACGCTTGTGTCAATGTCAAGGGCATGTATCTGGTCAAGGAGATTACGTAATGAAGATGTCTTTTCTGCTATTGCTGTGGAAACTCTTGTCAGCTCCAGATCCTGATTTGCAACTCTCACTCTGAGATCTCCAATCTCTTTTTCATATTCCGCAGGAGATTTTTTTCCCACTTCAGCTTGTGTAGTCATGGTATGATCATTTGGGTTACTTGTTAGTACGATAAGAACATTATGCTGCCTGGATCCGTAAAACCAGCACATTCTTGCAACAGCTTTCAAGCATGCCGGGCCCTCTCAATAATGCATCAAAGTTACATACACTCCTCGCTTTGTTTGCGGAATTATAAATCCACAACACGTCTCTCAGCAAAAAGCGAACAAAAAGCAGCAGCGCTTAAACTACTTTTATTCGTATCGATTACTTCACTAACTGCACTTTACGTCTGACGTGTTCACAACAGTAATATTGTTTTTTTTTAAGAAAAAAGCAAAAAATATTCGTAGTTCTATTTGAGAATACACTTTTTCTTTTTTTTATACTACGGGGTGATATTTTTTTTGTGGGGGGTATTATTGATTTGATGTCTATTCTCGGAATGAAGTGGTTTTTCTCTGTTCACTGTAGATTGAGTGGAGTATTAAATGATTTAAATACATCTGGATATGGGTAATTTTTTTTACTGTATGTTTGGTTATTACCCGTATTTTATCACGCAGCCAGTTTTTGTGACAGGTTATTGCTGTTTATTTCCCTTGTCCAATGTTCAGAATGATGAATAACCGTTGTCGTTACCTTTTTATTTTTAATCCAGCCGCCAATAAGGGCCGCGCTGCACGCAAGGCGGAGTGGCTCAAATCGCTTCTCTCTGGCCGGAAAGATTCGATATTGTTGACAACGGCATATCCTGGTCATGCAGGTGATATTGCTCGATCTAAAGTGAGGGAGTGCACCTGTATGATCGCCTGTGGTGGTGATGGAACGCTTCATGATGTGGTTAATGCCGTTGTGGGAAAGGGCATTATTGTTGGTATTTTGTCGATCGGGTCAGCAAATGATTTTATTAAAACCCTGAATCCCGGTAAGAGTTTACCGCTTGGAGTGGGACATTTTTTTACTGGAGGAAGCAAATTTGTAGATCTTGGCAGTGTCTCCTGGGGTGATGGAGATCACCAGTATTTTATCAACTCTTTGGGCATTGGTTTCACCGGAAGGATCGCCAAAAGCGTTAAGCAGACACGCTGGTTGAGAGGAGAGCTTGTTTATGTTTACGCTCTTTTAAACGTACTTTATAGCTATACTGCGTCGACAATGCGTATTAAAATTACGTTAGAGCACTCTTCGCTTGAGCTTTGTGAGCCGATTTTTGCCTTTTCGGTGTCAAACGGAAAAATTGAGGGCGGAAAATTTCGATTGGCACCAGAAGCGGATTTGTATGACGGATTTCTTGATGTCTGTATTCTCAAGGCGATTCCAAAACATGAACTCTTCCGTTATGTCCTTAAATATCTTAGGGGAACGCATATTTACGATCCACAGGTGCTGTATTGCAAGGCGAAGGCTGTCGAGGTGATCCTGGAAAAGGCTGACGTTATGCACATTGATGGAGAGGTGTTTGACAATGTTTGTGGCAGGATAGCGATTTCGGTTGTTCCAAAAGGAATTTCTATCTTACAGGCTCTTACGTGACCCCAAGCTCCGAAAGGTAGGTTTTGATTGACTGGTGTTTTCCCAATCCTAACTTTTTGTGCATTCTGAAGCGGATACTTTCCATACCTCTTACCGATATGCTAATTGAACTGGCAATCTCTGTCGTGTCGTAGTTTAACTTGACAAGCATGCAGATTCTCAGTTCTCGTTTGTTGAGCTCAGGAAATGTTTTATGAAGCATGGATAAAAAGAGTGAATTGGCTTCAGTCAATTCCAGACTCAGTTTTTTATCTGTACTATCGGTCTCAATCAGGTGCACGCAGGAATCAGTCATAGCTTTTTTAATGGATGGCTCAATGTCAAGGGAGTATATCTGGTCAAGCAGACACTGTAATCCGTCTGTATTTTTTGCAGTTGTCGTTGATCTCCTTGTCAGTTCATTATCCTGAACAGCGATTTTTTTATCAAGAGTTGCCCTCTCTTTTTCCATATCCAGAATCAATTTTTTGTTCGCTTCTGCCTGCGCATTCGTTTTTATAACCATCTGCGTGATGCGATTCTCAAAACTTTGCTGAAGAAGTTGGATTTCCCTCTCTTTTTCCCTCTCTTTAGCAACAAGGTCGCAGCGCAAGGAGTCTAATGCCTTGAAAAATGGATAATACTGGTTGTCAAGGGGCGGTGTTGTTATCTGCTCGTCCAGCATATTGAGCCAGGAGATTCTTGCAATTGCCTGCAGATACTGTTTTTTTAGAGCTGATTCAGGCTTCTGTTCAAGTTCCAACTCTTCGGTTATGAGCATTCCCTCCTTGAATGCCATTATATTTTCTAAGGCATTTTCATAGCTTTTGGCCATGATGACGGAGATTTTTTGTGGTGCAACTGCGGTAAAAGTATCCATCGTTATACGCATGGATTCGTGCACGTTGTAAAAACAAATAACCCCGAGAAGCGGGTTCCAGTTAAAAAAAAGATCAGTAATAGCCTGTTTGTATCTGAATGTGATATTAAATACGCTTTTGAGATCAAACAGAATATGAAACTGTGTGTTCAGAAGAGCAGATTCAGTGAGCACAACCTGCAAAAGTTCAACGTCCATAAAGTCAAGTATGACATCTGCTTTTGCTTCAACCCACGTGTGGACGATATTCCCGTCAATCACACTCATCCACTTGGTGAAGTTGGCAGCCGGGTGGTGGTTGTTCCAGTGACTTTTTTTTGTTATGTCAAGTGATTGCAGTGCAGCTCGTTCCATTTTTTCTCCGAAGAATTGTGTGATGCTTGCCTCTCTTGACTTATTACAGGCCATAAAAAATGCTGCCTCGACAAATATAATAACCAATTACTGTTATTAAAATGATCCTTGCTTGCTCTCTCTTTTTATTGATTGAAAAAGCGTATTTTTAAGCAATGACAGGGGAGTAGCAGTGAGAAAAATGTGGGAGAGAGATAATAAACATTCCAACTCTCCCCACTCATATTGCCTGTTTTTTTATATTACCTTGCGCTTTTGTGACTGATTTGCAACCTGACAGCTCCAATAGTCTCAAACTTACAGGGTCTTTGCATTATGCAGATTGTTGTTTTTGAAGATACCAGAGTACTGGAACTCAAACCTCTTGTCAACCTTAAACCGGTTTATGGTCTTTATACCGGGTTTCGCTCGCTTCAGGAGAAGTTTGAGTATTTGACAAGAGGGAATGTGAAGCTTACCTATCACTTACGCCGATATCTGGCTCCTTTTTTTGCTGAACAGCATCCAGAATGCCTGGTCAACCGTCTTGAAGAGAGGGATGTGTTGCTGGTT
>CAIWUU010000081.1 GCA_903915955.1 uncultured Chlorobiaceae bacterium | reverse complement strand
CTGCTGGAGCTGAAGGGGATGATTGGATGAAACAAGCATTTATAACCGGTTGGGGGAAGAGTTTTTCAGTTGGTCGATTTAGGCGTAACTGGCATTTTTATAAGGAGGTTACAATTACGAACGCACTGCGTTCGCAATTCGATTATGAGCGATATGAGCAACTGCCGGACGGGAGGGGAATATGAAATACGAAAAATTAGGTGAACATGTGTTTCAAGTTCGGGGTATTTCATTTAAACCAGAAAACATAATTACCACAAAAAAAGATGGTTATGTTCCTGTTATAAGGTCAAACAATATTACAGAAGAAGGGTTTAAAGAATCTGATCTTATTTACATCAATAAAGAGTTTATACGTTCAGAACAAGTCATTAAAGGTGGTGATCTTGTTTTAACTGCTTCAAGTGGTAGCAAAAAAACAATTGGTAAAAATATCCAGTTTGATAGCGACTTTAATGGGTCTTTTGGAGCTTTTTGCAAACTTGTAAGGCCGAAGAAATCCATTGATTCAAAATATTTATATCATTTCTTTAAAACTCGTTTTTTCAGGGATTCAATAGAAAGAATAGTTCAAGGCGCAAACATTGCTAATCTGAAAAATGAATATATCGATGATCTCAAAATTCTCCTTCCACCACTTGACGACCAAATCCGCATCGCAACCCTTCTTTCCAAAGTAGAAAACCTGATCTCCCGCCGCCGCGAGCAAATCAAACAGCTTGACCAACTGCTCAAAAGTGTTTTTCTGGAGATATTTTGTTTAAAAAATGGGAATGTCAAGAAATGGATAATTGAGCCTTTAAGCGCCTGTACTGAAATTGTGTCTGGTGTTACAAAGGGGAAAAAATACAATGGGAACAAACTGAGAGAGGTTCCATACATGAGAGTGGCAAATGTTAAGGATGGTTATCTCAATCTATCGGAGATAAAAACAATAGAAGTAACAGAAGCAGAAATTCATAAGTATAAATTGATCTCTGGCGATCTTTTACTTACAGAGGGTGGCGACCCTGACAAATTAGGTCGTGGTGCAGTTTGGAGCTGTGAAATTGATGAATGTATACATCAAAATCATATTTTTAGAGTCAGAGCTATTGGCAATAGTGTGAATCCTGTTTTCCTAAGCGCACTTATGGCAAGTAAGTATGGTAAATCATACTTTTTTAAAGCAGCAAAACAAACAACAGGAATTGCCTCCATTAACTCCACTCAACTTAAAGCGTTTCCTTTAATAAAGCCTCCTATCGATCTTCAAAACCGATTTGCGGCCATAGTCAACAAAGTTGAATCCGTAAGAGCCCAGTACACTGAATCACTCACTAATATTGAATCATTCTATGGCACCCTTAGCCAGAAGGCTTTCAAAGGTGATCTTGATATGTCGCGAGTGCCGATTGTTGAAATGAGGGGGAAAGGTGATCTGAATTATTTTGAATTAATGTAAACTTGATGCATCAATGCTTTCTTTTGTTGATATGTAAACGATGCTTTTTTCTTATTTTTATAGGGTTCAAATTTATTTTATAAGTTGCCTTAGCTGAATAAACCGACGTGATTAAAAGTCGTATTACTCGTTATATTTAGCTATGAAATTTTATTAACAGGATTTTTTATATAATGACACAAAAAAAAAATTTCTCAGATGAAACGCG
This sequence comes from uncultured Chlorobiaceae bacterium, assembly GCA_903915955.1. Lineage (GTDB taxonomy): Bacteria > Bacteroidota > Chlorobiia > Chlorobiales > Chlorobiaceae > Chlorobium. Next base: position 3,904 of record CAIWUU010000081.1, on the reverse strand, counting down.
ACCTTTAAGTTTCGAATCTAAAGATGAAATAGTACCTTTATCTTGTGAACCTATAGGTGAAACAAAACCCCTAAGTCTCAAACTTACAGATGAAATAACACATTTAATTTCAAAAGAAAAACCTACACATGGAATCTTTTCTCTAAAAAAAAATCAATCATTAGAGGATGCACTTCGTTCTGTAACAAGTGATTTGTTTGAAGATTTATGCCTTGTTTTGTTACGCTCAATGGGATTCCGGAATGCCGTCAGAAATGGTCATCACAATGATAGGGATAGAGGAAGAGATATTGAAGCGACCTATTCAAGAGAACTTCCAGATAGGCATAATCAAATCAACGAACGTTGGTTCTTTGAGTGCAAGCATCAACAGAGCAGCATAACTGTCGATGATATAAATAGTAAAGTTGCTTGGGCAGAAGCATCGGGAGCCGATTTTCTAGTCATACTCTCTTTTACCGATCTTACATCGAACGCTCGTCAATATATAACAGAATTTCAAAACAAGCATCATTTGAAAATTCTTACATGGACTGGAAATGATTTGTTAAGACAGTTCAGGCAACATCCACAAGCAATAAAGGAGTTTAGTCCAGATGATTTAAAATTTGATACTAATTTAAAAGCAGAACTTGAAGCCGAAGAAAGAATACTGTTGGCACGAAATATTCTCACCGCGATGGGAGTAGTCTCCCCGGAACTTGATCTGAATATCATTAAGCTTTTGGAAGAGATAATATCCAGGTGTGTCAGAAAACAGGATGTTAAATCCATCAGTATGAAGTCCTTAGAAGATGGAGATTCTGAAATAGTTTACCTGCTTAGTGCTAACAGCAATAAATTGCTCAATGAGGCTGAACTATATGCCGCGTTGGCTTCTATCTTGGATAGACACCCTGATAATAATATGGCTTGGCAGATTGCGAAACACTTTCGTACAACAAAAAATCAGTTTGACAAGCGTCCCATTCGTTACGTTTTAATCGGTCCTTCAGCATCGGGAAAGTCGTGCCTTCTTACAACACTGCTGTTCGAGATGATTCGTGATATTCGCTTTTCTTTTGAAGCTGAAACCTTGTTTGGATTCTCGGCGATGCATCATACCTTCAAAAGTGGAGTAATCGGTCTTAGGAATGAGCGTCTTGTGGTCCGAACCTGTGTAGGATCACTTCCAAGATACAGGTTGGGTGTGACGCTTGATACAAGAAACTCAACCATTGAGTTATTAGATACTGCAGGTTACATTTTTCAGCAAAGTTGCTTTAGTCAATTTCTCAACGGGATTATTGAGAAGGGGGATAAAATACTTTTGGTTTTTGACCCAAGTGATGGAAGAGAGTTACTGAATGACTGTGATGAAGGAAAAGTGTTGCCATGTGTCATTGAGGAAAAAATCTTTACCCACTATGCAAGTGTAATGAAGTGGGCAGAGCATGCCGGTATATCGATCGTCCCTGTTGTGACAAAAATTGACTTGATCAGTGCAGAAGAACTGTACGAGAAAGTAATTCCATCGGTGAAATCATTAATACCTAATTGCACAGACATAATATTTTCAACAAGTGTCCTTAAAAAGAAGTATGGGCAAATCCTTTTGCAAACCATTGGAATTAATCAGCTTCTGGATTTGATGGCAAATGGAATCGGTAGAGAAAAATAATCCGTGTCGGTTAATTGAGTTAATTCATTTTTTTGATAACATGTTATTGTTATATAATAAACTATTAAAGTGAATTATGGGCATAAAAATAATTCTGCATTATTTTTATTTCGAATTATTGAAATTTAATACCGGTGAAACTATAGAGGTGGATCTTCGCGATCTTGTCTATAAATATCCAATAGCAAAACCATTACGGTCGGTAATCTGAAGCATTTTCACATTTTTATCTTAATTCCTTGCCATTTTTGGCATGAGAGTGTGGTTTTGATGTTATTTCTGATTCACTTTATTTCAGTGCAATGGGTATATTCGCCCAAGAGAAGAAAATTTTTGATAAATTGTGATATTGCAAATGATAAAATAGAAATGACATACTATTTCTTAGCAATAAAATTATAAATAGCATTATGGAAGAGCCAAAGGTCTTTATTTCGTATAGTTGGAGCGACCAATCGCACCAAGAACTTGTAAAACATTGGGCAGACAGGCTCGTCGCTGATGGAATTGATGTCGTTTTGGATATTTATGATCTTAAAGAAGGATATGATAAATACGTGTTTATGGAGCAGATGGTGACTGATCAATCTGTGACTCATGTACTTGTTGTGTGTGATAAAACATATGCTGAGAAAGCTAATGCAAGAAAGGCTGGGGTAGGTACTGAATCACAAATAATTTCAAGCGAAGTATATGAAAAAGTAAAGCAATCAAAGTTTATTCCAATTGTTTGTGAATTTGGTGAGGATGGTGAACCAATTCTTCCGGCATTCATGAAATCAAGGATGTGGATTAATTTTTCAAGTTCTGAAGCTGAAAATGAGAACTGGGAGCAACTTGTTCGCTTGCTCTATGGAAAGCCGCAACATGTTAAGCCAAAAAAAGGTAAAGCTCCAACATATATTATCAGTGATGCTCCAATACCAACAAGTGAGGCTTTAGCAAAATATAATTCTCTCAAGCAAGCAATATTACAAGACAAGAAAGGTATCAACCACTATCGGCGCGACTTTATTGATTCATGTATAAGCTATGCTGACGCTTTGAGGGTTCGTGAAAGACCTTTAGTAGATTCAATAGGAGAGAAAGTTTTAGATGATTGTGGCAAGCTGAAAGCAATTCGGGATCACCTTTGTAACTGGATTCTTCTTGAAGGTGAAATTACAGAAGCAGAGAAATTTTCCGAAGCAGTAATAGATGTTCTGGAGAAATTAAGGGAACTCAAATCGCGGCCTCCAGAAATTAATCAATGGAATGAATCATGGTTTGATGCCCATTCAGTTTTTGTATATGAAACATTTTTATATATCATTGCCGCACTCTTGAAATCTGGTGCATATCAAGTTTTAAACGAAATTTATTCATCCCACTATCTCATGCCGTCATCAGATAGGTCTGGTCCATCGTATTTCGAAAGATTTGATTGTTTCTATGGCCACTCTGATGCATTGCAGACGGTATTAGCTCCTGAAGGAAGAAAGCTTCATGCACCTGCGGCTGAATTGCTAAAAAGACAGGCTGATAGAGAGGATTTGCCATTTGAAGAAATTATTCAGGCAGACTTATTAACATTACTGATGTCATTTATTACCCCAGAGACACATTGGTATCCACAAACGCTACACTATTCTTCTTACGGAAACTCGTTTCCTTTTTTTGTACGTGCGGCACAACATAAACACTTTAATAAGCTTTCTATAATTACTGGAATAAAGTCAGCAGATGATTTGAGGGGAAAGGTTAAGGACGGGCGTGAAAGATTTGGGAATTTTTCGAATTTCAGCTTTCATAATAATTTTCAGCATTCTATGAACCTTGAAAACCTTGACACGCTAAAATGAGCTAATATCTTATGGAATGTATTTCAATTATAGAGGCAAGGTATGTCAAGGATTATCAGATATTTCTGAAATTCAATACTGGGGAGACCGGAGATGTTGATCTCCGCGATCTTGTTTATAAATATCCAATTGCAGAGCTATTACGGAACCCTGAAGCTTTTTCACATTTTTATCTTGATTCCTGGCCTACTCTTGCATGGGATTGCGGTTTTGATGTTGACCCTGAGTCACTGTATTTCAGGGCCACCGGCAAGTCGCTGTGGGAGGCGAAAGCATCCTGATAAAATGCCATTCAATGATGTAGTTTTGCGGTATCAAATATCTGTATCCACTTTGGTATTAATATAAATTTGCCAGCGCTTACTAAACACTGCGCCTTTGATGGTGACTGATGGCAGCAGTG
>CAIWUU010000080.1 GCA_903915955.1 uncultured Chlorobiaceae bacterium | reverse complement strand
CCAGTGTACGCCAAGCTTTGCCATCTCCTCAAGCAACGTCATAAAATATTGAGGCCTGAAACTGATGTTGTCGTCCATAAAGGAGAAATTCACATGCTCCTTGTTCAGCCGTTTCTGATGGTAGCGCATCTCATCAAGCACAAGGTCAAGCTCCCGATATCGGTAATTTTTACCGTAAATGGTTGGGGTTGTACAAAAATTACAACCGACCGGGCATCCTTTTGTCGCCAGAATCGGAATACGGGTACTATACTTTTTAGCGTTTTTTGCAGCAAGCGCATAACTGAAATCAGGATGAAGCATGGTGCTCATTGGCTTGAGCTCTTTTGCCCGATAAACACTCTGCATGGTTCCCTTCAGAATATCAGTGGCAAGTTCCGTCCAGATTGACTCAATTTCGCCATACACCACACTGGTGCAATGCTGCGAAGCCTCGTCACACAGCATGGTGGGATGAACGCCGCCGAGAATAACGATTTTCCCCTGCCGCAAGGCGGCATCACCAATCCTGTAAGCCTTGCTTGCATTGAGAGTGCGTGAAGTGACGGCAATAACATCAAACCCGGAAAGATCTTCAGGCACTTTATCGCCAAGCCGCTCATCAACAAAGGTAACATCAAACAGTCTGCCAACCATGGTTGCCACCATAATGAGGTTGAGCGGCATACTGACTGTCCCCGAATCAACCATCATACTGGTAGTACTCACCGGCTGCACAAGAAGCCATTTCTTGCGCGACTTCTGCTGCGCAGCAAGCTGATTGAGCAACTCCTCTGAGACATCAGAAGGAGAGTCATGCAAAGAAACAACACTGTTTGAAGGAGAGATCTGCATACCCTGAAATCTTGCAAATAATGATAAAAGACCGTCACAAACCAAGGTGACAAGGTATGAAAAGTTTTTTAAAAAAAAGGGAGCACTCTCCAAAAAATCACTCCGCGTCACATTGGGTAAAAGTGAAATTCTTGCCAACATGTCAATTCAATTCAGCCGACAAATTTTCACGCATCATTGAGGAGTGCCGCCAGGCAGGGCTGAACGTACAGGGTAATTTCCTGGTCAATCCATCGCTCGACAGCTATGAGGGCAAAGAGCCTTGTTGATGTGGGTGGTGGAATCGGCGACATTTCCGCAGCTCTCCTGAAAAAGTTTCCCCAGCTTGACTCCACAATCCTGAACCTGCCCGGGGCCGTTGAGCTTGTCAATGAAAATGCTGCCGAAAAAGGGGTTGGAGATCGACTGAGAGGCACTGCCGTTGACATCTACAAAGAGGCCTACCCGACAGCCGATGCCGTCATGTTCTGCAGGATTCTCTATTCGGCAAACGAGCAGTTGACTACCTTACTCTGTACAAAAGCTTATGACGCGCTTACACCCGGCGGCAAGGTTCTCATTCTCGACATGATTATCGACAATCCGGAAAAACCGAATTTCGATTATCTGAGCCACTACATCCTTGGAGCTGGATTACCATTTTCAGTGCTTGGCTACAAACAGCAAAGCAGATACAAGGAGATTCTGGAATCCATCGGGTTCACCAACGTACGAACCATCAGAAAATACGATCATCTCCTGTGTGAAGCTGAAAAGCCGGCATAACAATGATCAGAAAAGCGGTCGTTCCACGACGAACGGCCGCTATTTCCGATTTTTTTCAAAAGGAGTACCCGCATCACGTGGAGCAACGCTCCGCCCGACAAAACCGGCCAGCACAACAAGCGTGATGATATAAGGCATTGACTGCACTACCTGCGATGGAATCCAGCCTGTCTGAAGCCACATTTCCATCGATTCAGTAACAGCAAACAACAGACTTGCAAGGGCCGCGCCAAGCGGGGTCCACTTGCCAATAATCATTGCAGCAAGAGCAATATAACCCCTCCCCGCAGACATATTATCTGTAAACGTGTGCTGCTGAAAAACAAGAAAAGCCCCCGCAAGAGCCGCAAGCGCACCCGAAACAAGCACACCCGAATACCTCATCCGATCCACATTCACTCCCGCACTGTCGGACGTTTCAGCGCTCTCACCGGTTGCCCTGAGCCGAAGGCCATAAGGAGTTTTAAAGAGCAACCATTGCCCCGCAAAGACCGAAACAACAGCAGCAAGAAACAGTGGATCCAGAACAAGAGAGGGAACCTCAACGCCCGCTATACGCGCCGAATTCATTGAGCTTCCATAAAGCAGAGTGAGACCAAAGCGTGTAGCCCCCATCACAAGAATATTGATGGCAATTCCCGCAACAATCTGGTCAGCCTTCAACGTAACCGTCACAAAAGCAAATAGCAGTGCCACACTCAAACCACAAAGCAGCGCAAGCAGAACCCCCATCATGGCCGAACCTGTACGGTACTGCCCATAAGCAGCCCCAAAAGCGCCCACAAGCATCATTCCCTCCAGAGCAAGGTTAACTACCCCACCCCGTTCAGAGAAGGTCGCGCCAACAGAGGTAAGGGTGTAAGGCACGGCAAGACGCACAATCTGCAAAAGAATAACAAGAGGCTCAATTTCCATCATAAAATCAGTAATGAAATATCCTTTCCGGTAGTTTTTGCATTCAATTTTTATTAAATTCCTCCACAGTTAAAAGTAGTCAACTTCACCTGTTTTATTACCACCTGTTTCAATTTTCTGGTGTAAAATAAAACACAATTACTCCTGAAAACATGCCAAAATCTGAGATTACGAACGAAAAGGCTACCAGTAAACAATATATTTACAGTTTCTCTGGCGGCTCCTCTGAAGGTGATGCCTCCATGAAGAATCTGCTTGGCGGCAAAGGTGCCAACCTTGCAGAGATGGCAAACATCGGTTTGCCCGTTCCTCCGGGCTTTACCATCTCAACCGAAGTTTGCACCTACTATTACGACAATCAGAAAAACTACCCAAAAAATCTTTTCGACAGGGACATTCCCAATGCACTCAGCAAAATTGAAGAGACATTAGGCAAAAAATTCGGTGACCCCGAGAATCCCCTGCTGGTCTCGGTGCGCTCAGGTGCAAGGGCATCAATGCCTGGCATGATGGACACCATTCTCAACCTGGGACTGAATGCCGCCACCGTTGACGGCCTGGCAAAAAAATCAGGAAACCCCCGTTTTGCGTGGGACTGCTACCGCCGCTTCGTGCAGATGTACGGCGACGTGGTACTTGATCTCAAACCAACCGACAAAAAACAGATTGACCCCTTCGAAAAAATTCTCGAAGGCAAAAAACATGAACTCGGCATCGAGCTCGACACTGAATTCACGGTCGAAGATCTCCAGGATATAGTTGGCCAATACAAAGCCGCCATTCTTGAAAAAACCGGCAAAACATTCCCTGAAGACCCACACGAACAGCTCATTGGAGCCATCGGTGCCGTCTTTAACAGTTGGAACAACGAACGAGCCATCGTCTACCGCAAACTGAACCATATTCCAGGCTACTGGGGCACCGCCTGCAACGTTCAGGCCATGGTCTTTGGCAACATGGGCGAAGATTGCGGAACAGGCGTCGCCTTCACCCGCGATGCTGCCACCGGTGAAAACATCTTCTACGGCGAGTTTCTCATGAATGCCCAGGGAGAAGACGTTGTTGCAGGAACAAGAACCCCGCTGAAAATCGACCAGCTCAAAGCAGCAAACCCCGGCATTTACAACCAGCTCGAAGAGATCCGCTCCATTCTCGAACACCACTACCACGACATGATGGACATTGAGTTCACCATCGAGAGCAACAAACTCTTTATGCTGCAGTGCAGGGTCGGCAAAAGAACCGGTATGGCTGCTGTGAAAATTGCCGTTGACATGTTCAATGAGAAGCTTATCGACGAAAAAGAGGCGCTCATGCGCATTGAACCTGAGCAGCTCAACCAGTTACTCCGGCCAGTCTTCGACATGAAAGAGAAAACGGCTGCCGTTGCATCAGGAAGACTCCTTGCAACAGGCCTTAATGCCGGTCCGGGAGCCGCAACAGGTAAAATCTATTTCAATGCCGTTGATGCCTACGAAGCTGGCAAGCGCGGCGAAGCAGTCATTCTTGTCCGCATCGAAACATCACCAGAAGATATCAAGGGCATGGATGCCTCAGAAGGTATTCTTACTGCACGTGGCGGCATGACCTCCCATGCCGCGCTGGTTGCCCGTCAGATGGGCAAAGTCTGCGTCGCAGGATGCGGAGCACTCAATATCGACTACCAGAGAGGTGAAATGCGCGTCGCCGGAAAAGATATCGTCCTTTTAGAAGGTGATTACATCTCCATCGACGGAAGCACCGGTGAAGTGATCGCCGGTAAAATTCCGACCAAAAACTCTGAAATCATTGAAGTTCTGGTTGACAAAACCCTCAAGCCGGAAGATGCAGCGACATGGCCTATCTACAAACAGCTCATGGAGTGGGCCGACAAGTACCGTAAACTCAAGATCCGCACCAATGCCGATCAGCCGGACCAGGCAGAAATTGCCATCACTTTCGGTGCCGAAGGTATCGGCCTCTGCCGTACAGAACACATGTTCTTCGGTGGCGAGCGTATTGATGCCATGCGCGAAATGATTCTGGCCGACGATGTTGAAGGACGCAAAATAGCGCTTGAGAAGCTGATTCCATACCAGCGTGAAGACTTCTACGGTCTCTTCAAAGCAATGGGCACCCGACCGGTTACCATCAGACTTCTTGATCCTCCACTTCATGAGTTCCTGCCTCACACCGACAGCGAAATCAAAGTTCTTGCCGGAAAAATGGGAAGATCCTTTGAAGAGGTAAAGGGACGAATTAACGATCTGCACGAATTCAACCCCATGCTTGGCCTTCGTGGCTGCCGGCTCGGTATCCTGCATCCTGAAATTACAGTCATGCAGGTACGGGCAATTATCGAAGCTGCATGCAAACTGAAAAAAGAGGGCCTTGAGGTTGTCCCTGAAATAATGGTGCCGCTCATCAGCACGGTCAAGGAGCTTGAAATCACCAGTGAAATCATCCACAAAACCGCCCGCAGCGTCATTGCTGAACAGGGAACGGGAGTAAAATACCTTGTGGGCACCATGATCGAGGTACCACGCGCCGCCATTACCTCCGACCAGATTGCCACAGCTGCCGATTTCTTCAGCTACGGCACCAATGACCTGACACAGATGGGACTTGGCATGAGCCGCGACGACTCCGGACAGTTTCTGCCAGTCTACCAGCAGCAGGAGATCTTTGCTCGCAATCCTTTTGAATCACTTGATATTGAGGGTGTAGGCAGGCTGATGAGCATCTCCGCCAAAGAGGGACGTGCCGTCAAACCAGAGCTCAAGCTTGGAATTTGCGGTGAACATGGCGGCGATCCTTCAACCGTTGAGTTCTGCCACAAATTAGGGCTGAACTATGTTTCATGCAGTCCGTACAGAGTACCGATTGCGCGCCTTGCAGCCGCAAGAGCCGCACTGAGAGACTGAAATCCTGAATGAAACCCTGTTGAAAAAAAAGGCGGCCCAAGAGGGTCGCCTTTTTCATTGATCGCACCAAAAAAAAGTTACTACTCTATCTCTTTTTTCTTAAAAAACATGCAGCCACCCTCGGCTACAACATCTTTGCCAAAACAGCTACCCGCCGCAGGATCACTATCCCTGGGAGTAAAGCTCTGACAATCCTGACACTGTTTTCCTTTTTCAGCTTGCTTCTGGTAAATAATTTCCATATTGGATTCTGCTTCTATGTTGCTTTATTAGTAATGAAAATGAACAAAAAGAGCGCCCATCCCGGATTCATCAAACAACCCGGTAGACTGGCCAAATATAAAACAGAAACTTTTTTCGCAAAATTTTTTCTGCAAAACAGTGAACTCGCTATAGATGCAAAAGTATTTATGACCAGTGCTACACTATCAGGTTACCACGCTACAAAAAGATTATAAATAAGAGATGGAATTCAGCCATATCAACATCAGAGGCGCCAGAGTACACAACCTCAAGAACATCTCCCTCGATATCCCGCGCAACAAGTTTGTTGTCATTACCGGTCTCTCAGGTTCGGGTAAATCGAGTCTCGCCTTCGACACCATTTATGCCGAAGGACAACGGCGCTTTATGGAGACACTCTCACCTTATGCCCGCCAATATATCGGCAACATCGAACGCCCTGACGTCGATTACATTGAGGGGCTTTCGCCAGTTATTGCTATCGACCAGAAAAGCACCAATCGCTCGCCACGCTCAACGGTTGGAACCATCACGGAGATTCATGACTTTATGCGGCTTCTCTACGCCAAGGCTGGACGACGTTACGACCCCGCCACCGGCGCTATGCTGCAACAGCAGAGTGAAGAGAGCATCATCGAAGCCATCCTTGCCCTCCCACACGGCACAAAAGTACAGATTCTCTCACCCCTCGTGACGGGACGCAAAGGCCACTACCGTGAACTCTTCGAACGCCTGCTGCTCAAGGGATTTCTCCGCGTCCGTATTGACGGGAAATACCGCGAGATGGAAAAAAACATGCAGATTGAGCGCTATAAAAGCCACTCCATCGAACTGGTGGTTGACCGACTGGTTATTGCTCCCGACTGCCAGGAGCGCCTGGAAAAGGCAATCACGTTAGCCATCAGCATGTCCGAACACAAATCATCCGTGATTTGCGATCCCACAGAGAGTGAACTGAAAGAGCTCACCTTCAGTACCCGCTACGCCTATTCGGACGGCTCTGTGCCGGTCGATACCCTTGCGCCGAACCACTTCAGCTTCAACTCCCCTTACGGTGCCTGCCCGGAGTGCAACGGCCTGGGGGAGCTCATGCAGCTTTCAGGAGAGCTCATGACCCCGGATATGTCGCTCTCACTGCACGAAGGAGGCCTCGATCCATTCGGAAAATCCGGAAAGCGGAACCTCTGGCAGGTGATCAGAGCAATCGCCAAAGAGTTCAACTTCACCATCGACACCCCGTTAAGCGATATTCCACCAGAAGCGATGGCGATTCTGCTTGAGGGGTCAGGAAGCCGCACCTTTAACGTCAGCTACAGCTACTCCGGTCGCGACACCCTCTATCCGCAGCCATTTCAGGGTGCCCTCCCCTATGTCCAGGAGATCCTGAGTAATGCCAGCACCACCAAGGTGCGAGAGTGGGCAGAGAGCTACATGGTTCGCCAACCCTGTCCTGCATGTAAAGGTGCGAGACTCCGCAAAGAGAGCCTGCTGGTGAAAATCAATGACCTTAACATTGCCGAATCCGAAGCGCTGCCTCTGCCGGAAGCACTTGCCTTTTTTTCAGCACTTCCCGAAAAACTCACGCCAAAAGAGCGACTTGTTGCCACTCCGGTCTTGCATGAAATCGTCAAACGACTTGAGTTTCTCCTGAACGTCGGTCTCGGCTACCTCTCCCTCGACCGAAGCTCACAAACCCTCTCAGGCGGTGAAGCGCAGCGCATCCGACTCGCCTCGCAGCTTGGCTCACAACTCAGCGGCGTGCTCTATGTGCTCGACGAACCCAGTATCGGACTGCACCAGCGTGACAACCACAAGCTTATCACCTCCCTGAAACGACTCCGCGACCTTGGCAATACCGTCCTTGTGGTCGAGCACGACAAAGACACCATGCTCGAAGCCGATGAAATTATCGACATGGGCCCCGGAGCTGGAGAGTATGGCGGAGAGATTGTTGCCCAGGGAAGCGCAACCGACCTTGATCCCAACTCACTCACCGCAGAGTACCTCTCCGGAAAACGTCAGGTCTCTTTCAAGGGTGAACGAGACGCAACAGGTGAAGAGCAGCAACTCCTGAAACTCACCGGATGCAAAGGCAACAACCTTAAAAATATTGACATCACCATTCCGCTCCGCTCACTGGTCAGCATTACCGGTGTCAGTGGTTCCGGCAAATCAACTCTCATCAACGAAACACTCTTCCCGATTCTGGCGCGCCACTTCTACCGTTCAAAGCTGCTCACCTACCCCTACGAGAGCATTGAAGGCATCCAGTATATCGACAAGGTGGTCAATGTCGACCAGTCACCCATTGGCCGCACACCCCGCTCCAATCCAGCCACCTATACCGGAGCCTTCACCTTTATCCGCGACTTTTTTACCCGCCTGCCCGAATCGCAGATCAGAGGCTACAAAGCCGGACGCTTCAGCTTCAATGTCAAAGGGGGGCGATGTGAAGTGTGCCAGGGCGCAGGAACCAGGAAGATCGAAATGAACTTTCTCCCCGATGTCTATGTGCGGTGTGAAAACTGCAAAGGAGAGCGCTACAACCGCGAAACCCTGCTGGTTAAATATCGTGGCAAATCCATTGCCGATGTGCTGGAGATGAGCATCACCGAAGCCGCAGAATTCTTTGTGGACTTTCCCCGCATCCTCAGAATCCTCAAGACCATGCAAAGCGTCGGGCTTGGCTACCTCAAACTCGGGCAACCATCCCCCATGCTTTCGGGAGGAGAGGCGCAACGCATCAAACTCTCAACTGAACTTGCCAAAATACAGACCGGCAAGACCCTCTACATTCTTGATGAACCAACCACAGGTCTGCACTTTCTCGACATACAGCACCTGCTGGAAGTTCTCCGCAGACTCGTTGACAAAGGCAACAGTGTCATTATCATCGAGCACAACCTCGACATTATTAAAAACAGCGACTGGATTATCGACATTGGGCCGGAGGGAGGCCACGAGGGGGGAATGGTTATTGCGGAGGGAGTACCCGAGCAGATAGCCCGGATGGAGCACTCCTACACCGGGAAGTTTTTGAAAACAGAGTTGGGGATCATGTAACCAGAAGCTTACGCCCTCAGAGGAACTCCTCGTAATAATCAAGATCTTTATGGAAGGTCTCCTCGAGGGCGCTGAGGGAGAGAAAGGCCGCTGCTGCACAGAGGCCCCCAACCACCAATGCCCCCGACTCCATACCAAACATCCCCCGGAAAAACTGGAAGAGCATGGTAATCGGCACCACCATACCCCGAACGAGATTGGGTACCGTCGTGGCAACCGTTGCGCGAAGATTGGTACCAAACTGCTCCGCCGCAACAGTGACAAAAATAGCCCAGTATCCACCGGCAAAACCAAGAAAAGCGCAGACCAGATAAAAGAATTGCGGACTCTGGCGCCCCTGCAGAAAATAGAGCGCAACCGCCCCAACGGTAAGCAGCATAAAGAGCAGGATAACCTTTTTGCGGCTCTGCAAAAGCTGGCTCAACAGGCCACTTGAAAGATCGCCAAACACCAGCCCGAGATAACAGTACATCACCGCATTGCCAGCAGAGACCGGCCCGGTAATACCAAGCTCCACACTAAATTCAGGCGAAAAGGTGATCAGCACCCCGACCACAAACCAGATCGGCACACCGATCATGATAGAGTTGATGTAACGGAAAAAGCGGTTACGATCCGTAAAGAGAGCAAACATATTACCACGACTGAGGCCTGATTTTGCCTCCATAGCCTCGAACATCCCCGACTCAGCAACCTTCACCCGCGCAACAAGCAGCAGAAGCCCAAGGCAACCTCCAATAAAAAAAGCATTATGCCACTCATAGGTATTGGCCACAACATTGGCAAGAATAGCCCCCGAAACGCCGATTGAAGCCACAAGCATTGTGCCATACCCCCGTATTTTGGTATGCAGCACCTCAGAGACCAGCGTAATACCCGCCCCAAGCTCACCGGCAAGACCAACACCTGCAATAAATCGCAGCACAGCATAAGCCGGAAGCGACGAGACAAAGCCGTTTGCAATATTGGCAAGAGAGTAGAGCAGGATTGAGGCAAACATAATCTTAAGACGCCCCTTCTTGTCGCCAAGCCAACCCCAAAGAATACCCCCAACCAGCATACCGACCATCTGCATGTTAAGCAGATAAACACCATAATCGATAAGCTCCCTGCCAGCAAGCCCGAACGATTTCAAGCTCGGCACCCTGACAATGCTGAAAAGCACCAGGTCGTAGATATCAACAAAATAGCCAAGCGCAGCCACAATCACGGGCAAACTGAAGATGTCGCGGACCGATGCAAACTCCTTATGCTGCACAAAACCCTCCATTACTGTTTGATGCACCTGTCTCAACAGGTAATACTCCATGGCTTTTCATAACACTCAAAGACGAAGAAAATGTTTTTCCACAGCGGAGAGGCCACTCTCGATTACGGAGTCCCCATGAAGAGGCTGCACTATTCTACCCTTGACCGGCATCAGAAAATCGGGAAGGATGCTCACCTCGACGCCCTGCATGATGGTGTCAAAAAAAACCACAAAGCGACTCTCCCTTCCCTCTTTTACCACCACACCTTCAAAATCCTTGAACGGGCCAGCCAGAACCCTGACCCTCTGACCTGCAGGAAGGGTAGCAACTGTCCGATGAATGGCATCGGGCTCCCTCGTCAGCGTTCTAAGCCAATCTATATCTCGCGCAGCAATCATTGATGGGGTGCGGCCAATCCCGATAAACTTCACAACTCCCTCAGTATCGAGCACCTTAATATGCTCCTTTCGTATATCGATATGCACAAACACATATCCCCTGAAAAGCGGTTCAGAAACCTTTTTCTTTCTGTCACTCCATTGCTTCCAGGTGTCAAGAAGAGGAAGAAAGCTCACAACCTCCTCTTCAAGCAATCTCTGGTGCACTTTCTTCTCATACCGGGAACGAACATAGAGCGCATACCAGTGTAATCCATCAATTTCAAACATTCCACCATATATTGATATTGATTGCAAAACCAGAAAAGGCCAGCAATGAAAAAAGCCGATCCACTACATCCGGAGGAAGGTAACAACCACGCATTACTTTACAAATTTTTGCGTCTACGAGTCTCTGGACGCAAGCAAACTCACTCAATAACGTCCCGCACATTTACGTTAAATTGCCACGCAAGGGAGAGTCCTATGACGTTGGCTTTAAAGGCTCCATTAACGGCTTCCATTCTACCAACAGTTGCGAGTGCAGAAAGTGATGGGTTAATGTCATACCCGACTCCTGCGTTTCCCTGCCAGACAAGCCCGGAACCCATGGCCAAGCCACCCCCACCGGCTGCTCCGGCAAGAGCTTCAGCATTGAGGTAGAGACTTTTATTGAGGTTTTTTCGAACCCCGGTGCCTACGAGACCTGTCATGAAGGCACCGGCATCTCCTTTGTAGGCAGCAAGGCCCTGACCTGTAATGTACCAGTCAGGGTTGATAAAATAATCAATCTGTAACCCCAAATTATCGACACTCTGGCCAGCGTGATGGGTACGCCACAAGTCAGAGGCCTGTTGATAGGTTTGGTTGACCACCCGAATCTGCATACAAGCAGGCATATACCTGGCAGGATCAGAGCTGTTACCACCTGTCTGGTAGCCAAGCTTGACGGCAAGAGTGCTGGCTTGAAAAGTGCCGCCTGCAGCCTTAAGATGAGCAGTTGAGAGATCGGCAAAAAAATGACGGGTAAGGGAGTATTGCATTCCTGCCGAGCCGTCAAGAAGCAGGCCGCCTCCACTATCAATTCCACCGCCTCCACCTGCGCCAATGGAGAGATCCGTATGGGCAAAAAGCCTGTCGGTCAAAGCTATCCGGTAACCAGATCCAGCAAGAATCTGCATATACCCGACACTGGCTCCACCTGCTGCGCCTTCCGTTTCGAGTTTTACATACCAATGGTCGCCGAGGTATGTACGCCACTCTATGCCAAGAAGCGTGATATCACCCTGATCACCACCGGTATCAGTTTTCGTCGTTGATGCGACATTTAAATGGCGGGTAACAAGCGCCAAAGAATGAACCTTTGGAGATATATTGCTGTATTGATTATTGCCAAGCGCTATATCTCTCTTGCTCCAGCCATTCTCTATGGATGAGGTAAAAGGAAGAGTGTATGAAAAAAAGGGTTGCGTCGAATGAATCGTGCCGCCATTTGGGAAATCCACAGAACTTACCCCTGCTTCCAACCAGCCCTTTGAACCCATGTTGTAGCGCAACCCTGCATGTGTACGAAGCATCAGCCCCCCTCCACTGAGGGTGTATCCCCCGCGACCGCCCCCTGCGCCAATATAAAGTCCGGTATCAAGGTCAATCTCTTCGGTGATCGGGTAATGGAAAACACCGTCAAGGCCGAGCGTTATAAATCCCCCACGCTCTCCCTTTACGGCCATCCATGAACCGAATCCCAAAGAGATGTTGTCGGTGAAATCGTGCGTTATGCCAAGTTCAACCATCCCCATTCGTTCATTTCCAGGAAGGGTTAACTCTTCATAGCCAGCTTTCAGGGCACCTGTTGTGATAAATGGCTCTGCGTAAGCGGGTAAGGCAATAGTCCAGAGCAGTACAATAAGTGCAAAAGTACGTTTCAGCATCATAGTATTTCAAGACAAGCTATTGGTACAAAACCTGATGTCGGGATTTGTTTTCGGAAGTCAAAACATAGTAGAGCCACCCTATCAATTCGCGCAAGGCTTGCTCAGACTGGCCGAGCGCTTCAGCGCTTGGCAAAAAACGCAACACGGTTACATCCAGGGTATCATCTACCCGATAATCCACCCGAAAGGGCTCAACAGTAAATCCGGCATGTTCAAATAACAGCAGTGCACGTCGAGTATGAAAGGCGCTGGTGACCAGAATAATCTTCTTCCTCTCACCAAGCAACCTTGCAGCTGCCGCCGCCTCATCTGCCGTATTACCAACCTTGGCAGTCAAACGAATGGCCGCCTGTGGAACCCCAAGCAGTACAGCCCGCCTGGCAAGCAACTCTCCTTCGGGTATTGCATACGACTGCCATGGCAACTGCCCCCTGGTAAACACAATCACAGGAGCCTTCCCCGCCTTGAACAGCTCAATCCCGCCTTCAAAACGATCAACCCCGTCACCCCATTCGCCGAGCGGAGCGCCCTCAACCTGACGCATTATACCGCTCAACACCACAATTGCATCAGCTTTCGCAACCGAACTCACCGGAACACGAACGGTACCAGCCTCAACAAAACGCATCAACCCATCGCCAACCACAGGCATACTGAAGGCCCAAAGCAGGAGTGCAGCATACCATAACAAAAACTTTTTACGAAAAGCCAGACCAGCGAGCAGACACAGAAGGGTGATGCCCAAGGGAAGAACAAGTATCGGAAGAATTTTATTGAGCAGAAGCATGTTTTACATCCTTTCGCACAAGATATATGTTCCAGCTCATCTTTGAAAACTCAAATATCACTATTTACTCACATTAACCGTATAACCATCAGCTTTGAGAAGGGTGCAACGTTTTGCGAGGTCAAGTTCATGTCTTACCATTTCAGCAATCATGTCGTCAAGGGCTATTTCGGGTAGCCAACGTAAACCAACTTTTGCTTTGGTGGAATCACCAAGCAGAGCCTCTACTTCTGCGGTACGGAAGTACCACGGATCAATCCGAACAATACGTTGCCCTCTGCTCAGCGATGGGTAAGATTGGGGAGTATTGATAGCGGCAATAATGCCAACTTCTTGCAGACCCAGCGCGGGAACACCGAGCCCCAGCGCGGCAGAAAAAGAGAAGAATATGCCAAGCTGTTGTGCTGGTTTTTCAAAAAATCACTGTAGGCAAGCCGCAGCCCCTCTTCAAGTGAAACACTGGCCTGCCAGCCGAGATTGTTGATGCGGGTGCTGTCCATCAGTTTTCTTGGAGTACCATCGGGTTTCGCGGGATCAAAGCTGATGCTGCCCTCGTAGCCGATAACCTTTGCGATGGTCAACGCCAGCTCTTTAATGGTAATATCCTCGCCTGAGCCGACGTTACTGTGGCTCTGCATTGGTGTGGTAGAGGCGTTATAGGTCTCCTGATCCAAATTCATGACATGAACGCAAGCCGCTGCCATATCGTCGATATACAGAAACTTACGACGAGGAGTGCCTGTCACCCAGATCGTCACTTCTGGTGCATCATTTATTTTAGCTTCATGAACACGACGTATCAGTGCCGGAATAACATAGCTGTTTTCTGGATGATAGTTGTCTCCGATGCCATAGAGATTGGTCGGCATAACGCTACGGTAATCAGTGCCATATTGACGGTTGTAGCTTTCACACAGTTTGATCCCTGCAATTTTAGCGATTGCATAAGGCTCATTGGTTACCTCAAGCGTACCAGTCAACAGAGCACTTTCACTCATCGGCTGTGGGGCATGCTTGGGATAGATACAGCTTGAACCAAGAAACAAGAGTTTTTAACACCTGCCCGCCATGCCTCATGGATAATATTTGCCTCAATCATCAGGTTCTGGTAGATGAACTCTGCCGGCCAGGTGTTGTTGGCACGAATACCTCCCACTTTAGCTGCAGCCAGATAAACTTGATCAGGCTTCTCCTGTTCAAAGAATGAACGCACGGGCGCCTGACTGGTCAGGTCAAGCTCCTTGTGTGTTCTGACGACAACAACCCTGCACCAAGCCCTTTGGCCTGAAGATTCCGCAAAATAGCTAAACCAGCCATGCCTCGATGGCCTGCTATGTATATCCTGTTCAATAACAATACTTTTCGTTGTAAATTGATAGATCAAAAATCAGATTCTTGAAATTGTAAACCCATCTCCTCAGACCATCAAACAGATCCTCCCAGTCAACATTATTGTCTTCGCTGGTATCAAAAAAGCTGGCCATACCAATTGCTTTGAACTCTTGCTCGACGCATCTTTCCCCAAACTGAAATTGTGTCACGCCGCCGCCCATGTTATTGTCTTTGTCGAGCACAATTTTCTCTGCACCGGTCATATATCGCACTTGTCATCTCTCTTTATCAACATTGCATTCATACAGTCCCTCCCACTCTGGAGCAGAGCGTCACACCCTCTCAACCTCAAACTTGCTGATGTTCCTCGCCTTCGGGTCGAAGACAATGCCAATCAAATACCGTTCCCCTTCATATTTCTCGTAATACTTCATCCTCTTGATCTGCTCAAGTGGCTCCCCGTCAGTCACCTTGAATTCAAAAAGAAAGGTTCTCCCACCGACCTTTATGGTCAGGTCAATTCTGCCCTTGTTGCTCACATCTTCGGCGATGGTATCCACCACGATACTGAAAAAATAAGCATAGAGCACGCTGGCGTAAAAGCCTTCGTACCTATCAATGTCGTTGTTGGTGTAATTATTATAGGCGATACTGGCAAAAAGGCGTTTGATAAAGGGTTCAAGAGCTCCAACATCTCCACTCTTCAAGAGAGCAAACAGCTCACGGCGGATCGGCTCATTTTCCGAAACGCTGGTCATCGATTGCAAAATATAATCGTTAAAACTGGTCTGCACCTCCATGTTGGGAAATCCCAACTCATAGCCAAATCCCATATCCAACGGAAGCTGGCGCTTGATGGTCAAGTAGCCAGTCTGAAACAGAATGGTTTCCAGATTGAGATTTTCAAGGTCAAAGCTGTTGACCAGAGACTTATTAACTTGTAATCCATTCAACCTGGGAATAAAATAGCTGTTCTTTTTGATGAGTTCAATCAGAAATTTTGGCGTGCCAGTTTCGACCCAATAGTTTTG
>CAIWUU010000079.1 GCA_903915955.1 uncultured Chlorobiaceae bacterium | reverse complement strand
GCCGACAGCGCAAACCATCATCGATACAACGTAGAGCAGCGTGCCGAATGCGTTGTACCAGACTGCTCTCTCTTTTGGTTGTGCAATCAGGATTTTTTGCATGGGTAGTTGGGCGACAAGCAGCAGGAGTGCGATGACGGTTGTTGTTGTCGATCCTTTGGCAACGAGAATGGCAATAGCGGCAAGCTGGGCAACATCCATGATAATAGATGCCAGGATTGCCGCCTTCTTTTCACCGAGTTG
This sequence comes from uncultured Chlorobiaceae bacterium, assembly GCA_903915955.1. Taxonomy (GTDB): domain Bacteria; phylum Bacteroidota; class Chlorobiia; order Chlorobiales; family Chlorobiaceae; genus Chlorobium. The sequence goes on along the minus strand of CAIWUU010000079.1, from coordinate 53,886 downwards.
TACAGGGATTGAGGCCACCTTGCGGATATTGTCGCCAACAATTGACTTGAAGTCGTTCAGCGTCATAATGCCATGAGCTCCGAGAGAGAAAATAATGGCAAGAGCAATGGTTTCTGTTGAGGGAATGCCCTGCGTAATTGCAAAGCTGCCTGTAAGCCATGCCACACCTTCGTAGGCAAGGCCTACAATAAGATTCCCGAACCAGCCGTTTCTTTTAGCCCGGAGAGGAGGACCGGAATAGGCGTGCGACATGAGTACCCCGACAAATGCTATTGCAACGACGTAAGGGTGAATGGAGAATGCGACAAGGAACCCTGTAACGATCAGCCAGAAGGTGATAAGCCAACTGGCCGATTTGGATATTTTGCCTGCCGGAATTGGGCGCTCAGGCTCATTGATGGCGTCAACCTCGCGATCGAAGTAGTCGTTCATGGTCTGCGACATGGCGCACATAAGCGGCCCTGCCAGGAGAATGCCTCTCAGGAGAATGGACCAATTGTCGGTGACACTGACGCCAGTTGATACCACACCGCAGGCAAAAGCCCACATTGGGGGAAACCATGTGACTGGTTTCATGAGTGGAACAATAGCAGAGGGTTCAATCCTGAATCCAGGCCTGTTGACATTCTCAAGGGCCTGCTGGATCTCTTTCTGCCGGGAATCGCTCACTCCTGACAGGCGAAGCTTTTCAGCTATGCTCTGCTGCTTTTCAGGATGATGAGTGTCTCGTCCGTTCATAGGTTATAGTTGTTCTCGATCCGGCTTAAAAACAAAGCAGACAGTATACAAGTTTTTTGATAAAAAGATAAGGATTTAGTTGACAGTCTGACTCTGTTGCTCTGTGAGTTCAGCATTCACTCGCAGGATTTCAAGAAATGTTCTCTCTGAGTGGCCACTCTCCAGAGCCTTTTTTGCCATGACAAATCCTGTCTCAATGCTTGCGGCCTTTCCTGAGACGTAACAGGCCATGGCAGAGGTGAAAAGGGCGGCATCAACGTGTGCGGGAGGAGCGCTTCCATTGAGAATTTTTCGGATAATGAGAGCGTTCTCTTCTCTCTTGCCACCTTGAATGTCCGCCAGGGGGTGTCGCGTCAGTCCGAAATCTTCCGGATAGATGGTTTGTCGTTTTACATCTCCGTTCCGAACTTCAATAAGATGGGTTGGGCCGTTGAGGCTTGGTTCGTCGAGTGCGATGCCCTCTTCAGTCATGGAGTGAACAATCAGTGCGTGGCTGGCTCCTGTCTGGATAAAGACTTCGGCGTAGAGTTCCATCAGCTCCTGATGGAAAACTCCGACAAGTTGCCGTTTTGTTTTTGCCGGATTAATAAGTGGGCCAAGAATGTTAAAGATGGTTCTTATGCCCAGTTCTCTGCGGATATTGGCCACTCTTTTCATCGAAGGATGGTAGAGTGGTGCAAACAAAAAGGCAAATCCTGTTCGCTGAAAAAGTTTTTTCGTCGCTTCTGGTGGCAAATCAATAGTAAAACCAAGTGCTTCAAGGACATCTGCGCTCCCGCAACTGCTTGTGACCGAACGGTTTCCATGTTTGGCAATGGGGACTCCAGCGCTGTTGGCAATAATGGATGCGGTCGTGGAAATATTGTAGGTGCCAGCATGGTCTCCACCTGTTCCGCAGGTATCAACCGCATTTTCATCCAGCTCGATGGTATTGGCTTTTTCCATAAGGCTGTAGTAGGCACCTGCAGTTTCGTCCGGTGTAATCCCTTTTTTTTGCTGGAGGGCAAGAAGTGCCGCAATCACAGCTTCCGAAAACTCACCATCCATAATGCTGTTCATGCAGAATCTCATCTCTTCCTGTGAAAAATCTTCTCCTGCAAGCAGCTTTTGAAGTAACTTTTTTTGCGGCATGGATATTGTCGGTTGGCAAATGATTGTGAATTTTCGTAAATGTAAATTAATAAAAAGAATTGATTGTGTTGAACCGCACTCTCTTGCCCTCTTTTATAAACTTTGAGTAGACTTATGGATCGTGAAAAGATAGCTCTGTACCAAACAGAGTCATTGGATATGGTGTTGAGGAAGATGATGAGTCACGCTCTTGATGCCTGTATTATTACCGACCTCTCCGTTATTCGCTGGTTGACGGGTTTCAGTGGATCGAGTGCAAGGCTGTTGGTGACACCAGAAAAAAGTTGGCTCTTTACCGATTTTCGCTACCAGGAGCAGGCTGCTCATGAGGTTGCCGTGGCTGAAACGGTTATTGCTGCTGATGGATTTACGGCTGAGCTTGGCTCCGGGCGGTATCCTCTTGGTGAAATCGTTGCTTTGCAATCTGACAAGGTCACCTGGTATGAGGCAACCCGCTTTATCGAGTTGCTTCATGGTAAACAGCGTGTGATACCGGTTGACTCGTTTTTTGATGAGTTCAGAATGGTCAAAAACGGGATTGAGCTTACGAAAATGCGTCTTGCCGCAGAGATAAGTGAGCGAGTGCTTGAACGTGTGCTTACCATGATTTCACCATCAGTAACGGAGCTTGATATTGCAGCAGAAATTACCTGGCAGCATAAAAAGCTTGGTGCGGAGAGGGATTCTTTTGAGCCCATTGTGGCTGGTGGTGTCCGCTCTGCCATGCCGCATGCACGGCCATCATCAGCCCACTTTAAATCAGGTGAGCTGATTGTGATTGATACTGGCTGCGTTGTTGAAGGGTACGCTTCCGATCAGACTCGTACGGTCGGGCTTGGCAAAATTTCAGGCGAGGCTCGTGAGCTCTACCGTATTGTGAAAGAGGCGCAGGAGCTTGGTATTGCTTCAGCGCGATGCGGCATGGTTGCGAAAGATCTTGATGCTGTTGTTCGCCGATATATTTCCGATCACGGCTACGCCGAGGAGTTTGGCCATGGTCTTGGTCACGGTGTTGGGCTTAATGTGCATGAAGAGCCTCGCATCAGTTCAAAAGGGGAGCATGAGCTGCGGGAGAATATGGTGTTTACCATTGAACCAGGTATCTATCTTTCAGGTAAATTTGGTGTGCGTATTGAGGATACGGTTGTTATGGACCCTTATGGAGCGACTCCTCTGCAACAGTTTACCAAAGAGCTTATTGAGCTGTAACTTTACTATCCAGAAGAGAGTGAACCACTATTGCATGGTGATCACCACCGTACCCAATCGGGATGTCGCCGAAAATCTTGCGGAAGGTATTCTCGACAACCGCCTGGCTGCCTGTGTTCAGATGGCTGATATCCGCAGCTTTTTTATCTGGGAAGGCAAGCTGCAGAAAGAGGGTGAGGTTGCCCTGTACATCAAAACCACCAAAGCTTGTTATCGCGATCTTGAAGCACATATTCTGGAGTGCCACCCCTACGATGTGCCGGAAATCATTATGTTGCCGATAGTCGGAGGTCTTCCCGATTACCTTGGATGGATCGATGTCACTACGGTTGGGGCAAATTGTTCAAAATCCTGACTGAGTCATCAGCTTTTCACGCTCGTAACAGCAACTTTCTGACCTCAACCGTAAAAGATGCCATGACAAGGAGTGGATTGGCGTTGCGTTCGATAGCGCGGATTGCATCTTCAGCGATTGTGGAAATCTGGAAGAAATCGGTGTTGGGGAAGTTTTTGGCGAAGCGGTTCACCGCATCGCTTATGTCAGGGTTGTTCAGCTCCTGAAAATCAGGATTGATCCTGCGATGGTTGGCATCCTGGAAGAAGAGCAGGAGAGCAGCGAGAAAAAGAGTCAGGTCGCTGCGCGAAAGATTTTTGGCGTTCTGTTCACACGAGATGATCGCTTCGTGGAAGCGGCTGGGCGTGAGGAGGTGACGCAGGTAGTCGAGCGCCTGGTTTCGGAGGAGAATGGTTGCTGTTTCTGAAGGATTTTCACTACGATTGTTGATGAGCTCCCATGCCAGCCGGAGGTTCCCTCTCGAAAAGCTGATAATAAAGCTCAGTTCGGGGTCAACTATTTCCGGTCGGTTTGCTTTCAGCCAGAGCCGCAGTTCCTGAGAGGTGACCCGAGAAAATCTGACCGCCTGGCATCGTGATCGGATGGTGGGCAGAAGTGTTTCTGGCCGCGATGAAACAAGAATAAATACCACATGTGCCGGTGGCTCTTCGAGCAGCTTCAGGAGTTTGTTTGCCGCCGATGGGTGCAATCTTTCGGCTTGTGAAATAATGAAGAGCTTTTTGCTTCCCGCGTTTGGCATAAACAGTGCTTTATGCTGAAGGGTGATGATCTGTTCGGTCAGAATGCCCATGGATCGCTCCATGGCAGGGGAAAAATAGGGGTTTTGTTGTTTTTTTTCGAGCAACGCATCGTACCGCTCTTTGGCTTCGGTGAAGCGCTTGTTCTCTTTTTTTGCAGAGTCTCCTGGATCAAGCAGGGCCGACTCCACCGGAAACAGATATTCAATGTTCGGGTGCATGAACGAGCGGATTTGCATACAGTCCGGGCATGTGCCGCATGAACCAGCCTGATTGTTTTGTCCCGAATTGCGGCAGTTGAAGAGTGAGGCGATTTCAAAAGCGACAGACTCTTTTCCAGAGCCTTCAGGGCCCGTAAAAAGGTAGGCATGAGCAAAGCGTCCTGTTTCAAGTGCTTTTTGCAGGACGTGAATCTGCTGTTGTTGGCCGATAATATTTTTCCAGCTCATGCCCGCCTTGTTATTCTCAGATAAAGGTTAGCCAGTTGTAAGGATCCTCTCCGGTCTGGACAATTTTCAGATATTCCCTTTGCAGGATTTCGGTAATCGGGCCACGTTTTTCGTTGCCGATTGGGTACTTGTCGATGCTGCGTACCGGTGTAATTTCTGCGGCTGTGCCAGTCAGGAAAACCTCATCAGAAACATAGAGCGCTTCCCGGGGAATCAATGTTTCACGAACTTCATAGCCAAGTTTTTTGGCAATGTGTATGATGGCGTATCGCGTAAAGCCGGGCAGTATTGACTGTCCCGACATTGGTGTGTAGATAATCCCGTCACGGATAACAAATATATTTTCTCCACTTCCTTCAGAGACGTAACCGTTGACATCGAGAGCAAGTCCTTCGGCATAATCGTCCATCAGCGCTTCCATTTTGATGAGCTGTGAGTTCAGGTAGTTGCCGCCTGCTTTTGCCCATGACGGCAGTGTGTTCGGCGCAGGTCTGGCCCACGAAGAGACTCGAACGTCAACACCAGTTTCAAGCACATCTTCGCCAAGGTATGCGCCCCACTCCCATGTGGCGATGGCAACCTCGATTGATGCTCTGTGCGGGTTGACACCCAGGGCGCCCTGTCCGCGATAAACCAGCGGGCGGACGTAACAGGCTTTGAAGTCGTTTGCCTTAATGGTGCTGATGATGGCCTCTTTCAGCTCATTTTCAGAGTATGGAATTTCTATACGGTATATTTTAGACGAGTCTCTGAGTCGCTTGATATGTTCGTCCAGAAAGAGAACTGCGGACCCTTTAAGGGTTTCATAACAGCGAATTCCTTCAAAGGTTGATGAGCCATAGTGGACAACATGCGACAGAATGTGAATTTTTGCGTCAATCCAGTCAATCAGCTCACCGTTCATCCAGATTTTTGCAGACTTGTTCATGGTTCAGGCGTTGGGTGTTATTGGTACTTTACCAGAAGTAAACATAAAAATATAAAAAACCCCGTGTTGTGTCGCGGGGTTTTTTGTCGACAGTAATTGTACAGGTCAGTAGATTCTTTCGTAAACGCCATCCACTTCACGCATAATCGGTTCATAGAGATCGGCCTTACGACCAAAGCAAATACCAAGAGACTCGTACATGGCGACATGGTCGAGATCGACATGGCGTTGCACAATAGCTTTGCTTGATTCAATAAACTCAATCTTGCGTCCCTTGACCTTTGATATGGTGACGCCGGTTTTTCCGTCGAGCAGGAGCAGTACTGCGGCAGCACCCGCTTCAAAGCCGAAATTTATATCATAAGCTGAAGAGCTGCCTGATCGGACAAGGTGGCCAGGATGGACTTCACGCACCTCTGGAATTTCGTAAATTCCCTCGACGAACATGCCGGTCTCTTTCATGAAGAGTGGCATCGCTGGATCGGCCTTCATTCTTTTCTGGATCTGCTGGCAGGTAAATTTTCCGGCTCCGGCAAGTTTTTTATGACCGAATGCGTCAATCCCGGCAGATTCATCAACGATATCGCTTCCATCAGCATTTTTCAGCCCCTCAGCAACAACGATAGTATAGGTGCCGCTATGAACGTCGTTTTCCCTGATTCTGCGGGTAAAGCGTTCAACCAGGTGCTGGTAAACAATGTCCCAGTCAGCAGGAATTTCAGGCATGAGGATGCAGTCTGCCTCAGCAGCAATACCGCTACGGAAGGCAGTATGGCCAGCATAACGACCAAATACCTCTGTAACCAGAACCCTGTTGTGCGTTTTCCCTGTTGTTTTCAGGTCGTGTACAAACTGTGCGATGCGATTGATGGTTGAGTCAGCGCCTACTGAGTAGGTCTGCAAGTCGAGATCCATGGTTTTTGGCGCATGAATACACTGAATTCCCTGCTGGTTCAAATCGACCATGACGCTGCCTGAATCGTCGCCACCGCTTATAATGAGTGCATCAAGGCCAAATTTTTTCATACCCGCCTTGATGCGGTTGTACTTTTCAGGATTGCTTATCGCCTTGATTTTGACTCTCGAATGACCTGCTTCTGAGCCAGCGAAACTTGCGTCAAACTTGTCGAGCCTGGCCTGGTCAAGGTGCACCATGCTTGTTTGATCAACAAGGTTGTACAATCCTGCGTAGCCGTTAGGGATGACGTACAGTTCAAGATCTTTTGCCAAAGCCATCAACGCTGCACCTTTCAGTACTGCATTGAGTCCTCCACAATCTCCGCCGCTCGTTAAAATACCTATTTTTTTCACAAATATGCTCTCCTCTCCATGCTCAGGTTAGTAATTAATGGCTTTATTTCTTTACTTGTAACAATATTATTTTTCCATTTTCATGCCCTCAAGATAGGTTTTTTGTCTGATTTTTCAACGATTCGGCTCAATATTTAATGAACAATGAATTATGTCAGGAGATGACTGAACCCCACCTTTTTTTATGAATTACCGTGATCAGGGGAGGATTGCCTTTGTGCATCTCAGGGAGAGAAAACGTCAGACTGTTCTTACCGCACTTGGTGTGGCTGTTGGATCTGCCATGCTGGTGACAACAATTTCTGTCGCACGCGGTTCGTCGTCGAATGTTATTGCAAAAGTCATTGATACCGCGCCTCATGTGGTGATCAGCGCAGAACGGATTGTTCCACTGGTGCCTGATAATCTTGAGGGGCAATCAGGGGTACGGATAGCGATGGTGACAAAAAATATCACTCTTGATGAACAGGAGGTTATCAAGAATTATGCTGAGGTTGTCAAGAGCATTGAGCCAGTTGAAGAGCTTCAGAGCATCTCCCCATTTGTGCTCAGCAAAGTGATTGGACGAAATAAAACCCGGTTTACGCCTTGTGTGGTTCGCGGCATTATTCCTTCTCTTGAGGCTGAAATTGCCGGGCTAAAAAAAAATCTTCTTGAACCAAATGCTCTTGATGAACTGGCGGCAACCTCAAATGGTATTCTGGTGGGCGATCTTCTGGCAAAAAAACTTGCGATTGGTTATCGTGGCAGAATTGTGCTGGTGACCAAAAACAGTGAGGAGTTTCCTGTTACTGTCGTTGGACGCTTCAGCAGCGGCTTTAATGCAAAGGATGAGCGCGAAGCTTACGTTAACCTCTCTCTTGCCCAGCGAATGGAGGGAGTGGCTTCAAACTCGGTGAGCGGTATTGGTTTGAGAACGGCACACGTTGAACGCGCGCGTCAAACTGCCGAACGGGTGCAAGCGCTCAGCGGCTACAAAAGCGAGAGCTGGGATGAGACCAATAGAAACGTCATAGAATTTTATAACCGTAATGGGCTCATTACGCTGGTGCTGGTGGGGTTTGTTTTTATTGTTGCTGGTCTTGGTGTTTCATCCGTTATGACCACGGTGATACTCCAGAAGGTCAAGGATATTGCCATTATGCGCTCAATGGGTATGCAAAGAGGAAGTATCACCAGGATTTTTATGCTCGAAGGGCTGATGATCGGAATTCTCGGGGTGCTTGTTGGTAGTCCCCTGGGGCATATAATCTGTCATTTTGTTGATACCATCCGTTTTGAGGCCAGTACAGCAGGGGTACTCAAAACTGATCGGATCAACATCATTGAAATACCTGAAACTCATCTTATCGTCATTGGTTTCGGTATTCTGATTGCTGTCATCTCCTCCTGGAGTCCGGCAAGAAAAGCAGCTCGCTATGTGCCGGTCAGTATTCTCAGGGGCGAAGTTGGTGGTTAGATGGCCCGGATAATGCAGACCGCATGTGCGGCAGCCCCCTCTTCCCGTCCGATGTAGCCCAGTTTTTCGTTAGTGGTTGCTTTGACTGAGACCACCCCGGTCTCAATACCAAGACAGCGCGCAATATTTTTGCGCATCTCTGTGATGTATGGTGCGATTTTAGGCGCTTCAAGCAGTAGCATCGCATCGATATTGACGGTCTGGTAGCCATTTTTTTTAAGCAGCTTTCCCACCTGTTTGAGCAAAATCATGCTGTCAATATCCTTGAACTCCTGGCTCGTATTTGGAAAGTGTAAACCAATGTCTCCAAGTGCGGCAGCGCCAAGAAGTGCGTCACTGACTGCATGAAGCAGGACATCGGCATCGCTGTGGCCGTCGAGTCCATCGTGTCCGGGGATGTGGACGCCACCTATGACAAGTTTACGATTCTCGGCAAAAGGGTGTACATCAATACCAATTCCAATACGCATGAATGTCGCAGTTTAATGGTTGCAAGCAGAGGCACCAAAGATAGGATAAATTGTGAATATTCAGAGCAGGTTACTTCGCCTGATGATGAAGAATGATCAAAAAAAGAGCTAATTTCCAGCCAGTTTGATTATTGTGATGTTTTCTCACAAAAGTCATAATAACCGGGAGCCAGGAGCGTCAATGATTTTTTCTACACTTCAGCATTTTTTCTGGATTTGTTCCGGTACTCCGGTGTCAGTGATTGAAAAGTACTCGACAGAGCACAGTAAATATTTTGGAATCGGGGCAACAATATTTTTCACAGCGCTTTTTGCTGGTTTATCAGGTGGTTATGCGCTTTATTTTGTCTTTTCCGGCAGTACTTTTGCGTGGTTGTGGGCTTTTCTTTTTGGGTTGATCTGGGGTGTTGCGATTTTCAATCTTGATCGTTATATCGTTTCAAGCATTAAAAAGAGCTCCAAAGGGGTGAAGCAGCTCATTCAAGCCTCCCCCCGACTTATTTTTGCGGTACTGATTGCCGTGGTGATTGTTCGTCCTCTGGAACTGAAAATATTTGACAAAGAGATTCGTGAGCAGCTTCGGGCTCGCTACTTGTCGGAGCAACAGCAACGGATTGTAAAGGTACAGCACTCATTCAAGGAGAAATATGCGCAGGAGCTTGGCCAGATTACTGTTTATCAGAAAGAGTATGATACCCTGAGCAGCGAAGTAAACCGCTTGCGTGAAGAGCTGAAAGCGGAGGTTTTTGGTGCTCGTACCTCAACGACTTCGGGCAAAGAGGGGTATGGAACGTATGCCAAAAACAAGGAGCTTGTTATATCATCCAAGCAGACAAGGCTTGATTTTCTTGCAGGCCAGCTTGCGGTTCAGCAAGAGTATATGAACCGGCAGAAGTCTGCTGAGGGGATTAATAATCAGATGATGCTTACCGATCAGACTCTTGATGAAAAAGCATTAAATGCCGGTTTTGCTGACCGTAACTGGGCGTTGGGTGAGTTGACTCATGCGGCCAATGATGTGAGCCGCTCTTCAGCCGATGCAGTTTACTTTATCACGCTGCTTTTTATTGTCTTTGAGTGTGCTCCGATTATTGTCAAACTGCTTTCTGATATTGGGCCATCGGATGTTGATATCAGGGAGACGGAATCAAGGATTTTCTCGTTTCTGACCGATACATCTTTTCTTTCGCGCAATCGTATTGTTCGTGAATATCGACGTCCAGGTCTGAAAATTGGTGGAAAGCGCGCAGGGAAATATCTGGTGAACAAACGGGGATGTGGACGAAAAAGTTAACCGGTGATCAAGCCGCCGCAATACTCTTTTAAGGACGTTGCTCCTGGAGCCGCGAAATATTCTTCAATGGCGATGGCGATCTTTTCACTGATGTCAGGATAGACGAAGTTCATGGTGCCGATTTGTACTGCGCGAGATCCGGCAAGGAGAAACTCCATGGCGTCGTCGAATCCAGCAATGCCACCCATACCGATAATCGGAATTTTCACAGCATTATAGACCTCCCAAACCTTTGCAAGTGCAATCGGCTTGATGGCGGGCCCGGAGAGTCCTCCTGTAATATTTTTTAACAGAGGCCTGCGGGTTTTATGGTTGATAGCCATGCCGACGACCGTGTTGATCAGAGAGAGGGAGTCGGCTCCAGCCTCTTCGGCGGCAAGGGCGATGGAACTGATGGAGGTGACGTTAGGCGTCAGCTTGATCATGAGGTGCCGGTTGGTTATCCTGCGCAGTTCAGAGACAATTTCAAAGGTAGCCTCCTTGTTTACTCCCATAATCATGCACTCTCCCTTGACGTTCGGGCAGGAGAGATTAATTTCGTAACCGTTAAGGCCTTCGACTCTGTCAAGCCTTGATACGACCTCGCAGTAGTCGTCGATCGACCGGCCTGCAATATTGACAATGACCGCAGTATCAAGAGTGAGAAGGAATGGTACTTTTTCTGCAATAAAGCGTTCAACACCTACATTTGCCAGTCCGATGGCATTGATCATCCCCGAGGGGGTTTCAGCGATGCGTTGCGGAGGATTGCCGGGTCTTGGTTCGAGGGAGATAGCTTTTGTTACCAGACCACCGATCCTGGAAAAATCGCAAAGCTTACTGAGCTCTTCTCCGTAAGAGACGGTGCCTGAAGCAAGGAGTACCGGTGATTTCAGTTCAAGTCCGCGTCCAAGAGATACTGTCGCGACGGTTGCGGGGTTGGGTGTTCTGTGTTGACTCATGATGTTGCTGTGCTTGACTGGGATGAAAGCAACTTTCTACCTGTCTGGCATAAGCCCGACAGGTAGAAAACAGGCATACAGTTCTGATGTTCAGCTCTCTTATTTGCTCAGATAGTACTTGGTTGCATAGTCCCTGACCATTCGATGAGTGTTGTATTCTGGTGCGATTGTGGCAATGGCGTTCCGTATTTTATTGATCCATTGTACAGGAATGCCCTGCTCATTGCGTTCGTAATATGACGGGATAAGCTGTGTTTCCAGTGTTGCGTACATCTTTTCCGCATCGAAGCTGTCCTGCTCTTCATGGTTCTCGAAGGATTCTCCGTTAGCAATTGAAAAGCCGTTATCACCGTTATAGGCTTCAGGCCACCAGCCGTCAAGAACACTGAAATTCAGTCCGCCATGCAGAACGGTTTTTTCTCCTGATGTGCCACTGGCCTCCATTGGTCTTACCGGAGTGTTCAGCCATACATCAACACCTGACACCATCCGCTTTGCAACCCCAAGGTTGTAGTTTTCGAGGAAAATAACCCTGCCATTGAACTCCGGGCGGCGTGAGTGGTGGACGATCTGGCGAATATAATCTTTTCCTGCATCGTCATGCGGATGGGCTTTTCCTGCAAAGACAATCTGCATCGGCATTGTCGGATTATTTATAATCCTGTCAAGGCGGCCAAGATCCCTGAAAATTAGAGGAGCGCGCTTGTATGTGGCGAAACGTCTTGCAAATCCGATGGTAAGCACATCAGGTGAGAATGTGTTTTTTTGCGAACTTATGGAGTTATAGTCGCTGTAGTATGAGTTGATGTGCTGATGGAAAAGCTGATTCCCCAGATAGCGGTCAATATAATCGATAAGATTTCGTTTCAGGCTGTACCGTAATGACCAGAGGTCTTCATCAGTGATTTTTGCCAGAACGGCCTCTGCGGCTTCGCGTGAAAGGCATAATTCATCGACTGTTATCCCATTTTTTTGCCAGAAACGGCCGGTATAACCACAGGTCCAACTGCTGGCGTGTACACCGTTGGTGATATGGCCAATTGGAACTTCATCAACAGTTTTTTTCGGGTAGAGGTGTTGCCACATGGAGCGTGAGACCTCTCCATGCAGTTTTGACACACCGTTTGCCGAGCGTGAGAGATTCAGGGCAAGAACAGTCATGGTGAAGAGTCCGTAGATATTGTTCCGGTCTTCAGATCCGAGCGTCATCAGCTCATCAAACTCCATACCTATTGTTGTAAGATACTTGTGAAAGGTGTAGTGCATCATCTCTCTGGAGAAGCGGTCGTGCCCGGCAGGCACAGGTGTGTGCGTGGTGAAGACACAGCGCGCCCGGACGTTGTCCATTGCTTCTTTTTGCGAGAGCCCTTTGGCCAGCTCCGAGGCAAGCAGCTCAAGGGTCAGAAATGCAGAATGGCCTTCATTCATGTGGTAGACTGCGGGCTTCACACCAAGCTGGTCGAGTAGTTTTGCGCCGCCTATACCAAGAAAAATCTCCTGGTTGATGCGCATATTCTGGTCGCCGCCGTAGACTCGGCAGCAGATATCGCGATAGTGAGGTTCGTTGACCGCAATATTGGTGTCGAGCAGGTAAAGCTTTGCCCGTCCGACCTTCAGCAGCCAAACTTGCGCATGGACTTCGCTTTGTGCTATATTGACCGTGACGATAAGGTCATTGCCATCCGAATCGGTCACCTTTTCTATGGGAAGAGTTTCGGGATCCTGCAGAGGGTAGTCCTCCATCTGCCATCCGTCGTGATTAAGGTACTGGCGGAAGTAGCCCTCTTTATAAAAAAGGGTTATGCCTGTAAAGTTGATGCCAAGATCACTGGCTGATTTCAGGTGGTCTCCGGCAAGAACACCGAGTCCGCCAGAATATATTCTCACGCTTTCATGAATGCCAAACTCTGCGCTGAAATAGGCAACGGGATTTTCTACAAGTTCAGGCGCATGTTTTGCCGCCCAGGTATCTTTGTTGTTGAGGTAGGCCGTGAAACGCTCATAGACCCTGTCTATTTTTTCACCATATTCGCACCGACATCGTGCTACCAGCTCTTTATCAGATATGTGCTGCAGGAGCGCGACCGGATTGTGATTATTTCTTTGCCAGAGGAGGGGAGAGAGCTCTTCAAAAATCTGTTTTGCCTCTGTATCCCAGGACCACCAGAGATTTCTTGTCAGTTCTTTAAGCGCAAGTATTTTTTTTTGCATAGTTGATCAGTATAATGATTGCATTGGTGCCGCGCAGTCAGAATGACAGGTCCTATCTTAGAAGTATCAAGGGCTTTGGCGGCGTTAGTTAAATGCCTGTTAACAATAAATAGTGCCTAATGTATCTGTTTTAGAATTGAAAACCGCAAGTCTTATTAAAATTGATTACAGAAAGAATAAAAATAGCGCACATATCGGATCTTCATTTTTCCGGTATGCAGGATCGGCATCAGCTTGAGGCTCTTGATCGTCTCTTTGATCATTTTAATGCTGCAGGGGTTGATCATCTTGTTATTTCTGGAGATCTTAGCAGTAATGCCGATCAGGGTGACTGGCGTATCGTAAAAGAAAAATTGGCGGCGCATGGACTTTATCACTGGGAAAAGAGCACTGTTATTGCAGGAAATCATGATGTTATCAATCTTGAGGAGGAGATGCGTTTTTATAATGCACTGAACCCGTTGCCTTTGCTCAGAAAGAGAGCTTTTGATCGTAAGTTGACAGATTTTTCTCTTTTTTTTCAGGAGTTGATAACCGGTGAAGAGGGAGGCAGTAAAGCATTTCCTTTTGTAAAAATTATCAATTTCCCCTCAGTGAGGATTGCTATTACAGCACTGAATTCTGTTTATCCATGGTATCCAGCCGAAAATCCTCTTGGCGCCAGGGGACTGATTACTTCAGGACAGTTACGTGCATTGAGCCTTGAACATGTTCTTGCTTCGCTGCGAGAATGTTTCGTTATCGGGCTCTGCCATCATGCCTACAGGGTCTACGGCACAGATTCCCTGATTGACCAGGCATTCGACTGGACCATGGAGTTGAAAAACCGGGAAGAGTTTCTGGTGGCGATGAAAGTTATTAAGGCAAAACTGGTGCTGCACGGCCATTTTCACCGTTTTCAGTCTTATTCCGTGGATGGAATAACCTTTATCAATGGCGGGAGTTTTCGTTACTCTCCGCAGCGGTACAGTGAATTACTTATTGGAAGGGAGGGTGACTTTGAACAAAAGTTTATAACGCTTCCCTGAGCACTTCATTTACTCGATGTGGTTTTTCTGCATGTATTGCTGGATTCGTCTGGCATGATCGCGGTCTTCCTGATTTAGTTGTTTGAAAATATTTGCAGAATAGGAGCTTGTGGGACTGTCGAGGAATTGCTGGAAATGAGACTCGCCAGCAGCCATTTCCAGAGCATGCGCGGTTTTGAATGCTTCAGCTCTTGATGGCGGCGTGGTGGTATAGGTAGCGATCAGCGCGGAAATTTTCGCATTGGTATCGATAAGGGATTGCAAATCTTTGGCAAGCAGATTATCCGGAAAGAACTCCTTCTGTTGAGGCTGCTGTTTCTCTTGCTGAAATAAGGATGCGTGCCCCTGCTCCTCCATTGCCAGATCCCACCAGAAATCCTCATCTTCAGCAAAAAAGTCATTAAAGAGCGTATAGAGCCTGGCAAGGTTCAATTCCAGGAGTATTGACTCGTCAAGATGTTTCTGGTGTTTGTCGGGCATGGTCAAATAAGGTTGAATGTGCTGTTGCTTCTGTCCGTTATTCAAGGAGCAAGAGGCTTTTCTCTCAGTTTTTGTTGCGATATGAGGCGTACTCCTGAAGACTTTTGACACCAAACTCCTGATGCCGTATACAGTCAATAGCCTGCACCGATGCCTCTGCTGCTTCGATGGTGGTCACAAACGGAACATTACTCAATACTGATGCTGCACCAATAGCTTCTTCGTCGTGCAGCGCTTTTTCGCCTCTTGGTGTGTTGATGACAAAGTTGATTTTGCCGTGCTTTATAATATCAAAGATGTTGGGATGTCCCTCTTCTCCAACTTTATAGACTTTTTTGCACTCTATACCGTTTTCTGTCAGGAACTCATGAGTGCCTGCTGTTGCGACAAGATCAAAGTCCATGCGGAAGAGTGCTTTTGCTATGGCAAGAATACGCTGGTTTTTGTCCTGGTCGTTGACGCTGATAAAGACTGAGCCTGAGAGGGGGAGTTGCATATTTGCGGCCTGATATGCCTTGGCAAATGCTTCAGGAAACTCGTCGGCAAGACTCATTGCCTCTCCGGTAGAGCGCATTTCCGGACCAAGATAGACGCCTGATTTGACAAATTTGGAGAAGGGGAAGACTGGCTCTTTGATGGCAAGGTGTTTCATGCCCAGTTCGTCGCAATCTTTCAGATCATACTCCTTGCGCAGGTCGCTGAGTTTTTCGCCAAGCATCACTCGTGTAGCTATTTTAACGACCGGGATGGCGGTTGCCTTGCCTACAAAAGGTACCGTTCTGCTCGCTCTTGGATTGACCTCTATGACGTAGACGCTCTCATTCTGTACGGCGTATTGAACATTCATCAGGCCCACCACCTTCAGATTTTCTGCAAGGATTCGGGTATAAGCCTTCATCGTGGCAATCACGTTCTGGCTGATATTATGATAGGGAAGAATAGAGGTTGAGTCACCGCTGTGTATGCCTGCGGCTTCCACATGCTGCATAATGCCGCTGATGACGCAATCAGAGGTGTCGGCAATGGCGTCAATGTCAAATTCTACAGCAGTTTCAAGAAAACGGTCAATCAGCAGAGGATATTTTTCAGTAATGAAGAGTGCCTGATCAATATACTCTTTGAGCGAGTCGTCGCTGTAGACAATTTTCATGGCACGTCCACCAAGGACGTAACTTGGTCTGACCAGCGCAGGGTAGCCAATTCTGCGCGTAATCTCTTTCGCCTCTTCAAAGCTTATGGCAGTTCCGTATTCGGGGTGGGGAATGGCAAGCTGCTCAAGCAAGGCTCCGAATTTTTTCCGGTCTTCAGCCAGATCAATTCCCTTTGATGAGGTGCCGAGGATGGTGACACCGGCCTCGTGCAGTTTGGCCGAGAGCTTGAGGGGTGTCTGACCTCCAAAACTGACAATAACACCAAGAGGCTTTTCGTGCTCTATGATGCGAATGGTGTCTTCAAAGGTGAGTGGTTCAAAGTAGAGCTTGTCGGCAATATCGTAGTCGGTCGAAACGGTTTCGGGGTTACAGTTGACCATGATGGTCTCATAGCCAGCCTCCTTCAGTGCGAAGACAGCCTGGACACAACAGTAGTCAAACTCAATGCCCTGGCCGATACGGTTAGGGCCACCGCCAAGAATAATCACCTTTTTTCGGTCAGATGAGACTGATTCGTTCTCTTCCTCATACGTCGAGTAGTGGTAGGGTGTTTTGGCATCAAACTCTGCTGCGCAGGTATCGACGGTTTTGAAGACTGACTCAATGCCGTAATGTTTTCTGAGCGCTCGTATGGAGGGCTCTGTGGTATTGAAAATATTGGCAAGCTGAAAATCGGAAAAACCGTTTTGCTTGGCTTGTAGCAGTCGGTCTGCAGGAAATTTACGGGTAAGGTCAATAACCTCCTGCGTCAGGTCGGAAGCTTGAATGGTCATGCAATCTCACTAGAATTTAAAAAGCTTCAGGATGGAGCATATAGAGCTGTGCATCAAGGTAACGATTCACCCCTTGATATAAAAATTGGTGCATTATACAAAAATGCCCATGCTTCTCAAAGTTGCGGTTTGTTTGTTAATACTCTTCTTTCATAAAACAGTTATTCCCATAAAATGCGGTTTTACCTACGAGGATTTTGAGGAGATATTGAAGGGACTACTCTTTGCCAATTTTGTCAAGAGGCTTGGTTTGACCCCAAGCTGAATTGGAGCAAAGAGGGCCCATTGTTTTCATTACAGGTGCTTCGTCAGCTTTTGCAGCAGGTATAGGGGAGCGGCATGGAGTTTATTGGCTGTGTCGCAAAATTGTTTTTCATCATTTACTAAAGTTTTAAGTTATAATTAAATGAATATTTGTAGACTTTTTTTCATTATTATCGGGGCTCAAAAGTCAAAAATGGAGGCGATGCAGGCTATTACGGTCATGTTTTTGAGCATTATTACATTACTATACCTGATCAAGCGTTATCCCGATATGATTGTTCATCGTCTGTTCTTTTAATATGAAAGCTTTTGCAAGAAGCATCGCAAGATTATTTCGGTATGGTTGGCTTAACTGACCGAAAAATTCAGATATCCAACGAGCGCGAAAATAGCGCTGTGGAGGCTGAGCGTGAGTCGATCAAACTCAAGCAGATTGAGTATCTATATAACCATATTGGTCAAGTCTATACCAGTTTTATGTCAGGAGCAACTGATTCCTTTGGAAGGGATATTTTTTTGATCTGAGCCATTGCTGCGTGATATCGAAATAATAACGCGATATAGTGATAGTAAATATGAATACAGATACGGAGAGACTGAACCTGATTTTAAGTACTTCAAATGAAGGGTATTGGGAGTGGAATCTGGCTACAGATCGGGTCTACCTGAGTCCACGGTTTTGCGAATTTACCGGTTACTCTTCGGATACTACGGAATTCGACACCGCATTTATGAAAATGATTATTCATCCCGATGATCATCATAAATTTTTCTTGGCGACACAAGATTTTTTTCAGGATAAAAAAGAGATGTCGATCATCACCTGCAGGGTGATCTCGAAGAGTGGTACGATTCGTTGGATAGAAAGTAAAGGCAACATTGTAGAACATGATAAAGGCGGAAACGTTCTTCGCATGGTTGGTACTGTTGTTGATATCACTGATCGAAAACAGGCGGAGGATGAACTTCTCAAGTTGAACCGTGCACTTCTGGCGATCAGCAATTGCAATCAGGCACTTCTTCATGCTGATAATGAATTGGAATTGTTGAGTGATATTTGTCGGATTGTTGTTGAGGCCGGTGGATATCGTATGGCGTGGGTTGGTTATGCTGAAAATGATACTGAAAAAAGTGTCCGCCCGGTTGCTCGAGCCGGTTTTGAGGATGGTTATCTCGAAACGTTTATGATCTCCTGGGCAGATATTGAACGTGGGCGAAGTCCAGCAGGCACTGCAATTCGTACTGGCAAGCCATGTTCTACCAAAAACATCTTATTAGACCCGGAATTTGAGCTGTGGCGTCAGGAGGCAATAAAGCGGGGTTATACTTCCGTTCAGAGTTTGCCGCTGAAAGCCGACGACAAGGTCTTTGGAGTATTATCTATTTATTCTCCTTTCCTGGACGCTTTTAATGCTGAGGAGACAAAACTTCTTGCGAATCTGGCTGATAATCTGGCGTATGGTATTGCGATGTTACGAAATCGTAATGCACGGGAACTTGCTGAAGATGAGCAGCGTCAAAGTGAGGCTCGTTATCAGAGTTTGTTTCAGAACAAAAAAACTGTGATGCTGATTATTGATCCGGAGGATGGTATGATTATTGACGCCAATCCAGCAGCAGAAACATTCTATGGCAGGGAGCATGCTGAACTTTGCCAGATGAAAATCAGTCAGATCAACATGTTGACGGAGCAAGAGGTAAAATCAGAAATGGAGCTGGCCCTCCACGAAAAACGAAATTTTTTTACCTTTCGCCATTGCCTGGCTGATGGTTCAGTCCGCGATGTCGAAGTTTTCAGTGCTCCTATTACTCTCGCCGGTAGACTTCTGCTTTACTCCATCATTAATGATATTACTGAGAGCAAGGAGCTCCATGCGGCGCTTATTGCAGGCAATGAACGGATGCATCTCATTATGATTGCTACCAATACAGGTATTTGGGAGTGTGAACTGAGCACAAATCTCAATATTTGGTCAGATGAATTATGGGGGCTCTACGGACTCGAACCGCATAGCTGTGAGCCTTCACTGGAAAACTGGCTAAACACTATTATCCCGGAAGACAGGGCGAAGGTTGAACAAGCAGTTATAGAGGCAGTAAAAACAGGTGGTGAATTCAACAGTATATGGCGAATTCGTGATGCTGATGGAAAAGGACGTTGGTTGATGTCCAAAGGGAATCCGGTTAAAGATTCTGAAGGCAAGGTGTCTCTTTATTCAGGAATAGTTCTTGACATCACTGAGCGAACAAGGGCGGAAAAGAAAAAACAGGAATTAGAATCACATCTTCGTAAATTCCAGCATCTTGAAGCTATTGGAACCCTTGCTGTCGGTATTGCGCATGATATTAACAACATCCTGACTCCTATTCTCGGCTATGCTGAACTTGGGATGTTAGAGCTGGCAGAAGAAGAAACACAACATGAATATTTCAGTGAAATCAGTCAGGCAGTTATGCGTGCCCAGAGCCTTGTTTCACAAATTCTTCTCTTCAGCAGGGCTCAGAAAATTATGCCGACTATCGTCAGTGTTCAAGCTGTTCTTGCTGAAGCGCTGAAGCTTCTCCGTCCGTCAATACCAGCCACGATCACGATTGAACAGCATATCGACAAGAGTTGCAGGAACATTCTCGCCGATTCATCACAAATTCATCAGGTGATTGTCAATCTTTGCACCAATGCATTTCAGGCAATGGAAGAATTTGGGGAATTGCTGACAATTGAGCTCAAAGAGGTTACTCCTCGTACTGACCTCCAAACACAGCATCTTGATCTTCAGGGAGAAACCTATTTACAGCTCAATATCTCAGATAGCGGAACAGGGATGGATGATGCTACCATGGAACGTATATTTGAGCCTTTTTTTACTACAAAATCGGTTACTAAAGGGACTGGGCTTGGACTTTCCGTTGTTCATGGCATAATCTCAAATTTAAAGGGGAAGATTTGCGTTGAGACACAGTTGGGAAAAGGAAGCACATTCCGCGTTTATCTTCCGGTAGTTAATGATCAGATTGTAACAACCACGATTAAAGAGACTTCAGGGAAGGGATATGGGCGCATACTCTTGGTTGATGACGATCCAGCTTTGCTCCGGGTGATGACGAAAATGATTATCAAAATCGGTTTTACAGTACAGGCGCTAAACTTTCCGCTGCAGGCAGTAGAACTGTTCAGGCAGAATCCTGCAAAATTTGACCTTCTCATTACCGACCTGATTATGCCTGAAATGACCGGAATCGAGCTTGCCGAAGAACTGCACAAAACCAAAGCCAAGATACCGGTTATCCTGATGACTGGTTATGGAAAGGATATTGATCCCGCGATGCTTGGTCATTGTTATGGCATAAGCCAATTTCTGAAAAAGCCAGTGAAGCTGACAGATATGGTTGTAGCTATAAATGAGTTGTTGCCCGGCAACCATGCCGCATCGAATTCGGCATCTTAGTTTTTTTGCTCACCTCTTTGCTCTTTCATGCCTGGGATTCGACTTTGGCGGATACTCTTATGGATCGAACAGATGTACGTCTGTATCGGATTGATTTCGATAAAGATACGCTGATGAGAAGGAAATACTAAGTTTTTTTATTATATATTATCAATAAAATCCACTCTGAATTGGGTGGTGTACTTATGTGCCTAAATTTTCACTCATGGTTATAAGCAATCCACAAGCGCCTCTAACTGGTAGGGTGATCATTGCAGAGGATGACTTGCCTATTCGTAACTGTATAGTGAAATATCTGACGTTTATTGGATATGAGGTGACGGGAGTTGGTTCAGCGTTGGAGTTCTATCAGCATCTTGCAATATACTCTTATCAGGTTGCAATTCTCGATATCGGCTTGCCTGACCAGAGTGGAATTGCACTCTGCGAATACTTACGAAACAATACGGATTTGCGGATTATCATGTTAACCGGACATGCAACGATTGAAGACAAACTTGCTGGCTACAACTCCGGAGCCGATATATACCTTGTGAAACCGGTCGATTTCCGGGAGCTTTCAGCTTCAATCAGTAATCTTTTAAGACGGTGTGACATCGTTCTGCAAACTTCTCAGCAGCAACTACGGGCAAGTGAAGCCAAATTTGTATCGGCAAAGAATAAAAGGCTGTGGAAGCTTGATTGTGCCGAGTGGTCTCTTTATAATCCGGATGGCAAGATGATCAAGCTCACCTCAAAAGAGTTTGAATTTATGAATTGTTTTATTTCGAATAGCCATAAAAATATTAATCGTAAAGAGATAATGAGTATTCTCGATTATGAGTATAACGAATACGGCAAGCGAGCACTTGAGTCATTGGTTCACCGCCTGCGCCAGAAAATAGACATCAATGGTTCGTCTCCTATAAAAACTGTGTTTGGTGTAGGGTTCAGCTTTGCAGAAGAGCTTTTCGTCAAGTAAGTCAGTATGACAAAGCCGTTTGAAATATCCAGAGAACTTGTCTGGAAAGCGTATCAGCGAGTAGGCTACCCCGCTCATCTGTTCTTCACGCGTATCCACCGGTTAGTCCGGTGTGTTGCTACTTTGTTACTTTTGACATAGTTCCTACTGTTTTATGGCTTTATCGACTTTTTTATAAAGATATACTCCTGTTTTCACCATTATCCGACCCAATACTCATATCCTTGCAGTGTGCCTTCAAATGGATATCCTTGCCCATTTCTGCTTGATAAATAGGAGTAAAAACCACTAATTTTATCGCAATATTCGCTACCATTATGCCGTTGTGCTGGTCTCTCCTGACAGACGCTCTTTAGATCTTCAAAGTTGGACGGAAATCCCCGGTACAGGATGAAATCTGCTACACGGTCACGAAGACCAACGTCAGATTGGAGCTTTTTAGCGATTACCTTTTTTGCATTATCAAATGGCATAATACTCTCCGCACTTTGTTCGAATATTGCAACGTAAGGAGATCAAACGTTGGTACTGGTATTGATTCAGAAAATATTTCTCCCATTGATCCGAAACGGAGTAAAAAAATATCTCTGCAATTTTTGAAACCTTTATTTTTATGGAGCTGCTGACTTAATGCCACCACAGAAATAACAATACGTCGAAGTGGATTCATGTACAACCTGTAAATCCTTACAAATCCTTACAAATCCCTGCAAATCCAGTTTTTAAAAATGCGTAGTCGTTTGGTGATCGCTGTAAATTGCTGTTATCGGTAATTAACAATTCTCATAGTCAGTACCGATTTCGGGTATTGCAACTTAAGCAACGGCGATGCAGAACACGGTGAGAAAAAGGGTATATCACCCTCCTATGTCATAGCGCCTCAATCGACGAGATAAGAGACGGGGCATTCAAGAGCTGTGAAGTCGAGTGTTCTGAAAAAAAAGTGTGACACCTGAGTAGCTAAGTATTGTCGAGGTGAATAGATAAACGGGTATGAATGATCAGTTGATCAGTAACGTTGAGAGTTCGTCCTTTCTCTGGGTTTCGACAGTTTTGGGGTCATTGGCTATGCAGGATAGATGGCTCTTTTTTCATGTTATTTGCTTCATTTTTTGTCAAGGTAGCACCTGCATATCCGTTACTCATATATCATAAAACACAATATTTGAAGTTGCCACTCTTCTTTTTTTGCGCTCTCGAAAATGGGTAAGGATTTTTTTACATTACCCTCTCTATTCTTGGTACAATCTGGTTTGCAAAAAGGTGTAATCAACATGTATGCATAAAAAGATTTTTGACTCTATTGACGAAGCTCTTGAAGATATCCGTCAAGGGAAGCTTGTTATTGTGATTGATGACGAGGATCGTGAAGATGAGGGTGATTTTATTGGAGCTGCAGACCGGGTCACAACAGAGATGATTAACTTTATCACCAGGGAGGCGAGAGGTCTTCTTTGTGTTGCGGTAACGATGGCGAGGGCCAAAGAGCTGCAGCTTGATCCGATGGTGCAGAGGAATACCTCCCAGCATGAGACCAATTTTACGGTATCGGTTGATGCGATTGCCGAGGGTGTTACCACAGGGATCTCTGTCTATGACCGTACCATGACGATCAAGATGCTTGGTGATCTCTCAACGAAGGCGGATGATTTCTCACGTCCTGGCCATATTTTCCCTCTCCGGGCCATGGATGGCGGTGTTCTCAGGCGTGTGGGACACACTGAAGCTGCCGTTGATCTTGCACGACTTGCCGGGTGTACCCCGGTTGGACTGCTCTGCGAAATACTCAATGATGACGGAAGTATGGCCCGACTGCCGGAACTGATCAAGCTCAAGGCGAAATATGGGTTGAAGCTTATTACTATCAAGTCGCTTGTCGCTTACCAGATGAAACGCAACAAGCTTGTGCAACGGGCGGTCGAATCAAGACTTCCTACGGCTTATGGAGAGTTTCGGCTCATAGCCTACGAATCGTTCACTGACCAGCATAACCATATTGCGTTTGTGAAAGGGGATGTTACCACGGATGAACCGGTGCTTGTGAGGGTTCATTCACAGTGTGCTACCGGCGATACTTTTGCATCTTTGCGTTGCGATTGTGGTAACCAGCTTGCCTCAGCCCTTGCCATGATAGAAAAGGAGGGGCGCGGGGTGTTAATCTATCTCATGCAGGAGGGGCGTGGCATTGGTCTGATCAACAAGCTGAAAGCCTATAATTTGCAGGATGAGGGGTTCGATACGGTCGAAGCCAATGAAAAGCTCGGTTTCAAGGCTGATCTTCGAGACTATGGCATTGGTGCCCAGATTCTCAAAGATCTTGGAGTCAAAAAAATGAGGCTCTTGACCAATAATCCGAAGAAAGTGGTTGGGCTGGAGGGGTATGGCCTCGAAATTGTTGAGAGGCTGTCGCTCGAAATTGCTCCCAATCCCATGAACAAGAGTTATCTCGATACAAAACGTGACAAGCTTGGCCATATGATTGGCTGCACTTGTGGCGCAGCAAGCCACCCTATTGAACATACTATTTCAAACTTGTAACTTCCGTCAGGAAAAGGGCTGAAAGACGATGGATACCGACATCCTTCAGAGGCAGGATAAAGAGGTCTTTGAGGCAATAGCCAATGAGACGAGGCGTCAGACCGAAACACTTGAGCTTATTGCTTCGGAAAATTTTACCAGCCGAGCAGTCATGCAGGCCTGCGGGTCGGTGATGACCAACAAATATGCTGAGGGTTATCCCGGCAAGCGTTATTATGGCGGTTGTGAATGTGTTGATGTGGCTGAAAACCTTGCTCGTGACAGGGCAAAAAAACTCTTCGGTTGTGATTATGTGAATGTACAGCCCCACTCCGGCTCAAGCGCCAATATGGCAGTGCTTTTTGCGGTTTTAAAGCCTGGAGACACCATCATGGGCCTTGATCTCTCCCACGGAGGGCATCTGACCCATGGCAGCTCCGTTAATTTTTCCGGTCAGATGTTTGACGCGCACTCTTACGGTGTTGATCCCAGGAGCGGCTGTATTGACATGAACAAGGTTGAGGAGCTTGCCCTGCAAGTTCACCCGAAACTCATTATCTGCGGTGCAAGTGCCTATTCACAGGGTTTTGACATAAAGGCCTTCAGAGCGATTGCTGACAAGGTCGGTGCGTTTCTGATGGCTGATATCGCTCATCCTGCGGGCTTGATTGCTGCCGGGTTTCTGGGTAATCCCATTCCTCACTGTCATTTTGTTACCACCACAACCCACAAGACTCTTCGTGGGCCAAGGGGTGGGATGATTATGATGGGCTCCGATTTTGAGAACCCTATGGGTATTACCATCAAAACCAAGAGCGGTTCCCGCCTTAAATTGATGTCGGAGGTGATGGATGCCGAGGTTATGCCAGGCATTCAGGGAGGCCCGCTGATGCACATCATTGCTGGAAAGGCTGTGGCGTTTGGGGAGGCTTTGCAACCTTCGTTCAAGGAGTACGCTGCTCAGGTTATTAAAAATGCAGCGGTTATGGCTGAGAGATTTATAGAGCTTGGTTATAATATTGTCAGTGGTGGAACGAAAAACCATCTTATGCTTCTTGATTTGCGTAACAAAAATGTTACAGGCAAGGTGGGCGAAAATCTTCTGCACGATGCGGGGATTACGGTGAACAAGAACATGGTGCCTTTTGACGACAAGTCTCCTTTTGTCACCAGCGGTATTCGTATCGGGACTCCAGCCATGACCACAAGAGGCATGAAAGAGAGTGAGTGTAAAACGATTGCAGAGTTGATTGACAGGGTGATCTCTTCTGCGGAAAAGCCGGATAGTGGCAACATCTGTCAGGCAGTAAGGGAGGAGATACGGGTGCTCTGCATGAATAATCCTATTGAAGGATACAGTGTGTAACCGAGATATCTGGTTGTTTACTCATCTTCCTGCCCTGTTTTGGGCAGGGAGAGAGCTAACTCTTCTCCAGAATGGCCACGATCATCTTTTTAAGCTCAACGGTGGTTGTCCTGATTTTTTTATCAAGGATGATTTTTTCCCGCGAAAGCTCAATTTCCCGCTCCGTATCGTTCTCTACTCTTATCTTTTCGGTCAGTATCTTTTTCTGGATGAGTAATGGTTCCAGAATAAGGTTTTTGAACGCATCAAGGAACATGGCAAGGCAGCGCTTGGCATTATCGGCGTGGACATCGGACTGCTCAAGCCACTTATGACTGACAGGCGGGTCAATTAACAGGCCAGATGCAAGATCCCGCGATTCAGGATTACTGAATGAACTTATTTCGGATGCAATGTCGATTCGTTCTTCAGGTTGGTCTGCAATATTGCGGTAGCGATTGATCA
This sequence comes from uncultured Chlorobiaceae bacterium, assembly GCA_903915955.1. Classification (GTDB taxonomy): domain Bacteria; phylum Bacteroidota; class Chlorobiia; order Chlorobiales; family Chlorobiaceae; genus Chlorobium. The sequence goes on along the minus strand of CAIWUU010000079.1, from coordinate 28,223 downwards.
GGTGAGTGAATATGGCCTGTGCTTCCGGGTGTGGCAGTTCAAGCATCTCTTCGTGTGATGCCGCAAATTCCAGCACGGCATTGCCATAGCTGGTACTTTCCAGCAGTGCTTTCAGAAAGGTTTTTTCCAGTACAGAGAGATTTGGCGCAGGCTTGCGTGGAGAGTGGAGCTCCTGACGACTTTCGAACGACACCCTTTTTTTTTCGGTTGCATCCTCCTCTTTTTCGAGTAACTCCTGAAGAGCTTGCAGAGTGATAGAGAGTTTTTTTGATAACTCCTGAATATAGAGTTCGCGTCGGATTCGGTCAGGGATCAGCGCAATGGTGTGCGCCATCGCCCTTATCGCCCTTGATTTCAGATCAGGTTGTGCAAAATCTCCTGATTCCATGAAAAGGCGGAGTTGAAAGTCCTGAAACGAGAGCATGTTTTTTTCGGCAAATTCGAAAAAATTCTCTCTTCCTTCACGGCGAACAAAGCTGTCTGGATCGTCTCCCTCAGGCAGAATGAGTACATAGGGCGTGACATTTTCAGAAAGAAGTGTATCAATACCGCTCATCATTGATTTCTGGCCAGCACGATCAGCGTCATACATGAACAATACCCGTTTGGTGTAATGGTGAAGCACCTTTGCCTGATAGCGTGTCAGTGATGTGCCGCATGATGCTACAGCATTGGTCATACCTGCCTGGTGAAGAGCAAGAACATCCATATACCCTTCAACAAGGATGGCTGTTTCAAGCCGTCTGATCTCATTTTTGGCAGCGTGAAGTCCATAAAGCAGTTTTGATTTTTCAAAAATCTTGCTCTCTGATGAATTCAGGTATTTCGGTGTTTGAGCATCGGTTTGTAATGTTCGACCTCCAAAGCCCACCACCTGGCCGCCAACGGAAAAAATGGGGAAGATTACCCTGTTGCGGAAGGTATCGTAGCAGGAGTTTTTTTGTTTATTGGCGGTTATCAGTCCGAGGTCAACCAGACGCTCCTGTGCAATCCCTGCCCGTTTTGCCTCAGTAAAGAGATAATCCCACGCTTCTGGCGCATAGCCAAGGCCAAATGTCTGGATGATTTTTTCAGAAAGAGCTCGTTCGGAGGCGAGATAGGTTAGCCCTCTTTTACCCGCTTCGCGTTCCAGAGTGTCGTGATAAAGTCTGGCTGCCCAGCGGAGTATCTCGGTCAGGCTCTCTTCATGCGCCGATTGAGGAGCTTTTTTTTTGGTAAACTGGCTGATATCAATACCTGTTCGCTTTGCAACCAGCTCAAGCGCTTCGAGAAAGGGAAGCTTTTCCATCTCCATGACAAATGAAAAAACATTTCCACCTTTCCCGGTTGAGAAACACTTGTAGAGTTGCTTGTCGGGCGATACGATAAATGAAGGAGTCTTCTCCGCAGTAAAGGGGGAGAGCGCCTTATAGTTGCGACCAGATGGCTGGAGGGCAACATAATCCGAGATAATATCGACAATGTCTGCGGCTTGCCGGATTTCATCAATGGTTGCAGGAGGGATTATCTGCCTTCCCTTTGTTGTGATATTGCTGGCACCAAACATGACTCTTTTTTCTTTCGTTACAACGATTGGAGCAATTACTGTTGAAAAATAACAACCCTATTTACTAAATTAATAAGCTGATAGTATCGCTGTTATTGCTTTGTCATGCGTTACCCTCTTTTTTGAGGTGTTGAGAGCTTGCCTGTATTCGCTTCATTTTGTTTACAGGCAGAGGATCGCGGTGATTTTCAATGATTGCAGGCACAGTATAGCAAATTACAGTGTGGTTCATAACGCTTCGCTGTTCAGCGATAATCTAAATCATCGAGAAGTCTATGAAACAGAGTTATTTTACTGCTCTTCTTATTGTCGTTACCTACGCAGTTTCTCTTGGCTTTTATGTGTGGATGGGTACGACCGCCCCGGAGTCGATCTTTCATGCCGTGTGGAAAGGTGGACCGGTGGTATCTGTTCTGATGGCGCTTATTCTGATGCTCATTGCCTATACTGTAGAGCGGATTATTGCGCTGAAAAAGGCCGCAGGCAAGGGAAATATTCCGGAGTTTGTGAAAAACCTCAAGCAGGTTATTGAAAACGGTGCTATAGACAAGGCTATTGCGCAGTGTGATGCCCATCAAAGTTCGCTTGCCGCCGTGCTTCGTGCCGTGCTTGATCGTTACAAAAAACTTTCCGAGTTTAATGTGACCGATCGTGAGAAGAAGATCAGTGAGATGGAGAAGGCTGTTGAGGAGGCTACCATCATGGAGATGCCACTGCTTGAGAATAATCTGGTGGCTATATCTACTATTGCCTCAATTTCCACCATGGTTGGACTTCTTGGAACAACCCTCGGCATGATTCGTGCATTTGCTGCAATGGCGACAAGTGGTGCCCCGGATGCAGTGCAACTCTCGCTTGGTATTTCGGAAGCGCTTTTCAATACAGCCCTCGGTATTTTTGGGGGTATTACCGGTATTGTTGCCTATAACGTTTTTACCAGCAGAGTTGACCGGTTCAGCTACATGATTGATGAAGCAGCCTTCTATATCATTCACACTCTTGGAACCGGTAAATCTGATTGCTGATGTCGAGAATAAAGGCTAAGCGGGTTGGCTTCAGGATAGATATGACCCCAATGGTCGATGTGGCATTTCTTCTCTTGACATTTTTCATGCTTACGACAAAGTTTCGTCCTCCTGAAATGGTAAGGATTGATTTACCATCATCTCATTCGCAGCTCAAACTTCCTGAATCGGATGTTTTGACCGTGACGGTTGGTGGCGACAACACCTTTATGATGGGAGTCTCTTCTCAGCAGTCACGGGAAAAAATTTTCAACAGTGTGGTAAAGGTTAAACTTCAGTCAGCAGGGCTCTCCTCAACTACAGTTGCTGACTCCCTGAAGCATTTCAAACTTGCCGATAATTTTCGTGTTGATCAGGATGAGCTCGACAAGTTTGTGGTGATGGCCCGTTTTGCAAACCAGAAGTTGCGACCAGTGATCAAGGCGGATGCCAACGCCAGCTTTGAGGCAGTGAACAAGGTTATCAAAGTCTATAAAAAAGCAAACCTGCTTACGTTCAATCTCGTTACGGTTCTCGAGAAGGAGGTTCGCTGATGGGGATTGTTGATTCGCCAAGCAGACAAGGTGGTAAAAAAAAGGGCAGAAAGCGCTCGAAACGGATCGGCTTTCATCTCGACATGACGCCAATGGTCGATGTGGCGTTTCTTTTGCTGACCTTTTTTATGCTGACCACCACCTTTTCAAAATCCAATACCATGGAGATCAATACTCCTCCGGAAAAAATGGAGGTGAAGGTTGTGGAGAGCAATGTTCTGACCTTGAGGATTGCGGATGACTCTATGGCCTATTGCTCTCTTGGAGGTGCAGCGCCAAGAAGAGTTCCCCTCTACGACTCTGGAGATACCCATCAGTTTGCGTTGAGCGGTGAGCTTCGTCAGCTCCTGAAGCAGCAGGATGCTTCGAACAAGAAATTGGTGATTGTTGTTAAAATCAGTGACAAAGCCAGGTATCGTCATCTCGTTGATATTATTGATGAGCTGAACCTTATGAAGATTGAACGGTTCACTCTTGATGATTATACTGAGCAGGATGCACTCGAAATTAAAAGAGCTATTTAAGGCTGGAATCAGCGAAGGAGTCTTTTCAGGTGTCGTCAAAACTGGAAGAACTACATAAGAAAGTAGTCAAGAATAAAGCCATATTATGGCCTTTGGGTGATGAGTTTCTGGATACTGATCGTTTACGGCAATTGCCTTATGGTAATCTTGTCCTCCGCCGACAGGCGCATCTTTTTCTGACTCACGGTGTTATTACTGCCATTGTTTTTCTTGGGCTTTTCTGGCTGGTTGCAGCAAACTGGAACACGATAACGCTCTTGACCGGTTTGTTCAGGAAGGATGAACCGAATGTTGTCTGTTATGAAGTTGTGACCAACGTGACGCAGCTTCCACCACCGCCTCCGCTTGATTTACCAGAGCCAGTTCCAGTCAAACCATCAGCACCGTTATCTTCTTCAGCTCCTGTCGTATCATCCGCGCCTGTTCCGCCAAGTGTTGGCAAGGTCAAACAGGTCACCCAGGAGGAGGCGCCAGCCCAACAGACGATTGCAACGCAGAAAGAGCTGAGGGAGGCAACACAGACTCAGGTTACCCAGACTCCGGTGGCAAATTCAGGAGGTGGAGTTGCTGGTTCCGGTGAAGAGGTACCAATGTTTGTTGCCTGTGAAAAAATGCCGGGCTTTCTGGAGCAGAAAAAACCGGTTTACCCTGAGATGGCAAGAATTGCCGGAATTACAGGCAAAGTATTTGTAAGCGTGCTGATAGGAGAAAATGGCCGACCAATCAAGGCTAAGGTGATGAAACGGATTCCCGCTGATTGTGAAGTGTTTGATGCTGTTGCGCTAAAGTCGGTGATGGAGTCACGATATTACCCGGGGATTCAGAACGGCAGCCCCATCAAAGTGTGGTTTACCGTCCCGATTCGCTTCCAGATAGATTAAGCTTGCTCTTTTTTCAGTCTCTTTGGCCGGTAAAGTATGGCGAAGATAATCCAGAGGTATGAGCCAATCAACGTTACTGGACTGACAAAAAGAGCAAAAACTCCGTCAACCGCTCGTTCGAGGTACATTCCCCAGTAGCTTATCACTATAACGAGCACCCCAAGAGCAATCATGATATAATTGACTGGTTCGAGGGGCATTGCTTTTGTTTTTTCAGCAGTTTTTTTCGGCTGTTTCTTCGGTAAGGATTTCATCAAGTGTTGTGATACAGTGTTGAGCCTCTTCCCGGCTGATGGTCAGTGGAGGAAGAAGCCGGATAACGTTAATACTGGTGGCATTGATAAGAACATGCCTCTGCAGCGCTTTGCCTGCATAATACTTGGCCTCTTTGTTGACCGTAATGCCAATCATCAGCCCATACTGACGGATGTCGATAATTTGCGGATGTTTTGCTGCCAGTTTCTGCATCTCGTCATTGATGTAGTTGCCAACTGTTTCTGCATTTTCCATCAGGTTGTCTTTGTGGATGGCATCAATCATGGCAAGCCCTGCCGCACACGCCACAGGGTTGCCGCCAAAGGTGGTGCCGTGGTTGCCATAGCTCAGAACATCAGCAACTTTGTCACTGCCGATAACGGCTGACAAGGGGAGCCCCCCTCCAAGCGGTTTGGCAAGGCAGACCAGATCGGGATCGGCATTTACCTGCGAATAGCTGAAAAATGTTCCGGTTCTTCCGCAACCAGCCTGAATGTCATCAGCAACGATCAAAAAATTATATTGTTCACGAAGCTCTTTTAACCGGTCAATAAACGGTTGTGAAATCCGGTGAATGCCACCCTCGCCCTGTACCACTTCAATAAACACAGCGGCAGTGTTGTTAGAGACCTTCTCTTCAAGATCGTTGATATCATTGAAGTTTATCATGCCGGTTCCCGCCAGGAGCGGCTCAAAGCCGTTAACATATTGCGGTTTTGCCGTTAGCGACATGGCGCCATAGGTTCTGCCATGAAAGCAATTGCTCAGTGAAACCACCTCTTTTTTATCGGGATTGCCAAACTGTGCAGCCCATTTTCTTGCCATTTTGATGGCGGCTTCTATGGCTTCTGTTCCGCTGTTGGCAAAGAATACTTTGGAGAGCCCGGAGAGCTCAAGCAGCTTTTCAGCCAGCTCAAACTGTGGCTGCATCATGAAGAGGTTGGATGCGTGGATCAGTTTTGTCGCCTGTGCGCTTATGGCATCGACAAGCCGCTTGTCGCCATAGCCGAGCGCATTGACGCCAATGCCCGCAATCATGTCGAGATAACGGGTGCCGTCATCACTGACGAGCCAGACCCCTTCGCCATGCGTGATGGCAAGAGGAAGCCGTGCGTAGTTATGAAAAAAAAGTTGCTGTTCACTCTCCATGGTGACGGGTAGTGGTGTCATGGTATGCTCTAATCGTTAAATATTATTGAGTTATAATGATTGTGACTCTCGCAGCGCCATTGAGAAGCGAACAACCCGCCATATCCCATAAGCACCAGTCAGCATGGCATACTGCCTGAGATCATCCCTTGCTGCGGCCGGGGCTGTATTAGGGGAAAAAAGAAGATACAGCGCTATGCCGACAAACATCAGGCCGGGTAACAAGCCGGTAAGCAGTGATGCGGAGCTTTTTTTTAACATTTTTTATCGGAATAGAATCTCCACTCCCGGTTGACAATCAGTCTCGCCCCATAACTGAAGGTGAAATATGACCATCCCCATTGCATCAGCACAAAAACCCGATGACGGAAGCTTGTCAGAAAATAGATATGTACCAGCAACCAGGTAAACCAGGCAAAAATACCGTCAAATTTTATGTTGCCAAACTCAACGATTGCCTTGTTTTTGCCGATGGTGGCCATCTGGCCTTTATCCCGATACTTGAACACTTTTCTTGCTTTCGATTTGAGATCAAGCAGAATATTTTTTCCAATGGCTCTTCCTTGCTGCAAAGCTACGGGAGCAAGCCCGGGCAAAGGTTTGCCGTTGTCCGAAAGAAAGTGAGCAAGGTCGCCGCCTATAAATATTTCGGGATGGCCAGGAATGCTGAGATCTTCGCTGACAATGATTCGTCCGATCTGGTCAGTTTCGACTCCAGCCATGGTTTTACCAATCCCGACGGCCGTAATCCCGGCAGCCCACAGCACTGTTGCGGCCTCAATGCGCTCATTGCCGATTTGTACCCCGTCAGCATCCACGTCGCTGACCATGCTGCTTGTCCAGACCTGTACCCCAAGCTTCTCAAGTGATCGTGTCGCTTTGCTCGCAAGATCTGGACAAAAAGAGCCGAGGATGCGTGGAGCTGCTTCAACGATAAAGATGCGGGTCAGCTTCGGGTCAATGTGTCGATAAAATTTTGAGAGTGTATAGCGACTCATTTCTCCGATTGATCCGGCCAATTCCACGCCGGTCGGGCCGCCACCGACAATGACAAAGGTGAGCAGCTTTTTCCGCTCAACAAAATCTGTTGTCCGTTCAGCGCGCTCATAAGCCTCCATGACTCTTCGGCGAATCTCTTTTGCCTGGGCAAGAGTTTTCAGGCCGGGAGCAAACTCCTCCCATTCATTGTGACCAAAATAGTGATGCTGAACGCCGCAAGCCAGAATAAGGTAGTCGTAGGGGATGTTGTCGAAATCAGTGATAACTGTTTTATTCTCAACATCAACTCGATCAGCCATCCCCTTGAAGACCGTAATATTGCTATAGTTTGCCAGCATATTCCGCAGTGGAGCCGCAATATCACCTTCACCAAGCGCAGCCATCGCAACCTGATAGAGCAATGGCTGAAAGAGGTGGTAGTTTTTCCTGTCAATGAGAATAATCTCAATATCAGGTTTATTGCCGAGAATTCTGGCGGCATTAAGTCCTGCGAATCCACCGCCAACAATTACAATCCTCTTTTTCATCTCCAGTGCTACCTTTTATTTTATACTACTTGAATTATTTTTACGCCGATTTCGGCAGTATGTGGACTAAAGTATAAAAAAGAGGGAATTATCCGAACTTCTCCATGATTTAGTGTGTGCATCAGGTGAGGTGTTCGATAATTTTTGCATGTTTTGGAAACTTGTTCAATAATTTATTTTTGTTGGCAAAAGTGAAGTCTCTGAAGTCAAAACCTGGTGCGACAACACAGCTCACGAGGGTATAGCTCTCAGGCTTCGGTTCTTCGCAACAGGCGCCGAACCAGCTTTCAGCAGGGGCGGTTTCCTGTAGCACCTGCCCCTTGTCGGGCTCCAGTCCAAGGGTAAAATTGGTGGGTTCGCCAGTTTCAGGAAAAATATGCACCGTCAGGGGTGTGCCAGCATGGTAAAACCAGAGTTCATCTGAATGAATCCTGTGCAGTTTTGAGCAGTCGTTGCCTCTGAGCAGGTAGTAGATTGAGGTTGCCCAGGAGCGAGCCCCTTTGAAATTGCTGTTCTCATCAAAGGGGTACGACCCGACACTCCGCCAAATTTCACGGTAGAAGCCGCCTTCAGGATGCGGCACAAGGCGGAGACTCTCTATCCAGAATTCAGCTTTTTGCATGGAGCTTTTCACGGATTTTTCCGGTTTTCTGGCGGGACGCTTCGGCAAGTTTTAGGCGGAATTCAAGCAGGGCTGCCATGAGCGCTTCATCCGAAAGGGCAAGAATCTGCACAGCAAGCAGCGCTGCGTTGCGGGCATTGTCGATTCCGACGGTGGCTACCGGAATACCTGCTGGCATCTGTACGATAGAGTAGAGCGAGTCCTGTCCGTTCAGTTTTTTGCTGAAAATTGGCACCCCGATAACCGGTAGCACGGTCATGGCAGCGGTAACACCGGGAAGATGCGCTGCTCCGCCTGCTCCGGCAATAATTACCTTCAGGCCGCGTTCAATGGCTGAAGAGGCATACTGTTCAAGGTCTTGCGGAGTGCGGTGTGCTGAAATAACTGATATTTCAGAGACGAGGTTAAATTCATCAAGGAGTTCTGATGCCTCTTTCATGATGTCAAAATCAGAGTCAGAACCCATCAGGATGCCGACTACTGGTCTGTTATTATCTTTTTTCTGCTTCATATAAGGGCACTTTCTGATTAATTGTTTGTGAACAGCTTGAAAATTAATTGTCTTCAGGTTGCAAAATTTCGGTGGCGATTGTCACCACTCTCGATTATGGTGTTTGATAAATCCTGCATGGAGGTCAATTTGTTGTGAATTGTGCTTCTTGACAAGCCCCACCGGGGCGAGATATTGTCAGCACAGGGCGTGACACTCTGGAAACAATGAGTTAACGCAGGGTGTTGGCTAATGATTTATGAAATTGCCGAGTTTTATGTATTTTCACGAGAACCAATTTAAAAAAATAATCCTTGTTGAGGAAAGATAACAATGGCAACCAATCTCGCAGTAAAGTACAGCAATCCCGGCCCCCGTTATACCAGTTATCCGACTATTCCTTCATGGAGCACCGATGGTGTTACCCAGGAGCAGTGGAAAGAGGCAATGGTCAAAGGTTTCAACGACAGTAACGAGACCACCGGAATCAGCCTGTACATTCATATTCCCTACTGTGAGAACCACTGTTATTTCTGCGGTTGTAACGCTCATCGTACTCAGGATCACTCCTACGAAACTCCCTATCTTGAGGCATTGCTCAAAGAGTGGCAGATGTACACCGATGTTTTTCCCGGCAGGCTCAATGTGAAGGAGCTGCATATCGGCGGTGGTACACCAACCTTTTTCAGCCCTGAAAACCTTATCAGGCTTATTGACGGTATCTGCAAGAATGTCAATAAGATGGACAACTACATGTTCAGCTTTGAGACCAATCCAAAGTCAACATCAAAGGAGCACCTTGAGGCGCTCTACAGCGTCGGCTTCCGCCGGATGAGTTTTGGTATACAGGATTTTGATCCGGTTGTACAGCAGGAGATCAATCGTCTCCAGTCATTCGAACTGGTCAAGGAGAAGATCGACTTGGCCCGTGAAATCGGCTTTACCTCAATCAATTTTGACCTTGTCTATGGTTTGCCAAAGCAGACGATGGCCACCATTACCGATACCATTCAGAAGGTTATGGAGCTGAAGCCTGATCGCCTCGCTTTTTATGCCTACGGCCACAACCCGCACATGTACGAAGGACAAAGAAAGTTCAAGGAAGAGGACCTGCCGGTTGGCGATGTCAAACAGGAGCTATATGATAAAGGCAGCGCGATGCTTGAATCCATCGGTTACCATGAGATTGGTATGGATCATTTTGCCATCGAAGGCGATGCTCTCTATATTGCAGCGAAAAACGGTACACTGCATCGTAACTTTATGGGCTATACGGAAAACACTACCCAGATGATGCTTGCTCTCGGCTCATCCTCTATCAGTGATACCTGGTATGCTTTTGCCCAGAACGAACGCGACGATATTGACTATATCAAGGTTGTTAACGAGGGTCGCTTCCCGCTGCATCGCGGCCATCTCCTTACTGACGAAGATCTTGTGCTTCGTCGTCACATTCTTAACCTGATGTGCAAACAGGAGACCTCATGGGCAGATCCCAAGCTCTATACTGAAGAGCTTGATATCGCACTCTACCGTCTGGAAGATATGGAGAATGATGGACTGGTTGTTCTGGGCAACAAAAGTGTTCGCGTTACCGAGGTCGGCATTCCGTTTCTCAGAAATATCTGTATGGCCTTTGATGCAAGGCTCTGGAGCTCCGACAGCCTCTCAAAGGCCTACAATGTGTCGCGTGATATTCAGAAGACCTATATTGAAAAAGCCCGCCTCGCAAAGGCGCAATCGAGCATCTGACAGGGACTTTTCAACGTATAAAGGGTGATCTGTTGGTCGCCCTTTTTTTATGTTCACTCTATGACAAAAAAGATAAAAATAGGCTTTATCGGCAGTGGCTGGGCAAAGGTTGCACAGGCACCAGCCTTTTCACTGATGGAACATGTTGAGCTTTCAGCCGTGGCAAGTCCCACTGAGCAACATCGTCAGAAGTTCATGAAGATGTTTGATATCAGCCAGGGTTTTGCCGACTGGCGTGACCTCTTGCAGTGCGACCTCGACCTTGTTTGTGTCACCACACCGACCTATTTGCACACGGAGATGGTGAATGCCGTTCTTGAAAGCGGTAAAAGTGTGCTTTGTGAAAAACCCTTTGCGCTCAATGTTGCAGATGCCACCTCTATGGTTGATGTTGCCTCCACGGCTCCGGGTTTTGCCCTTATTGACCATCAGCTTCGGTTTCATCCTGGAGTACGCTGCATGAAACAGATGATAGATGGTGGTGAGATAGGCAAAGTGTATGAAGTGCGTGCGGTGGTCAATCTTGCCAGCCGAAACCGGCCTGATATGCCCTGGTCATGGTGGTGCGATGCTGAAAAAGGTGGTGGGGCCCTTGGAGCAATTGGCTCCCATCTTGTTGATATGAACCGGTTCCTGGTTGGTGAAATTTCGGAGGTTTCGTGTAACCTCGGAATCAGTATTCCCCTGCGCCCAGATGCATCCGGGCAGCCTCGGGCCGTTACCTCCGATGACCATTTTGCCATGATGATGAAGTTTGGGCCCTCATCCGTTGCCCTTGGCAGCTCCTCTTTGATGCATGTGACCACCGTTGGTGCCTACACCTGGTTTTCCTATGAGGTGGTCGGCAGCCTCAAAACCATCAGGCTGGATGGCGCAGGAAGGCTTTGGGAAATTGACAACGACAACGCTAAAGGAGGGCGCAGCCTCATTGATGCACCCCGCTGGAAGCTGGTTGAACCGATGCTTGCATGGGATGAACTGGTTTTACAGGAAAAAATCAGACAGTCATCACTTGCCGTGCATGGTATTTTTGCTGTTGGTTTTGCCTTTCTGGCCCTCCGGATTGTCAAAGCTCTCAAAAACAAGGAGAGAACCCTGCATGATGCCGCAGGTTTTTCCGACGGGCTTATGATTCAGAAAGTCCTGCAGGCGGGCAGAAAATCCCACAAACTTCACCGCTGGGTTAAAATTTAATGGCGATGTCCATCTCATGGATTTATCTGATTATTGCCGGTTGTCTGGAGTGCGGTTGGGCGGTAGGCATAAAATACACCGAAGGCTTTACACGGCCGGTACCTTCAATGTTGACTGCTGTTGCTATGGTTTCCAGCTTCTGGCTTCTCTCACTGGCGATGAAAACCATTCCGGTCGGTACAGCTTATGCTGTCTGGACAGGTATTGGCGCTACCGGGGTAGCCATCTTTGGTATGATTTTGTTTGATGAACCACGTGATCTTGCGCGGATTCTCTGCCTTTTGCTGATTCTGGCGGGGGTTATTGGTCTCAAGCTGTTTTCTGGCGGGAGTCAGCCGTAAGCACGGTTATTCCTCCGCCGTGTGAAATGTGAAGATGTTCTAAAGTTCGCTGGAAAAGCAAGTGTTGTTCCCCTCACCAATAGTTCGCATCATTTAGGCATATTGCGAGTGTAAGGGGAAACGAAGAGGATTATTGGTCAATTTAATTGATTGGTCTTATCACTGAGATAATTCCCCTGACTTGGTTTACGTCATACCCTTTTGCCAAGTCATCAGGGTATATCTCTTTCAGCTTCTCTTTGAGTTCTGTTGTAATGTTTTCATCTTTGCCATGACACATTGAGCACTCTTTGGTTGTTTTTAAACCTTTGGCATACCTGAAATATTGCTTGTTTTTTATAGTAACAATCTCACCTTGTTCCATTACGGCATCGATGTTACCTGCCAACTGTCGCTCAAAGCCGGTCATTGTTTTTTCTTCCCATTTGTCCGTTTTTCCCTCTGGGTTTCTGTTCTTTATGCTGACTCTTTTGATACTCCAACCTGTTTTTTCACTGAGAGCCTTTGCCATTGTCGGAGCTTTGACACGGCACATCTCTATAGCTTTTACCGGCCCATTATTTGTTATTTCATCCGTAAGAAGGGCCTTAAGTTTTACTGGCATAGGGTCAACGACCTCTTTTGTGCTTTTCATTAATTCTGAGAGCTGTTGGTCTGTTCCTTTATTGTCAACATTTGCGTATGTTGTTAAAGGAAAAAGAGTTAATGCGATAACTAATACTGCTTTCATTGCTCTTTAAATTATTTGATTTATCAGCCCTATATTTTTAGTTTTTACTCTCAGGAAAGGTGCGCTATTGCTTTGTTTCAAGTAGTGAAAACAGCTTATCCATCACGTACTACCAATTCAATAGGTAATATACAAACGTATGTCGAAATTCCTTTTCTCGCCAGTGGAGAAGTATATAACCTTATCTTTTCATTGCTTGATTTGTACAGATTGAACACCATTTGAGCTAATACATGGTTCATAGGATGATTATCAGGAACAGAGGCTTGTTTGTCTCTGATTAACTTGGTAACCTCTCACCATAGAGCCTGGAAATTATCATGTAACCCCGCGCATTTCATGGATCAGAGCATATCTGTTGCTCCCGGAGAGGAACGCATTACCGGTGTCGTTGATAAGGTGAGCTTTTTCAGCGAATCTTCGGGCTTTTCAGTGCTCCGTCTACTCAGAAAAGGGGAGCGGGATTCGTTGACGGTTGTAGGGTGTGTTGCCGCCGTCACCATTGGTCAGCATATTGAAGCGGTTGGCTGCTGGCATAACGACAAGAACTGGGGTATTCAGTTCAAGGCGCGCCATATCGGGGTTATTCCGCCCGATACGCTTGAGGGAATCGCGAGATATCTCTCCTCCGGCATGGTAAAGGGTGTTGGTCCTCATCTGGCAAAAGTGCTTGTGCTGGCTTACGGGATGGAGGTTTTTACGGTTATTGAGGATTATCCTGAAAAGCTGCGGGAGCTTCCCGGTATTGGCAAAAAACGGTTGCAGCAAATTATTGCAGGGTGGGCGGAGCAGAAGGCGGTCAAAAAAATCATGCTTTTTCTGCAGTCGCATGGGGTGAGTACGGCGCGGATGGTGCGGATTTATCGTGCTTATGGTGATGAGGCTGTGGCGGTGGTGAGCGCCAATCCCTATCGGCTTATTCACGATATACCGGGCATCGGCTTCAAGAGTGCCGACCAGATTGCCCGAAATATCGGCATACCCATGGATTCGCCATTGCGGGCTCGTGCGGGTATCGGGTATACGCTTCAAGAGCTTTCACTTGAGGGGCATTGCCGTGTTCCTGAGCCGATCTTGCTTGCTGCCTGCAGGAGGCTGTTGACTATTCCCGAGAGGGTTCTTGTAGAGGCGCTCCTGCAGGAACTCTCCATTGGTACTGTTATTGCGGTTGAGGTTGAGGGCGAAAAAAGCTACTATCTTGTCTCGCTCTTTCGTGCCGAGACGGGGGTTGCGACGAGTATCCGCCGTATCATGCAGGGGGTACTTCCATGGAAAAATCTTGATCCGGCAAAGGTAATTCCTGAGGCGGAAAAGCAATCCGCCATTGAGTTGTCGGAGTCGCAGCGCAGCGCAGTGGCGCTTGCGCTGTCGAGCAAGTTTATGGTTATTACCGGCGGGCCTGGCGTGGGTAAGACGACCATTATCAACACCATTCTGAACATTCTTGAGAGGGAGGAGCTGAAAGTGCTTCTTTGTGCCCCCACCGGGAGGGCGGCCAAGAGGCTTTCGGAGGCGACCGGCATGGAGGCGAAAACCATCCACCGTCTGCTTGAGTTTGACCCCTTTCTCCGCGACTTCAGGCGCGGCAGCTCCTGCCCGCTTGAAGCTGATCTTGTTATTGTTGATGAGGCCTCCATGATTGATGTGGTGCTGATGAATCGTCTGCTGGCAGCGATCTCCAGCCGCGCAGTGCTTATCTTTGCTGGAGATGTTGATCAGCTTCCTCCGGTTGGCCCGGGTTTTGTGCTGGCCGACATGATCAATTCCGGAGTTCTTGCGGTGGTTCGCCTGACCGAAATTTTCCGGCAGGCTGAAAGTTCAATGATTATTGTCAATGCGCACCGTATCAACCGGGGTGAGTTCTCTCTTCCCTCTTATCCTTCGGGTGAAGGTGCGGAACTCTCCGACTTTTACGTGGTTCCATCCGAAAGCACGGCAGATATTCAGCGGAGGCTTCTGCTGGTGGTCGCTGAACGTATTCCTGATCGCTTCAATATGGATCCTCACCGCGATATTCAGGTGCTTACTCCTATGAACAAAGGGCCGCTTGGAACCAGGGCCCTGAACACCCTCCTGCAGGAGCGGCTGAACCCGCATCCCAGTCGTAAAATTGTCCGTTATGAAACCACCTATGCTGAAGGGGACAAGGTGATTCAAATGGTCAATAATTACGACAAGGAGGTCTTCAACGGAGATATCGGGCGTATTGCCGTTGTTGACGAGGAGGAGAATACCATCAGTGTGCTTTATGATGGCCGAGAGGTGCTCTATGAGTTCGGCGAGCTGGAAGAGATTGCGCTGGCCTATGCCATTACCATTCATAAAAGTCAGGGGTCGGAGTATCCGGCAGTGGTGATACCGCTCTCCATGCAGCACTTTTCAATGCTTGAGCGGAACCTCGTTTACACTGCGGTGACAAGGGCAAAAAAACTGGTGATGATTATCGGCGACCCAAAAGCACTCTCTACCGCTGTCGGCAACAAGCGCTCTTCGCAGAGAATGACAGGTCTGGCGGCAATGATTTCAGGTGGAGGGGAGGATAACCTCCGGGATTGATCATTGCTTTTTTGTTATATTTCCCGCCACGTTGTGTAGCATACAAAGATGTAGACCGGGACTAACCATATTATTGCTGTTATGAAGAGAATCAACCTGATCCGCCTCTCCCTTTTCCAGACGGGTTTCGGTATCATGCTCGGCTTTCTGCTCGATACCCTCAACCGGGTCATGACCACCGAGCTTCGCATCTCTGCGACCATTGTTTTTGGTTTGATCAGTCTCAAAGAGTTGCTGGCTATTTTCGGTGTCAAGGTCTGGGTGGGCAACCTTTCGGATCGGTCGCAGATTTTCGGTCTGAAGCGCACTCCTTACATTCTGCTTGGTCTTCTCTGCTGTGTCTTCTCTTTCATGCTGGCTCCGGGCGCAGCTTATGAGGTGAGGGTTGGAGGTATTACCTTTTCCGAGATGCTTCCTGCCATGATGAGGGATATCGGGCTTCTGAAGCTTTCGATTATTTTTCTTGTTTTCGGCTTTGGTCTTCAGGTTGCCACAACCGCCTATTATGCCTTGCTGGCCGATACGGTTGGAGAGGAAAATATTGGCAAGGTGACCGGTGCGAGCTGGACGCTGATGGTGCTCACCACCATTGTCTCCACCCGTATTGTTGGCTCTTTTCTTGATGTCTTTACCCCTGAGCGCCTGATAACGGTGGCTGAAATCGGAGGTCTTGCGGCGCTTGGTATCGGCCTTGTTTCCGTGGTTGGCGTTGAGCAGCGCAATGCTGAAGTTAAAGAGGGGAAGAGCAAGCACTCCCTCTCATTTTCGCAATCAATCCAGCTTCTCTCTTCATCGCCGAAAACCCTGTTGTTTGCTTCATATATTTTCATTTCGATTTTTGCGCTCTTTGCCAATGAAATTGTGATGGATCCTTTTGGTGCCCATGTTTTTGGTATGTCGGTTGGCACAACTACAAAACTGTTCAGGCCGACCATGGGTGGCACCCAGCTTATTTTCATGCTCATTACCGGTTTTTTGCTCAGCCGGATAGGCCAGAAACGTGGCGCGCTCATTGGGAATATTTTCTGCATCCTCGGTTTTGCTTTGTTGATTGTGGCTGCTTTTATCCGTGATGTTGAGTTCCTGCGCATTGCTCTGGTGGTGACAGGAATCGGCCTTGGCGCATCAAGTGTGGCCAATATCTCCATGATGATGTCGATGACGGCGGGGCGCAGTGGTGTTTATATTGGCCTCTGGGGTACGGCGCAGAGCCTTGCCATTTTTATTGGCCATCTTGGTGCAGGTGTTATTATTGATCTGGTCTATTACTTTACAGGAGAGTACGTCTGGGCTTATGTGGCAATTTTTGTGATGGAAATTTTGGCATTTACCATTGCAAGCCTCATGATTTCGCACATTTCAAAGGAAGCCTTTGAGGCTGAAAGTGAGGCAAAAATGGCGGAGCTTGCTCTTGCCCATAATGAGTGATGTTATGAAATATGTTTTTGGTCCGATATCCTCAAAACGGCTCGGCCAATCGCTCGGAGTCGACCTGCTTCCTGCCAAAAGTTGCACATGGAACTGTCTCTACTGCCAGTTGGGCAAGACAAGGAGCTTTGTTACCGAGCGGCAGGAGTTTTTCCCCCGTGAAGATATTCTGGAGGAGATTCGTCAGGCATTGAAGGTCAACAGGAATCTCGACTGGATCACCTTTGTCGGTTCCGGTGAAACCATGCTTTACAAGGGAATTGGCTGGCTTATCGCTGAAGTGAAAAAGATCACCACTGTTCCAGTTGCCGTTATTACCAACGGGTCGCTGCTTTATCTTCCTGAAGTTCGTGAGGAGCTGCTTCAGGCAGATGCCGTGCTCCCGTCGCTTAATGCCGGGTCGGAGGCGCTCCATAACAAGATTGATCGGCCAGCCTCGGGATTGACGTTTCAGCAGCATGTTGACGGGCTTGTGGCTTTTCGCCATGAGTATCAAGGGAGGCTCTGGATTGAGGTGATGTTGCTTGGCGGTATTAATGATACTGACGAAGCTCTTCATGATCTCGCAAGAGTGCTTCGGCAGATCAATCCAGATATGGTGCATCTTGTACTGCCAACCAGGCCCGCTCCGGAACAGGAGATCAGGCTTCCATCAGATGAGCGTCTTGAACAGGCTATAGCTATCCTGTCGGAGGTTGCAATGGTTGTCAACCCGCTTAAAGGCAATATGGATCTTCGCAGTGCTCCCGACCTGCTTGAGGCTATTACCGCCATTGTCTCCCGCCATCCTGTGCAGCAGCGAGAGTTGCAGAAGGCTATTGCTGACCGTTTTGCCGCAGAGAGCACGACGGTGGATGATATCATGCAGACATTGTTCGCAACTGGTCGCTTCAGTCGTGTTGAGCATAATGGTGAGCACTACTGGGTGATGTTGTAGTGCGAAGAGGGTGACTTAGCAGATGTTATGAGCTGCTGGGCAGGTGAGGGTAAATGTTGTTCCCCTGTTTGTCGCGCTTGTTACTGTTACTTTTATCTGCTGCAGATCGGCAAGTTTTTTTACAATAGAGAGCCCGAGCCCAAGCCCTCCGGTACTCGAGCTTCTTGACTCATCGACTCGATAAAACCGTTCAAAAATGGCATTCAGCATCTCTTCAGGGATGCCGATTCCCTGATCGCTGATGCTGCAGATAACGTTGTCTGCGTTTTGTTTAACCTCTATTGCTATTGAGGAGCCGGATGAAGAGTATTTGATGGCGTTCGATATAATATTTTCGAGGATCATGTCAAGCATTCCTGGGTCGGCAGCAATGTGTGCGTTGTCTGCCCGATCGACGGTGATTGCAATGCCTTTTGTCCTTGCTGTCGGAATCATGCGCTCTACCACATTTTCAACAAGAGGAGAGAGAGCTGTTACCATAATGTGTGGTGTCATCTTGTTACTCTCGTATCGGGCAAGCATCAGCAACTGATCAATCAGACCGGCCATCCGGTTCAGCTCTTTGAGGCAGAACTGAATTCTTGTTTCGTAATGTTCTCGTTCCCGTGGTTTGCGGATCAGCACTTCCAGAGTCCCCTTGACCACCGCAAGTGGAGTTTTCAACTCGTGCGAAGCATCTGCGGTAAAGTGTTTTTCACGTTGAAACGCATCCTGCATACGGTCAAAAAGGGCATTGATGGTTGCCGCCAATCGATATAATTCATCGTGATGAAAAGGGAGGGGAATGCGTTGGTCAAGATTGCTTTGCGACATTTTTTCAGCCGTAGCAATAACCTTTTCTATCGGTCTGATACTTTTGATGGCAATTGAGCGTGTGAGGAGAAAAAGCGGAAGAAGTATAACGGGAAATGAAAAGAGAAAAATGTCGCGCAGGTCATGCAGAACGATGAGTGCATTTTTCAGGGGAACGGCAATAATGAGATATCCCTCTGTTACACCCTGTTGATTGGTAAGAGGCACCTGAGCCTGCCGCACCATTGAACCTCCAAAGTTGCTGTTGAAGTAGGAAGCTCCCGACTGGTTTGGATTAAATGCAAGTATACACCATGAGAGGCTGGCAGATTTATTGATAACCTCGCCGCTAGTGTTAACAAGCTGGATAAACTCGGTATCAACCTTCAGCTTGTTATTCTTGTGTTTTCTTTCATGGTCGTTATCATTACCTCCTTCCTCAGCATCAATATTATTCTTGAAGTCATCAAATCCCTGAAAATTATTCGGGGATATATTTGAGTCGGCAAAAATTTCTGAAATCTCTTTTTTTAATTGATCGTCGAATTGTTTGTAGACGATTTTCTCAACCATAAAGAAGATGGTTGTAAAGACTATGGCAATTAAAAAGGCTGTGGCTATGGTGTAGTAGAATGCTATCCGGTTTCGCAAACTCATCACCGACGGCCCTTTAAAAGGAGATTTTTTCATAACATTCCGGGTTCACGGACAATATAGCCAACACCCCGGATTGTCTGGATAAGGTTTCCGCAACCGGCAGCTTCAAGTTTCCTGCGCAAGAAGGTGATATAGACATCAATCACCGAGGTGTCTGAGTCAAAATGGATGTCCCAGACATGTTCAATGATGCGGCTTCTGGTACATACCCTGTCTTTGTTCCGAATCAGGTACTCCAGCAGGGCAAACTCTTTTGGAGTCAGGGTTATTTCGCATGAACCGGCGAACACCTGATGGGTGGCCGGATTGATGTTGAGGCTTCCGGCGCTTAATGAATCATCAGCCTTGTTTTTCGCTCTGAGCTGTACTCTGATCCGTGCCAGCAACTCTTCAAACTCAAAGGGCTTTTTTATGTAATCATTCGCTCCGGCATCCAGGCCGAAGACGACATCTTCAAGGGTATCTTTTGCCGTGAGAAAGAGAATTGGTACCAGGCTGCCGGCTTTGCGCACCTGCCGGCAAACCTCAATACCGCTCAAGGCGGGAATCATCCAGTCAACGATAAGCAGATCATAGTCGTTGGTCAGAGCCATATCCAGTCCGCTTTTGCCGTCATAAGCGAGGTCCACAGCAAAGTACTCTTCTTCAAGTCCATCCTTCAGAAATCCGGCTATTCCTGGCTCATCTTCAATAATGAGAAGTCTCATACGCTTGCGTGTTAAACGTTAATCTTTATCATCATTTTTTGCTGTACCCTTGGTGCTGGCCAAAATGTCACCAAGAACCTCTTTTGCCTCTTTTCCATTGCTTTTTGCGATCTGTTCAACAGTTGCTGCTGGATCATTGACAACAATTCCCTTTTTTCCGAGTTGTTCAACCAGAGCCATCGGTGTGGTTTTCACAACCAGGGCAACAGTCTCAATTGAGGATGATGCAAGAGCGTATGCCGCCATCTTTGCCGGATTCTCTTTTTCCTCTTCTTCACCGAATATTGGCAGTACGGCAGCAATAGTGACGATGAGCGCTGCTCCGATAATTCCGATAGCAGGCTTTTTTGAAAAATAGGAGGTAAATTGTTTCCAGTTAGAGATGACGTGGAGAGCGACACCGCAGACAAGAAACCAGCTCAGCCATTTATGTGTTGGTTCAACCAGGCCGATTTCAATATCAAAAAAAATCAGGAGGCCGGTGACTGCGGAAATAGTAAATGCCCCTACCGCAAGAGGGGTTGCCCACGATTTGATTGAAGTGCTCATAATATCTCGATATTTTCGAATTTAAGTATTTTTCGGTGTCGTTATTCGTTTTATACTGCTTCCAATGTAGCATGGAGATTCTTAAAGCAGCCTGAGATGAAGCTTAAAATTTACTTAAAATAATGAGTGATTAACCTCACTTATGCAACATGATGACCAATGCGCTTTGACCATGATGCTCTGCGGATTCGTGAAGGAGAGTCGGTAAATCTTGACGAATGTCCGACACTTGTTGATCCGGTGTACAGCTCCAAACAAGAGTACAAGGAGATGCTCTCTGACCATGTGGAGCAGTTAAGTAAATTGCAGCAGGTTCACTATGCTGATAACCGTTATTCTCTCTTGCTGATTTTTCAGGCAATGGATGCTGCTGGCAAGGATGGCATTATCCGGCATGTGATGTCCGGCATCAATCCTCAGGGGTGTCAGGTCTTCAGTTTCAAGCATCCATCTGCGGAAGAGCTTGATCACGATTTTCTCTGGAGGAGCAACCGTTGTCTTCCGGAGCGTGGCCGTATCGGTATCTTTAACCGCTCCTATTACGAGGAGGTGCTTATTGTTCGCGTACATCCGGAAATACTTGCAATGCAGGGTGTGCCGGATCGATTGATTAACGGGAAAAAAGTATGGGAAGAGCGTTATCAGTCGATTGTTAATATGGAAAGCCACCTTCACCGTAATGGAACCAGGATTATTAAATTTTTTCTTCATCTCTCAAGAGAAGAACAACGGAAACGATTTCTGGCTCGCATTGATGCACCGGAGAAAAATTGGAAATTCAGTGCCAGTGATATTGAGGAGAGGCAATACTGGAAGCACTATATGCAGGCTTATGAGGCCTGTTTCATTGCTACAAGTACCAAACATGCGCCGTGGTATATCGTTCCGGCAGATGACAAACAGAATGCCAGATTAATTGTGTCACAGATTATTGTTCACTCGTTGAGCGAGCTTGGCTTGTCCTATCCTGCGGCGAGTGAAGAACGGCTCAAAGAGCTGGCGGATATTCGTTATTCCCTGATGAAGGAGCAGGAGTGATGGTGCGCTATGGTTGGTGAGGGGCACTCAAAATCGTACAGGGATATCTCTTTCTCTGAGGTACTCTTTTGCTTCCAGGATTGAGTGTTGCCGGAAGTGAAAGATTGAGGCTGCGAGTGCAGCGTCAGCGCAACCTTTGGTAAAACCTTCATAGAGGTGTTCCAGACTACCTGCGCCGCCGGATGCAATCACAGGAATATGTACAGATGTTGAGACTCGGCGCAGAATCTCGTTATCGTATCCCTCTTTTGTGCCGTCACGATCCATACTGGTCAGAAGAATTTCTCCAGCGCCAAGTTCCTGCACTTTCTGGGCCCATTCAAGTGCTTCATAGGGGGTTGCTTTTTTTCCGGAATGGGTATGTACCATGTAGTCGTTTCCTATTTTCTTGATGTCAATGGCAACCACAACAGCCTGTGAACCATATTTTTCGGCAATGCGGGTAATCAGAGAGGGGTCATTGACGGCGGCAGTATTTACAGAAACCTTGTCAGCGCCGTGCAAAAAAACCTCTTTTGCACGTTCCACAGAGCTGATGCCGCCCCCCACCGTGAGGGGGATAAAGACTTCGCCAGAGACCTTCAGCACCTCCTCAAGCGTTGTTTTGCGGGATTCAAGTGAAGCTGAAATATCGAGAAAAACAAGTTCGTCAGCCAGTTCATTATTATAAAATCTCGCCTGTTCGAGGATGGAACCAGCATCCCTCAACCCCTCAAAGTTTATTCCTTTTACAACTCTTCCGTCTCGTACATCGAGACAGGGGATGATTCGCTTTGCTAACATGACGTGTGTAAAAATGTTTTGTTACTGCTCTTCCTGGTGCCAGTGCTCGGGTGCATTCTGCTCTGACTGCTATTTTTTTATATTGCCAATGTAAGCATTTAAAAAATATTAATGTCAGAGAGTACAACATGGCAAAAACTCCGAAACCGCCTGGTGTGGCGATATGGGTATTGGTAACGCTTCTTTGGGGAACGGTTTTTTACTGGACATCAATTTTTATGTTGCAACTCTCCTCGGTCAGGCTGGGAGAGGGTAGTTTTCACCCTTCAGAGAGTGAGCTGTGGAGTGTGTATGGCATTCAGGTTGTGGTGCTGATTCTCTTTGCGCTTGTTGCCATGGCCGTCAGGGGAGCGATTGACCCTGGAAACACAAAACAGATCCAGAGGTGGCAGAATATTTCGGAAGGTAAGGGGGAGAAGATCTTTATCTCGTTTGCAGGAAGTCTTGCAACCAGTTTTTTCTTTACCGCACTTACGGCGTTGACCTTTGTTGGCAGCTCGAACTTTCTTGGACTCGTTGTGACTTTTACCCTGCCGGTCGTGTTGCTTGCCGCCCTTTTCAATGTTGCAGCCGGTATAGCAGCATCAGTTATTGTAGGCTTTATTTTTTTGATTGCAAAGGTGGGCAGAAAGCGTTCTTGAAGAGTATGGTGTGCAGCACAGAGACTGGAAATAAAAAAAGCACATCACCTCAATGTGCTTTTTTATCTGTGGAGCTAAGGAGACTCGAACTCCTGACCCTTTGCATGCCATGCAAATGCTCTACCAACTGAGCTATAGCCCCGTTCCCGGAAGACTAATTAAAAGAAAAAAAAGTTGTTTTTCCAACTGGTTTTGTCGTTTCTTTGGGATGGAAGCTGTTATTAATGCAAAATAAGCTGTTATGTCTTTGTCTTTTGTTATCAAGGAAGGTTTTTCAAGTATTGGACGGGCAAAATTACCGGCCGCTATTACTGTTACAATAAGTTTTTTTGCTCTTGTACTCCTTGCTCTCTTCAGTACGGTATCTCTCAGTTTTATGGATGTGATCCAGGAGATTCGGAGCAGGGTTGAGCTTGAGGTTTTTCTCGGCGAATCGATTTCTGACCCTCAGGCGATGAATATGACAGCGCACCTCAAAAGTTTTGAGGGGGTGCGGGAGGCGGTTTATGTTACCAGAGATGAGGCTGCGCGAACCTTTACGCATGACTTTGGAGAGGATATTGTCAGGATTTTAGGCTCAAACCCGCTGCCGAGGTCGATCAAGCTGAAGTTTCTTCCTGACTATGCGAGTCCAGAACGTCTTGAGCGAATTGTTCCGGAGATACGTGCCATCACTCCAGATGTAGACATTCGGTATAATCAGTCATTTCTTGGCCAGGTTGAGCAGAACGCACGGTTGTTTACGTTGGTAACCGGAGGGATTGGCATTTTGATTTCAGTTGCCACTATTGTGCTGATTGGCTACACCATAAGGCTTGCCATGTATTCGCGGAAGGAGAAGATCAGAACCATGCGTCTGGTTGGAGCCACGGCCTGGTTTATAGGTGCTCCTTATATTATCGAGGGGGCGATTCAGGGATTGCTGGCTGGAGCGCTCGCAGCCGGAGCAGTTTATCTGCTGTTTGATCAACTGCTTTTTACTTATGAGCCAACTCTTTATCAGGTGGTACAATCTTCCGCCTTGCTTGTCTATCCAGCAACGGTTGTGCTTGGTCTCTGCCTCGGCATTTTTGGCAGCGCACTTTCAGTGAGCAAATATCTCAGGGCTGCTTCGAAACGGTAATCCGCAGTTACCCTTCAAGTGAGTAGAGCAGGCTGATCTCTGAACTCCAGGCATCGGAGTCGGGAGTTTCAAGGATCAGCGGAATCTCTTCACAGGCTGGGTTGTGCATGATGTATGAGAAGACCTCCATCCCGATTTTTCCTTTTCCAATGCTTGCATGGCGGTCAACCCGGCTGCCGAGCGGTTGTATGGCATCGTTGAGGTGCATTCCTCGCAGGTATTGGAGTCCTACAATCCGGTTGAATTCACTGAAGGTGAACTCTGCCGCTTTGGTGGTTTGTAAGTCATAACCACTGGCGAAGAGGTGGCAGGTGTCGAGACAGATTCCGACTCTTGTTTTATCTTCAATCCGCTCAATCAGAAAGGCCAGTTGTTCAAACTGGTTGCCAAGATTGCTGCCCTGTCCGGCGGTGTTTTCAATGACGGCAGTCACCCCCGTTGTGGTATTGAGCGAGATATTGATTGACTCAGCAATCAGTTGCAGGCATTTTTCTTCAGCAATCTCTTTGAGGTGGCTGCCCGGATGAAAGTTCAGCATGAGCAGTCCAAGCTCCTCAACTCGCTGCATCTCCTCAATAAAGGCTTCACGTGCACGTTGCAGCTTTTCAGGGTCAGGACTGCCGAGGTTGATGAGATAGCTGTCGTGAGGCAGTATGTGTGCAGGCTTGAAACAGCCATCGCTGCAATTTTTATGAAATGCGTCAATTGAGGCCGTTGTGAGTTTCGGGGCTCTCCATTGCCGTTGATTTTTGGTAAAGAGGGCAAATGCTCTGGCTCCGATGGCTGTGGCATGAAGCGGGGCATTCTCAACTCCTCCGGCGGTACTGACATGTGCTCCAACCCGTTTCATAAGAGAATTATAGTTAATCGGTTGTATTGAAATTTCGGGCCTGTCCGTCGGTGAGGTTCATCGTTTCGCGAACGGTAAAAGGGCTGCCTTTTGTGGATGATGTAGAGAGCATCTCTCCAAGCAGGCCGGTCGAAAAAAGCTGGACACCAAGAATGAGCAGCAGAATGCCGAGAAAAAGAATCGGGCGGTTGCTCACCGGTTTATGGAGCAGAATTTTATCGAGAGTGACATAGAGGCTGATGAGAAAGCCGAAGAGAAAGCTTGTGAGGCCAGCCATACCAAAAAAGTGCATCGGTCGGCGAAGATATCGCGTGATGAAGAGCACTGAGAGGAAATCGAGCAGTCCTGAAAAAAACCTTGAAGCGCCATATTTGGTTGTGCCGAATTTTCTGGCGTGGTGCTTCACCGGCAGCTCGGTAATCCTGAACCCCATCCACTGGGCGAGTACTGGAATGTATCGGTGCATGTCGCCATGCAGCTCCAGCCGACGGGTCACCTCTTTGCGGTACACCTTCAGGCCACAGTTGAAATCGTGAATGGTGATGCCGCTAAAAAGACGGGTTATGCCATTGAAGAGCTTTGAAGGAATGGTTTTGGAGAGAGGATCCTTCCGATGCTGTTTCCATCCGCTGACCAGATCATACCCTTCTTGCAGCTTTTTGATCATCTCTTTTATTGCATAGGGGTCATCCTGCATGTCGGCATCAATGGTGCAGACATAGTCGCCCGTGGCTGCCATGAACCCTGCAGAGAGCGCGGCGGTTTTTCCGAAGTTTCTCTGAAAGGAGATGAGGCGAAGCTCTGGTCTTGAGGGAATCATGCTGCCGATCAGGGTAGACGAATCGTCGGTGGAGCCATCGTCAACCATGATAATTTCAAACGCAAACGGTTCCTGAAAGAGGGCGTGCAACTCCTTTTCGCCCATGGAGGTATAGAGTTGCACGAGCAGCTCAGGAAGCGATTCCCGTTCATTGAAGAGCGGAACGACGATTGAGAGTTGACAGTTGATCGTTGACAATGGACAAGAGATAATGAGCAAAAGGAAACTGAGAGAGGAAAGGTAAGGAGTAGAGGGGGTAAAGCCAAACTATACTCCTCTTCTGGAGGGATCCCAGAGGTATTTGTGGAGCTGGAGCTGGAGTCTTGCCCGGAGGCGGTCGCGGAGTATCCATTCAGCGAGTTCTGCGGGATCAAGTTTACCGAATGAGACTCCCATCATGATGGTGAACGATTCAGTCAAGCGATGTTCACGCAGAAGCGATGTCGCCCACTCATAATCCTCTTTTCCTGCAATAACGATTTTGAATTCAAAGGTGTGGCGGTGGGGAGGTTCCGCTTCAAGCGCAAGGCGGATGTTATCGGGATTGTTGTGTTGTGCCACTCCGGAGGAGGGAGGTTTGATATCAATTATTTTATGGACCCGTTTGTCAACCTTTTCGACAGAGATAAATCCTCCTGTTTCAAGCAGTACCTTTTGATCAAGATCACAGAGCAGCTTCATCAGCGGGTAAACTGCTGGCTGAAGCAGAGGTTCCCCTCCGGTGATTTCGATAAAGGGTGCCTGAAAAGTGAGTGCTCTCTGCATAATCTCCTCTCTCTCAAGCTCGACTCCCTTCTTTTCGGCATAGCCGGTGTCGCAACCCGCACAGCCGTGGCCGCAGCCCGCAAGCCGTATAAAGGTGCAGGGCCAGCCAGCAAAGGAGCCCTCTCCCTGAATGGAGTGAAAAATTTCGCTGATTGTGAGAGTGTTGGCGCTCATGATCTCTGTAAAGTAAGCAGCTTTTCCAGGGCATCAGGATAAAGCGCATGTTCGCATGCAAGCACCCGTGCGGCAAGAGTCTCCGGTGTATCATCCGGCAAAACCGGCACGGTTCGCTGAAGCAGAATCTCTCCCTTGTCATACTCCTCATTGACAAAGTGCACTGTCGCTCCCGTTTCGGTTTCACCCGCTTCAAGCACAGCGGTATGGACATGAATGCCATACATCCCCTCACCACCGAATTTTGGCAGAAGAGCAGGATGAATGTTGAGCATCCGCTCCGGAAATGCCGCGACAACCGCATCCGGTACCTTGCGCATATAGCCCGCCAGGAGAATGATATCAATCTTATGCTCTTTCAGCCGGTCCACCATTTTTTCGGCAAACTCATCGAAAGATCCGAACTGTTTTTCGGTGATATGTTCCGTTGCAATACCGTTCTGCTCTGCAAACTCCATTGCTCCGCTCCGGGCGCGGTTCGACAGGCAGAGGACAATTTCTGCCGGGAGTTGTTTGTTCCTGATTGCCTCAAAAAGCGCCTTAAAATTGCTGCCGCTGCCGGAGCAGAAGAGAGCGATGCGGGTTTTGTTGGTTGTCATATTGGTAATGGGCTTATTTCCTGATTTTATTATAAGTTCGATCTATTTCCAAGTTTTTCTGGGCGGTCTTGCTTGATGTTGTCTCCATTTCCCCGTTTCAGTTCTCATTTTTCTTATTATTGGTGGAATTATCCGTACCTTTTCTGTAAGTCTTGCTTTCCCCATCATTATTTTTAACGGCGTGGATATTTCCTTAGTTTCCGGAGCATGTACCGCGTGGCTTGGAAAATACAAAGAGAGGTACTTATGCCGTTAATAAGTGAGTTTTTTGGAATAAAAATATACATGTATTGGCAGGAGCACAATCCTCCACATTTTCATGCTGAATACAATGGATTACGCGCAGAAGTAGATATCAATAACTCGGCGATATTGAAGGGTGCATTACCTTTTAAACAATTAAAGCTTGTGCTCGCCTGGTGTGAATTGCATAAAGATGAGTTGATAAATAATTGGCATCTTGCAGAAACTCATGGAAAGTTGGTAAAAATAAATCCATTACAATGAGGTGTACTATGATGCATACCATTATTCAGGTACTC
Organism: uncultured Chlorobiaceae bacterium; assembly: GCA_903915955.1. Lineage (GTDB taxonomy): Bacteria > Bacteroidota > Chlorobiia > Chlorobiales > Chlorobiaceae > Chlorobium. The sequence continues at coordinate 694 of CAIWUU010000079.1, read as the reverse complement.
CCAACCGATGATTATAAGATCTATCTGTACTTTGCTCATGGTGAAATCAGATTATATGATGCCACGGAAATTCTTGAGCATGGCGTTTTCAGGGTATTAAAGGACAAGAAAATATTTGCAGATACCTGTACTGTTCTGAACAATACATTGGCATGGGATGTCAAGGGTAATTTTGATCCTTATGAATGTCTGGATTTGGATCCGGGAGTGCTTTATGAAAAATCAATTGCAGTTGAGGACCCATTAATTCAATATGCGTCATCAAGCTGATGATGATGAGATACTGAATGATGCTGTTATGCAGTGTCAATCATCGGGGTAATAGTGAAATGTGCTGAGTAATTGGTGTATCAGTTTTTTTATTCTTTGACAAAGGGTATTTTTTACTGTCTTTTTCGTATTCTTTGAAACGCAAAACCTGTGCCTTTTACGTATTCTTTAATAATGAGGGCTTTCTGAACAAAGCCTCGTTTTAAAAACACCTCGACGGCAGGGCAAATCTGGCCTCTATACACAAATCCCCTAATCGCTGTAATTTTTGCTTCAAGAGGCTTTGTCGCCCATTTATCGCCATCAAAAACGACACGATACCTATAAAACAGCGTAAAAAATGAACCCCCAGCAGTTTCTGCAGGTTCATAACCATCACAATGAGCGCGACAACCGTTTCGCTGGTTGCGGCGAGCTTGGCCAT
>CAIWUU010000078.1 GCA_903915955.1 uncultured Chlorobiaceae bacterium | reverse complement strand
TCGTCGTTTTTGGCTACTTTGTCTTTTATTTTACACGACTGATCCATTAAGAGAGATTTACCTTTAATCAGAAAACTTACAGAAACGGAACATGCTGAGTTTAATTGTTTTTCTGCCTATCATCGCCGGTCTGGTTATTCTTGCCGTGCCTTCATCGCAAAAGCAGATAATCAGAATTGTTTCACTGCTTGCGGCACTTGCCCAAGGAGTGCTTGCGCTTCTGATTTGGAGAGATTATAATCCCTCTCTGCCCGGAATTACCGCCGGACCTGGAGGCAGCCCTCTTGGCTCATTCCAGTTTGTAGAAAGGGTTCCGTGGATCAATCTCGATCTTTCCGGGTTCGGTCCTCTCAACATCGAGTATTTTGTCGGTGTTGATGGAATCTCGGTTACCATGGTTATTCTCACCGCACTTGTCTCTGCAATCGGCATCTTGTCAAGCTGGCCAATACAGAAACAGGTTAAAGGGTACTTCATTCTCTACAATCTGCTTGCTTCTGCCATGATGGGTTGCTTTGTAGCGCTTGATTTCTTCCTTTTCTATGTCTTTTGGGAGGTGATGCTTCTTCCTATGTACTTCCTTATTGGTATATGGGGTGGTCCAAACCGTGAATATGCAGCCATCAAGTTTTTCCTTTATACACTTTTTGGTTCAGTCTTCATGCTCTTGGTGATGATAGGTCTCTACTTCAGCGTTACTGATCCAGTTACAGGGAACCATACGTTCAGCCTTGTTGCCATGGCTACCCAGAGCAACTTCATTAAAGACTCCATTCTTGGGCCGGACAATGTGATGTGGCGTTACGTTGCATTTATTGTTCTCTTCATTGGATTTGCCATCAAGGTGCCTATGTTTCCGTTCCACACCTGGTTGCCTGATGCACACGTTGAAGCGCCAACACCTATTTCAGTTATTCTTGCTGGTGTGCTTTTGAAGCTTGGCACCTATGGCATGATTCGTATCAACTTCCCGATCTTCCCTGAGGTTTTTCACGCAGGTATGTATGTGATCGGCATCTTTGGCGCAATTAATATTATCTATGGTGCAATGTGTGCACTTGCGCAGCAGGATCTCAAGAAGATGGTAGCCTACTCCTCCATCAGCCATATGGGTTATGTTCTGCTTGGTCTTTCCGCAGGAAACAGCGAAGGCATGGTTGGCGCACTCTACCAGATGTTTAACCATGGCACCATTACTGCCATGCTCTTCCTTCTGGTCGGTGTTATTTATGACCGTGCTCATACCCGTCAGATTGACAAGTTTGGAGGCCTTGCATCGCACATGCCACATTACGCAGCATTTGTTACTGTTGCATGGTTTGCCTCACTCGGCCTTCCTGGACTTAGCGGCTTTATTTCTGAAGCGCTTGTCTTTGTCGGCGCCTTCAGCTCTGTAACGACCCGTTACATTGCCATGGTTGCTGTTCTTGGTATTGTCTTTGGTGCAGCATACCTGCTCTGGTCGCTCCAGAGAATATTCCTCGGGCAGAGGAAACCGGACGCAGCATACGATCTTGTTGCTGGCGAAGATGGTCACGAACACATCCATTTCCACGATTGGAAAGGAAAGATTGATCTTGATGGACGTGAACTTGCCATGCTTGTGCCGCTGCTTATCATCACCATTGTGCTTGGTGTCTATCCAATGCCGGTTCTGGGGATGCTGACATCAAGTATCAACAAACTTGTAGAGGTGCTTTCACCGGTTGTTTTATCGCAACTGTGATCTATTTGAAATCTGAGACAGAGGATTAAAGAATAAACAAAAGAATTATGTTTGAGCTGCCATCAGGTGCTGAAATCCAGGGTATCATTGCAAGTCTGAGAGTGAGCGTTGGATTTTTTATACCTGAAATTTATCTTTCATTGCTTTTTATGCTCCTTATCATTGTTGATCTGGTAGCAAAAGGCAGGAAAAACAATATCCTTGCCATCTCCACCCTTATTGGGCTTGCTGGGAGTTTTTTCTTTATCTACCAGCAGCATAGCCTGCAGATGGGAGAGATCTTTTTCGGGATGTATGTTCTCGATGAGTTTGCTCTCTTCTTCAAGTACTTTTCTGTCCTCTCTGGAATGTTTGCTGTTATTGTGACGATGGCAGATGAGCAGTTCGAGAGGGAGGTGAAAAGTATGGGTGAATATTATGCCCTTATTGTTTCGATGGTTATCGGCATGATCATGATGGCCTCTTCAGCCGATCTTATGATGATTTTCCTCTCTATGGAGTTGGTGAGTTTCACCGCATATATTCTGACCGGCTATTTCAAACGCGACGCACGTTCATCGGAAGCGGCGTTGAAATATCTTGTCTTTGGAGCGGTCTCTTCAGGCCTTATGGTTTATGGCTTTTCACTTATCTATGGTTTGACTGCAGAAACAAATCTCATTAAAATCGGTGCAGTGCTTGCTGCAGATGGTAATGCACATTCGTTGGTGCTGATGTTAGCGTCTCTGCTTGTCATTGCTGGCTTCGGCTACAAGATCGGCGCCGTTCCGTTCCACTTCTGGTCTCCTGATGTCTATGAAGGTGCTCCTACACCAATTACAGCATATCTCTCCGTTGCATCCAAGGCAGCAGGATTTGCACTGCTGATGCGCTTCTTCTATATCGCAATACCACATGGCACATCCGCCCTCTCCTCTCAAACTGGCATTGATTGGATTACACTGCTCCTGACTCTCTCTGTGGGTTCGATGATCTATGGTAATGTTGTAGCGCTCTGGCAAAAAAATGTCAAAAGAATGCTTGCCTATTCATCAATTGCCCATGCAGGTTACCTCCTGCTCGGCATTATTGTCATGGGCAAATTTGGTACACAAGCAACACTTTTTTACTTGCTCTCCTATTTTCTGATGAATTTCGGTGCCTTCTATGTCGTCATTCTTATTGCGAACAAGACCGGAAGTGAAAATCTTGATGACTATCGTGGTCTGGGTAAAAAGATGCCTCTTGCTGCTGCTGCTCTCACTGTTTTTCTGGTCTCTCTGGTTGGTCTTCCCCCAACATTAGGATTTATCGGTAAATTGATGATTTTTTCAGCGCTTCTTGCTAAAGGCTCGATCTATATTTGGCTTGCTCTTGTTGGTATTATGACCAGTGTGATTTCGCTCTACTACTACATGTTGATTCCACTGAACATGTATCTCCGTGAATCGAAGCAGAATGATGACAAAGAGATGAATCCAGGCATTTTTGCACAGGTGATGATTGCCCTGCTGATGTTCCTGACCATTTACTTTGGTCTTTACTTCGCGCCTCTCTCCGATTTTGCCAAATACTCCTCAGCGATGTTCGGTATTACCCTTAATTGATATCTTTCGCTTTTATTATAGTACACATATAACCCCATTCGGTTTAATGAACGGATGGGGTTTATTTGTTTGCAATAAGGCGAAAAGAGACGATATCTCACATGAATATGTCGAGTGTGCCTCTGGAGTTTTAATTGAAACTTCTGTTGATCCCCATAAGAGGTGTTTACCAGAAAGCCTTCAGAGCCTTGCAGACAGAGGCGAGCGGTAGTCCTACAACGTTATAATAGCACCCGTCAATGCGTCTGACATGGCACGCCATCAGGGGGTCCTGTATGCCGTATGCTCCGGCTTTGTCGTAGGGCTTCTGCGAAAGCAAGTAACGTTTTATCTCACTATCTGATACTGGTTCAAACTCTACCGTGGTGCTCACGCATTCGATGTGGCTTTTGTTCGCAGAGAGCAGAACAAAACCGGTATAGACACGATGTGAGCGATTCTGGAGGCTTTTGAGCATGGTGAATGCTTCTTCAAATCCAGTTGGCTTACCAAGAATACTTTTTCCTTTCGCTACGATGGTGTCGGCCGCGAGAACAATTGTGTTTTGTCCCTGCAGCAGAGTCGATGCGGCGACAGCTTTTTCGTAGGCGATGTGAGTGACGTTTTCTTCGATTGAAAGCGCGGGGTCGAGAGTCTCTTTGGTCTCTATTGACATGGTTTCAAAGGGCAGAAGCGACATCGCAAGAATATCTCGTCGTCTCGGTGACTGCGAGGCAAGTATCAGAGCAGGTTTACCCATAATTGATCACCATTAGTTGAGGTTGTTCCATCCCCGTCGGTTCAGGTCTGCAAAGATGAGTCCTCCAGCTACTATACCAACTCCAAGGAAGAGCGCCCCTTGCAGCGTCTCTCCGAAGATAACTTTTCCTGTGCCGAAAAGGATCGCATATATCATGATAATGCCGAGCGCCCAGTCAACAAAGAGCATGACAAAACCGGTATCGGAAACAACATCGGGCAGGTTTTTGGAGACTTTTTTCCATAACACACCACCCACCCGTGTGGTTCTGTAAAATATTTCCAGTTGAGCATTCTCAGTCGGAGGTGTGAGAAAGGTGACGATGAGCGTTGCGGTAATAGTAAAGGCGACAATAATAAAAATCGAGAAGGGGAAGGCTACGGAGGTAAAGAGCTGCAGCCATGAGTATGCAAGAAACGGAGCTACCATGGAGGTGATCTCTGACCAGGCGTTCAGTCGCCACCAGAACCAGCGGAGAATCAACACAAAGCCGGTGCCGGCACCGCACTGGATAATAAATTCCCATGCGCCAGTGATGGTTTCCAGTACAAAGAAGGTGATGTAGAGTGCAAAGGCTGCTGTCAGAAACGTGGTAATTTTTGATACGGTGACATAGTGTTTTTCATTACCGTCGGTTTTCAGAAATCGCCTGTAGAAGTCGTTGATCAGATAACTCGCGCCCCAGTTGAGGTGGGTTGAGAGAGTTGACATATAGGCTGCGAGAAATGCCGCAATAAGCAGCCCTTTCAGTCCTGGAGGGAGTACCGCTTTCATGACATAGACGAAGCCATCCTCTTTCTGATTCATCGGCAGATCCGGAAACATGACGAGGCTGGCAAGACCAACGATAATCCATGGCCATGGTCTAAGACAGTAGTGAGCTACAGTGAACCAGAGGGTTGCGAGGAGAGAATGTTTTTCGTTTTTAGCGCTCATCATCCGTTGGGCGATGTAGCCTCCACCACCGGGCTCAGAGCCTGGGTACCATGAGGACCACCACTGCACAAAGGCCATGGCGGCAAAGGAGATAAAGGGGAGTGCCACTGCTCCGGTGACACTTTCTCCTGAAGATGAGGATGTGAAGGTGGGGAAGAAGTCGAACATCCATGCAGGAAGAGCCTTGGTGAGGCCTCCGGCAGAGACCACTGCGGGTGACTGAACTGCAAGAACTGCAAGAATGATACAACCTGTCATGGCGATGATAAATTGTACCGCATCAGTAATGGAGACACCCCATAGCCCCGAGAGGCCTGAATAGAAGGTGGTGAGCAGGACGAGGGCTACAATAGCCAGCTCGGGGTTTAACTCAGGCACCATGATCCGGATAATTTTGAACATGGCGAGATTGACCCACCCGATAATCACGGCGTTGATGAAGAGGCCGAAATAGATCGCCTTGAATCCCCGGAGGAATCTTGCCGCTGGGCCACTGTAGCGTAGTTCAATAAACTCAAGGTCGGTGAGTATTTCAGCCCGCCGCCAGAGGCGGGCAAAAAAGAAGACCGTTAACATCCCGCCCGATACAAAGGTCCACCATACCCAGTTGCCAGCGATACCGTTTTTAGCCACAAATCCCGCCACGGCAAGCGGAGTGTCGGCGGCAAAGGTTGTTGCCACCATACCGGTGCCAGCAATCCACCAGGGGAGCTTGCGCCCGGAGAGAAAAAACTCTCCGACACTCTCCGATGCGCGCCTTGAAAACCAGAGGCCGATAGCAAGCGTCAGCAGGAGGTAGCCGACGATGAAGCCGTAGTCAAGGATGTTAAGCTGCTCCATAGTGGTTGCTGTTACTCGTCGATTCTTGAAAGCTCACGGAAGCTCTGATAACGATCTTCGATTTCAAGCAGGTCGAGAGAGGCAATTTTTTCGGTACCGAACTTTTCAACGCAGAAGCTTGCCATAGCACTGCCGTAAAGTACCGCGCGGCGCATCTCGACATCAGTGATGGTTTCACAGCGGGAGAGGTGGCCGATAAAGCCCCCAGCAAAGGTGTCGCCAGCACCGGTGGGGTCGTAAATCGACTCAAGCGGAAAGGCAGGTGCTACAAAGATGCCGTTATCGGTGAAGAGCAGCGCTCCGTGTTCTCCTTTTTTGATAATCAGCGTCTTCGGTCCCATTTCTCGGATGATCCTGGCCGACTTGACGAGGTTGGGGTCGCCGCTGAGGAGGCGTGCTTCGCTGTCGTTGAGGATGAAAATATCAACATGCTGCAATGTTTTTTTGAGCTCCTCCGGTTTCGATTCAATCCAGAAGTTCATGGTGTCGAGGATCACCAGTTTTGGTTTACTGATCTGGCCGAGCACTTTGAGCTGGAGTTCAGGGTCGATGTTGCCAAGGCAGACAAATTCTGCATGACGGTACGGCTCGGGCACCACTGGGTCGAAATCAGCGAAGACGTTCAACTGGGTGTCGAGCGTATCGCGGGTGTTCATGTCGTAGTGGTAGCGTCCGGCCCAGCGGAATGTTTTTCCCTCTTCGATTTTTTGTACCCCTTTTGTATCGATACCTCGCGAGTGGAGCAGATCGAAATGCTGCTTTTCAAAGTCAGAACCGACGACACCAACCATCTGGATCTTGTCGGTAAAGTAGCTGGCCGACAGGGCAATGTAGGTAGATGAACCGCCAAGAGTATTGTCGGAACGTCCGAAAGGAGTTTCGATATCATCAAAGGCAAGAGAGCCGACAATGAGAATAGCCATAGAGGTAACAGTGGTTGGTTAGCGAAAGGTTATGGTAGTTTAAAAAGCATGCATTCTCCCGGATTGCAGCTCAACTCAAGACGATGATCCTTGATTGCATACTTTTGTTCGCTGATCAGGTCGTAAAGCTCGCAGCGCTCCATGCTGAACTCAAGAAAGCCGCTTCTGCGGTCGTAGAGGTTGCTGTTGCCGACAAAGAGGAGTGATTGTTCAGCGAATTCTCTTTTGACAGCAAAAAGATCTGGGTCGCTGGTGTAGGGGATGGTCATTGAGCCAACCTCTCCGCAAAGGAGAAGGTCAAGGTAGTGAGCCCGTATTGCCAGGACTTTTGCGATATAGCTGTTGAGGGGAGCCTGATCGTTACACTTTTCCCAGTCGTAGCATAAGGCGCTGAAGAGTGGCAGTTTTTCGGGTGGATAAAGAGCACGGTCTTCATCAGTGAAATTGAGGCCGAGGTTGACAGGATACCATTCACAGAGCTCCAGGCCTGATTGAAGGAATGGTATGGCTGGCAGTACGGCGCTGAGCGTGAAGATAAAGGTTGAGAAATTCCGTCCAGCCTCCTGGCGTGGATAACGGAAGCAGACGCGAGGGGTGTTGTGATTCTCCCCGGTTCCGAAAAATGGCAGTGCTACACCAGTTCGGTTCAGGTGGTTCAAGAGACCCCTGATAAAGACGATATCGTGAATGACAAATGGCAACGAGCCAAGCACGGCATTGAACCCCTCTTCACGGATTTCCGGAGATGGGTTAAAATTTTCATCCCAGAATGCAAAATCAACCCTTTTTTCGCGAGCCTTGCGGACTATCGTCTGTTTCAACTGTGTCGGTAGCGCATGGCCCATGTCAATCATGGCACCATCAATCTGATACTCATCCTGATATGAAGGGATGATATCGGCAATCTCATCCCATAAGCTGATGTTGAAGGTTTCCGGATTGTTGAGAGTGCTGTCGTACATCCTGATGGTGTTATAGGCCATGTAGTTGAACGCATCATGATTGTGCATTTTGAGGTACGTGACATCACTCCATGCCGGCTGTTGGTCATCAGGTGGCCAGTCGGAGAAGGCGCTTGCTATATGGCAGCGAGTCCCCTCCGGCGTTGTGGCAAAAATCTTTCCGTTCTCTTCGTACACGTTGACTGGTTGTGAGACGAACTGGTCACGGTACTCGCTTGATGGTGCTGGAAGGCTCTGCATCTCATGGCGTTCAACCAGCTCATAAATCCTGTTCAGTGTACCCTGGTCAAAGTGTGGGCGGCCAAAAGTGCCAGGGGTTTCATGCTCTTTCAGCCAATAAAACCATGTGGGATGATCTTTTATCCAACTACTGTCAATTGCGGTTGTTCTGAAGACAAATTCAAGAACCACGTGCATCTCAAGGAGATGAGCCGCCTCAACAAAAGCTTTGAGGAGAACCTCTGCCGAAAGTCCGAGTGCTGGTTCGTTGAGCAATGGATCGAGTTTGCGTGGATTCTTTATCGCATAAGGTGAGCCAAGAGAGCCTTTTTTGCTCTCTGTTCCAATTTCGGTGACCGGGAGCAGATAGAGAGTATTGACTCCAAGATTTTTTATGTAGGGAAGGAGTGCAATGGCTTTCAACAGTGTGCCAGTCTCCCTGAATCCGGATTCAAGCGGTTCTGTGCTTATGGCGCCGTCGCCGTTATGGTCAAAAGCGGTCGTGAGGCGGATAAAGAGGTTGTAGACGACAGCGGCATCTCTCCAGTCACCTGAGTTTGACGAAGATTTTTTGATCGAGCTATTGCCCAGGATCTTTTCTATGATCTCACTGAAATATATGGCTGGGTTGACCTCCTCTGCTCCGGTTGACGTGCCGCTCCACAAGGTTGGTACCCTGTAAGACTTTTCTGTGACGTGAACGGGCAGGCGTTTCAGTGCCAGAAGAACTGTTTCAAGATTGGTTTTCTGCAACGTGATACTCTGTTTTCGGGATGACGGATACTGGCAAAAGATAACTTTTTTTGAGAATGGAATGTACTAAATTAGAGGTAACTCTATGAAAAGAATAACCTCCCCTGATGAAAAATATTCGGATGACGGTTGAATATGATGGTACCTCTTTTGCCGGGTGGCAGAGGCAGTCACGCGGGATTATCACCGTACAGGGGGAGATTGAGTTGGCGCTTGCCCGTATTTTGCAAGAACCCGTCTCTCTTGCTGCTGCTGGCAGAACCGATAAAGGGGTTCATGCAAGAGAGCAGACCATAAACTTCGTGACGCACTCGTCAATGGAGCCGTCAAGAATTATGCATTCACTGAACTCGCTGTTGCCAAAGACTATTCATGCGGCCAATCCTCTTGAGGTCTCTCTCGATTTTCATGCTCGGCATAGTGCGAAAGAGAGGCAATATCGTTATTTTGTACTCGAAAAGCCTTCAGCCATTTACGGCAGGTTTGCGGGCTGTTCGTATGGCTCGCTTGATCTTGGCGTTATGCGTCAGTTCGCAGCATTACTTGAGGGGGTTCACGATTTTTCAGCTTTTTCAAAGGAAGATCGAGATAATCCGGGCAGAATCTGCAAAGTGAACTCCTGCGAATGGTATCGTGATCGTCGGTTTCTGGTTTTTCAGATTTCGGCGAACCGGTTTTTGAGAAGTATGGTGCGCTATCTTGTGGATGCGATGATAAGCGCGGGAAAGGGTCTGCTCACTGTTGACGAGTTCACCCGGATGCTTAAAACGGGTTTCGTCACCTTTCAGTTAAACCCAGCCTCTCCAGCCGGTCTTTTCCTCTGGAAGGTAAGCTACTGATCCTAAAACTAAATGATTATTGTAATAGTCAGGAACTGTTTTTATGTTAACCACTTCTCTAATTAAACTGCGGCTTGTGAACATCAGTCTCTTTAATAAGACCTTCAGAGTGTTGGTTGCAGCGCTTTTTTTCCAGTTGTGGGCTTTGCAGCTTTTTGCCGTTGAGCCTCCAATCCAGCCAGTCGATAAAGGGCTGATCAGCAAATCTACGGTTTCCGATATGCTTGACAGCCTTGTCAATGCTACCTATTTTAAGGATGAACACTTTTCTGGCCCATCGAAAGAGATAAACAAATTTGGGTTTCCAGCGAATTTTGTGCCGCAGTACAATGATTCCACTTATTCGGCAAGAATTGCATTACTGAATACCAAAACGCCAATCCATTTTGTGTACAACGCCCAGGTCAAGGGATTTATCAGAACCTATGCCGTTGAGCGGCGAAGTATGACTGCAAAAATTCTTGGATTGAGCAGACTCTATTTTCCTCTTTTTGAGGAGCAGCTTGATGGTGTAAATGTTCCTCTTGAGATGAAGTATCTGGCTATTGTTGAATCTGCCCTCAATCCTACTGCAATCTCTTCGGCAGGAGCAAAAGGATTATGGCAGTTTATGTATGGCACTGGCAAGATGTATGGACTTGAATCCACCTCATTTATTGAGGATCGGTATGATCCCTATAAGGCAACCGTAGCTGCGAGTAAACATCTGAAAGATCTCCACAATATTTACGGAGACTGGCTTCTTGCGCTGGCAGCCTATAATTGTGGTCCCGGGAATGTCAACAAAGCGATCAGAAAAGCCGGCGGGATAAAGGATTACTGGGCAATATGGGATTACCTTCCAGCAGAAACAAGGGGATATGTTCCTGCTTTTATTGCGGTTAACTATATCATGAATTATTATAGCGAGCATAATATTCGACCTGTTGAGCCCGGTTATCTCTATCAGGATGTCGATACGTTGCGTACTTCCCGTCTTTTGTCGTTTGAGCAGATCTCTGAAACTATAGGGGTACCTCCCAACGATCTCCAGTTCCTTAATCCGCAGTATAAACTTGGAATTATTCCCGCTACAGTTGGCGTTGCAAATATTCTCAGACTTCCGAAAAAGTTTACTGTTCCATTCCAGAAGCGGGAACAGGAGATATATGCTTACAAATCCGCAAAAACGATTGAACGCGAAGAGCTTCTTGCCCGCGCAAGGAGTCTTCAGGGTGGAGCAGCCCTTCAGGGTTCTGATGGGAAAACGGAGAAAATTCATGTCGTCGTGGAGGGCGAGACGCTTGGTTCAATTGCGAGATTGTATCGTACCTATATCAGTCAGCTTATTGCATGGAACAACCTTAAAGATCCTGATATTATTCCCGGACAGAAGTTGATTGTTTTTGGCGCTGCTGCTGCTCCCGCAGACTCACGTGTTGAGTCTCTGCGGAAGGTGATAGGTCGCCACAAGGTAAAAAAAGGGGAGACTTTTGCCTCCATTGCAAGCAAGTATGGAATGAGTGTTGAGCGTCTCTCCGCATTGAATCGTCTTGGCGGAAAGAGAGCTCTTGCGGTTGGTAGTCGTCTCAAGATTGAAAAAACGGTGGACGAAAAACAAGAACGTCCTGTAACAAAGAAGTTTTACAAGGCCAAAAAATCAAAGTTGGTAAAAGCGAAGAGTGCTCGCCCGTCGCGTAAACGAAAACGGTAAAAGCATTGGAGCTGCGGGGTTTTGATATGAATTGTTTTCATGTTCGATTAAAGGATATTATTTATTATCTTTGAGGACATAAAAACAGCGTTGATTCAATAATTCTTTAAAAGAGCAATATTAAACGTATGCGTAATATCATTTTTACCGGAAAGGGTGGCGTTGGTAAAACCTCAATCGCTGCGGCGACGGCGCTCCGGGCAGCGGACATGGGGTACAAGACCCTGATTATGTCTACCGATCCGGCACACAGTCTGGGTGATTCGCTCGACGTCAAGTTAGGGCCTTCGCCTATTAAAGTTGCTGAAAATCTCTGGGGTCAGGAGGTCAGCGTTTTCGGTGATCTCAATCTGAACTGGGATGTTGTCAGAGAGCACTTTGCTCATATCATGGAGGCACGTGGTATTGAAGGCGTCTATGCTGAAGAGATGGGTGTTCTGCCTGGTATGGAGGAGCTCTTTTCGCTCTCCTATATCAAGCGCTATAATGAACAGAATGAATATGATCTTCTTGTCGTTGACTGTGCTCCTACCGGCGAGACGCTTCGTCTTCTCTCTCTGCCAGAAACATTTGGATGGTTTATCAAGATGATTCGCAATGTCGAAAAATTTATGGTGAAACCGGTGATCAGGCCTCTAGCAAAGAAAGTTAACAAGATAAACGATTTTGTTGCTCCTGTAGAGGTGTACGAAAAGGTTGACAACCTCTTCTCTTCAACCGAAGGTATTATTGACCTGCTTGCAGATGGCTCCAAAACGACGATGCGCCTTGTTATGAATCCTGAAAAGATGGTCATCAAGGAGTCTATGCGCGCTTTGACCTATCTTAACCTTTATGGTATTACGGTCGACCGTATTACAATTAACCGTGTCATGCCCGATCAGAGCCCTGATCCTTACTTCCAGAAGTGGCGTGCTATTCAGCAGAAGTATATTGAGCAGATTGAGGAGGCTTTTGCTCCTATTCCGATTGCAGAAGTGCCGCTGTTTGATGATGAGGTTGTTGGACTGGCCATGCTTCGCAGAGTCGGCGAGAAGGTATACGAAGACAAGAACCCTCTTGATATCTTTTTTACCGAGAACCCGATTGATATCAAGAAGGTCTCTGACGGACACTACAAGGTGCGCGTGAGGTTGCCCTTTATGGAGAATATGGGACTCGAACCGAAAATTCTCAAACTTGGTGATGATCTTACCATTCGTATTGGTGACTATCAGAAAATTGTTGCCCTGCCAATTTTCCTTGCTGGCATGGATTCCACAGGTGCCTCGTATGAAGACAAGTGGCTGAGCATTGATTTTGAAAAGGCCGCCAGATAATATTTTGTATTTGTAGCAATAAAAAAACCTGCCATCACGAGCAGGTTTTTTTATTGACTGTTTTTGCTGTTCAGAGCATTACAAGGTTGGCGACTTCAACGCCGTTGACTCTTCTTACCTCTTCAAGCAGCTCATGGGTCACATCGCCATCAACAACAATTGCTGTCATGGCCACCTTTTTCTCTTCATCCCTTGAAAGTGCCACGTAAGCAACATTCAGATTGTGCTGAAGCAGGAGCTGGGTTACATGGGCAATGACACCGGGTTTGTCGGTATTGTTGTAGATGATAATATTGCCTTCAGGCTTGAACTCTACAAGGAACTGGTCTATCATCACGATGCGTACCTCTTTGTCGCCAAAGACTGTTCCACCAATCATCCGTTTTTCGGTATCGTTTTCGAGCTCAATGCGGATAAGGTTGGTATAGTCAAGGTTCTCTTTTTCGAACTTCTGATTCAGGCTGATTCCGCACTCTTTGGCCATGGTGAATGCGTTGATATAGTTGGTGTCTTTTGACTGGCTGATATCCAGAAACCCTTTGAGAGCTGCTGCAGTGATCACCTCATTGAATTTGTGGAGGAACTCACCGGAGGTTCTTACTGTCATTTTATGGGCATCAACTGGTGCCATCTGCGCCAGGGTTGCGCCGAGTTTTTCTGCAAGGTTGAGATAGGATTGCACGCCTGGAGCCTGTGCGAGTTCGACGGCTGATGCGTTCACAGCCCCCTCAAGTTTTCCAGTCCGTTTCCATTCTACAATTTGTTCGGCAATCTGAATAGCCACTTTTTGCTGTGCTTCAGCAGTTGACGCGGCAATATGTGGAGTGGCAATGACCTGTTCGAGTTTCAGCAGCGGGTTTTCGGGGTCGATTGGCTCTTTTTCAAAAACATCAAGTGCAACGGCGGCAACTTTACCAGATATAATGGCTTCCGCAAGGTCGGCTTCATTAATGATTCCTCCCCTGGCGCAGTTGACGATGATAACGCCCTCTTTCATCAGCTCAAATGTCTCTTTGGCGATGAGATTGCGCGTTGATTCGTTGAGTGATGAGTGGATGGTGATGAAGTCTGCACGAATAAAATTCTCATGCAGGGGAAGAAGATCAATATTGAGTTGCGCAGCATATTCATCGGGGATCATAGGGTCGTAGGCGATGGTTTTCATCCCGAAGGCCTGCATTCTGGATGCCACTTCCCGACCGATTTTACCAAGACCGATGATAGAGAGCGTTTTTCCCTCAAGCTCTACTCCGCTGAATCTTGTCTTGTTCCAGTGACCCTGTTTGAGATCTGCTGTTGCCTGCGGGATGCGGCGTGCGGCTGCAAGCATCATGGCACAGGTGTGTTCTGCAGCGGAAACGGTATTGCCCCCGGGGGTATTCATCACAATAACGCCTTTTCGGGTTGCTGCTTCAAGGTCGATGTTGTCAACTCCAGCTCCAGCTCTTCCTATCAGATTCAGTTTTGTGCCACATTCCAAAATTTCAGCGGTAACCTTGGTTGCGCTTCTGACAATCAGCTTGTCAAAGTTTCCGATGATCTCTTTAAGCTCATCCTTGCTTATTTTTGGTCGCTCAGTTACGTCAAAACCGTTCTGTGTAAGGATTTGAGCGCATTGGGGATCAACACCGTCCGTGATCAGTACATTCATATTTTTCGTAGAGATGATTTGAATTGCATGCAATTTTTTGTCCAACGGTTAATATAAGGAAATTTTGCAGCTCTGTCTCTTGCCAAGGAGTTTCTCCCATTTTCAGCAATTGAGCGGTATGGGTACTGCACTATACTATATGTGATGGTTTTTTTTATCTTGCATACTGTAATTTTAGTGATATTATTTTTGACGTTATTATAGGTGTAAAACGGATGGAACAGTTACATGATTTAAGAGTTTCACGAATTATTCGGCTTCCTTCACCAGGAGCGCTCAAAGGGATGTTGCCGGTGGTTGAACAGGTGGCTGGTACGGTTACTGGCGGACGTCGTGAAGTTGAACAGATTTTGACCGGCAAGGATGCTCGCTTACTGGTGATTGTTGGGCCTTGTTCTATCCACGATGTCGATGCGGCTCGTGAATATGCTGGAAGACTTGCCCTGTTGCGTACGGAGCTTCAGCATGAGCTCTGTATCATGATGCGGGTCTATTTCGAAAAGCCTCGTACCACTGTCGGATGGAAGGGATTCATCAACGATCCTCATCTCGATGATACTTATGATATCGAACACGGGCTTTTCCATGCGCGCAAGCTTCTTATTGAAATCAATGAGATGGGGCTCCCTGCGGCAACTGAATTTCTTGATCCCATATCGCCCCAGTACGTGGCTGATGTCGTGAGCTGGGCAGCAATCGGAGCAAGAACGATTGAATCACAGACTCACCGCCAGATGGCCAGTGGTCTCTCTATGCCTGTTGGTTTCAAAAATTCGACCGATGGACGCCTTGGAGTGGCCGTTGATGCGATTCGTTCAGCCATGCATCCTCACAGTTTTCTGGGGATTGACCAGGATGGGTATAGCAGCGTTATTACCACCAAGGGTAATCCGTTTGGCCATCTTGTGCTGCGTGGTGGAGCGAAGCCCAATTATGACGAGGAGAGTATTGCCGCCGCAGAGTTGTTGCTTGGCAAGGCTGGCTTGCAGCAATCGCTGCTTGTTGATTGCAGTCATGCCAATTCGGGGAAAAAACATGAGCGACAGTTGACAGTATGGGAACATATTTTGAAACAGAAAGAGGCTGGCAATAAAAGTATTGTCGGCGTTATGATAGAGAGCAATCTCTATTGTGGAAACCAGCCATTTCCTGAAGATCCCGACAAACTGATGTATGGCGTGTCGATAACCGATGAGTGTCTTGCCTGGGAGGAGACTGAATGTATGCTTCGGGCAGGAGCGGCAGTTATGCATAATCTAATCAGTTGAAGAGGAGAGTATGGCTATTGAGATACGGCAGGTTCGCAACAAAAAAGAGAAGAGAGAGTTTATAACCTTTGCGTGGCAGATCTACCGCAAAGATCCTGAACTCAATAAAAACTGGGTTCCGCCGGTTATTGACGATTACATGAAAACGCTTAATACGGAGCGGTTTCCCCTGTATGAACATGCTGATCTGGCAATGTTTACTGCATGGAAAGATGGTGTCATGGCAGGGACTATTGCCGCTGTCGAGAACCGTCTGCACAACGAGGTGCATGAAGACAAGGTTGGGTTCTGGGGCTTTTTTGAGTGTATCAACGATCAGGACGTTGCCAATGCTCTTTTTGACGCAGCAGGCGGATGGCTGAAAAAAAAGGGACTTACCGCCATGCGTGGGCCGGTCAGTCCATCCATGAACGACCAGTGCGGCATGTTGACCAGAGGATATGACAGCCCGCCGGTCTTTCTCATGCTTTATAATCCTTCCTATTATAATGACCTTGTTCTGAAGAGTGGTCACCGTATCGGCCAGGAGCTGCTTGCCTGGTATATCGATCAGGAGAGTATTGATATTGAGCGTCTGCGCCGTATAGCAGAGCATGTGAAGAAGCGTGAAGGGTTGACGATACGTCCCATGAACATGAAAGATTTTGACGGGGAAGTTGAGCGTATGAGGGAGATCTACAACAAGGCCTGGGAGAAAAACTGGGGTTTTGTGCCCATGACCGACAAGGAGTTCAATTTTCTGGGCAAAAGTCTCAAACCTCTTGCAAATCCTAATTACATCTATTTTGTAGAGGATCGTAACAAGCGTACAGTCGGTTTTTCACTTTCGCTTCCCGATGTCAATCAGGCGCTCAAACATGTCGATGGCAACCCTTTTTCGCCCATCGGCTTGCTGAAATATCTCTGGTACAGTCGCAACATTACGATGGTGCGTACCATCGTGATGGGAGTTCTGCCTGAGTATCGCAACAAGGGGGTGGATAGTATCATGAATGCCGAGATTGCCGATTACGGTGGTAAACACGGAGTTCATGCCAGTGAGATGAGCTGGGTACTCAAGGCTAATGAGGCGATGAGCAAGCTCGCAAAGGTGATTGGCGGGACTCCATACAAGGAGTATGTTATTTACGAGGCTGATCTGTAGGACCCGAGGCTCTGTCTGTCGGTTCTGAAGTGATTTCGTGAGTATGTGTGAACCCCTACCCGGGAACGCCGAGCTCCAGCTCGGCAGAAAAAGAGGATAATGTGCCGAGCTGGAGCTCGGCGCTCCCAGGTGGCTTTTGTCGTGCTATTGTTAATAAAAAAGGAGACTGAATCAAATCAGTCTCCTTTTTTATTTGTGATAATGTCCTGTTGTATCTCTCAACACATGTTACAACACTGAAAGATTTGAATCATAACAGGTCAGAACGATGCCATGAAGACAAGGCTTGATTTTTCTGTGTCAGGATTGTAGACATAGGATGCGGTATAACGATCTTTTGAAACCGATATGCCGGTGTTGACGAGGGCAATATTGCTATTTTTTCCGACCACATACTGATCGCCATAGTAATCTTCATCACCAATGCCGACAACAGCTTTTGCGCTATAGCCATCTTTATCGTAGAACTTGTAACCCGCCTCAAAGTACTTGGCATTTTCGGTGCCGTCTGTTCCTGCTGCTGCACTGCCTTTGTCACCCGCAACATTAATGGCGGCAAGCAGGCTGAGGTTATCTTTTGCATAAGCAACGCTCAGCTCAATGACGTTCGGGCCGTCACTGCTGAAATCAAAGGTTCTTGCCTTTGGTTTAGTGTCCGTGGCCGGAATATAATAATCAGTTACGGTCAGGCAGAAGTCTCCAACCGGCACTGTTGCATAAAGGTCTGTTTCGTTGTATTTGTTTCCTCCAACATCATTGACTGCATAAGTTCCCCATGCGCCAACAATGATACCACTTCCAGGAAAAGTATAGGAGAGAGCTGGCTGAATAGCCGGTGAGTCACCCAAATCGCCACCCCTCCAGACGTAGCTGCTGACCACATCTGCACCGACTTTAAATCCTTCAGCCTGGGCTGTGCCACCAATCCCTGCCAAAAGTGCGACGGCGAGGCTGAGAAGTTTTGCTGTTTTTTTCATAGTATTGAATACCTTTGTCTGATTATGTGAAATAGAACTTCAACTCTTTTTTAATAAAGCTATCAAGTTCAATATAAATAACCGCTGAAAATATTAAAATTTTTAGAAAAATAAGGCCATCGGCTTTATTACCCTTATTATGTAACGACAAATGAATTATCCCCTTGACTTTTGCTCTTTACTTGTTTCGTTGTAAATTAGCGTCTGATTCCTTGAATGTCATTTGAATATGAAGTCTGTATCATGAGTCGGTCTGATATTTTGTTGCCGGGTAGATATTCGGAATACGAAACATTGCATGGCTTCATTGCATCGTTTGCTGAACGGGAACGATACAGCTCTCCTTTCATTGAATCTTTTCAATTGTCTATGAAAGAGGCTTTTATTAACGCTATAAAACATGGCAATTGCGAGCAGGAGGATTTGACCGTATCCTGCAAGCTGATTACCTCAGACAATACTTTGTTGGCTTTCGTGAGAGATTGTGGCAAAGGGTTCAACCCTGACGAACAGCCAAATCCCATCAATCCTCTTCATCTTTTCAAGTTATCAGGTCGAGGTCTCTTCATTATCCGAAGCATTGTCGAAAGCGTTGCTCTGGAGTGTGATGATGATGGTTGTACCCTGATCTTGCGCTATATTCCCTACTGACATTATTCAGTCGTTCTTCGTATGTTCGGTTTAACACGGTAAAACAGGTATCAAACTATCATGGATTTGTCAAAAAGCCTCCTGTGGCGCGAACTTCAGACTCATCAGCATGAGATAGAGTCTCTGCAGATGAGTGAACTCTTTGTTGAAGAGCCTGCACGCTTTGAACGTTTCTCCATTCGGTGGAAAGGGTTATTGCTCGACTATTCAAAAAACCGGATTACTCCGAAAACCATGGAGTTGCTGCTGGAGCTGGCACGTCAAGCCGGGCTGGAGAAAAAACGTGACGCAATGTTTGACGGAGAGAGCATCAACGTTACTGAGCACAGGTCGGTGCTGCATACTGCGCTACGAAGGCCATCAGGCTACACGTTGCAGATTGATGGGCTTGATCTTTCAACGGAGATTGCCGATGTGCTTGCCCAGATGAAGGATTGTTGTGAAAGAGTTATTTCTGGAACGTGGACGGGCTTCACGGGCAAGCGCATGACTGATGTGGTGAATATAGGTATTGGGGGTTCTGACCTTGGTCCTTATATGGTGACCGAGGCGCTTCGTCCTTTCGCCCATGGTCAGCTCCAGGTTCATTTTGTCTCCAATATAGATGGCACGCACATCAGCGAGACGTTAAAGAGGCTCAATCCCGAAACCACCCTTTTTATTGTAGCATCTAAAACGTTTACCACTCAGGAGACCCTCACCAATGCGATGAGCGCCCGTGAGTGGTTTTTAACGCATGCTGGCAATGCATCGCATATCGCCAAACATTTTGTAGCAGTTTCAACGAACCGCACAAAGGTTGTTGAGTTTGGTATTGATGAGGCCAACATGTTCCGTTTTTGGGATTGGGTTGGGGGACGCTACTCTCTCTGGTCATCTATCGGTCTTTCTATTGCGTTTTTCCTCGGCTTTGACCATTTTCAGGAGTTGCTCAACGGTGCTTATGCCATGGATGAGCATTTCCGTCAAACGCCACTTGAGCGCAATATTCCTGTTCTTCTGGCGCTGCTCGGCATCTGGTACAACAATTTCTTTGCCTGTTCATCTCATGCGGTTATCCCCTACGACCAGTATCTTCACCGTTTTCCTGCCTATCTTCAGCAGCTCGATATGGAGAGTAATGGTAAACAGGTCACATACGATGGTTCTGCGGTCGATTATGCAACCGGGCCGGTGATCTGGGGTGAGCCAGGTACCAACTCCCAGCACGCCTTTTTCCAGCTTCTGCATCAAGGGCCGCAAGTTATTCCTGCCGATTTTATTGTGCCTCTCAAAACACAGAATCCTGCAGGGGAGCATCACGACATACTGCTTGCCAACTGTTTTGCGCAGACCGAAGCGCTCATGAAAGGTAAAAACGAGCAAGAAGTGCGTAAAGAACTTGAAGCATCCGGTTGTAGTGTTTCAGAGCTGAACATGTTGCTGCCACATAAAGTATTTCCTGGCAATCGTCCTACCAATACCATTCTTCTTGAGGAGATTAACCCTTTCACTCTTGGAAGTCTCATTGCCATGTATGAGCACAAAGTCTTTGTACAGGGTATTATCTGGGAGATCAATTCGTTTGACCAGTGGGGTGTGGAGCTTGGCAAGCAACTCGCAAAGGTGATTTTTCCTGAAATTCAGGGGGGCGAAACGGTGAGTGGGCATGACAGTTCAACCAATGCACTTATCAATGCGTACAGAGCTTTTCGTACAAAAAGTGCAGGAATAAAAAAGGAGCAACTCTCATTCTTTGACTGAACCCTGAGAAGGCGTGTCGGTAGTTACTCTACCAACACCGACACGCCGCTATCAGTTTGATGACCAGCTAAGTAAATACCTTTTCAGCAACAGACGCTACCGTACCTTCAAGCTGGGGTACTTGGGCGTAGCCCATAGCTTTGATATCTGTTGATATCTGACTGTCGAGTCTTTTTCGTGTGATTGTTACACCAGCCCCTCTTAAAACTTTGCAGAAGTTATAGGTGAATACTCCTCTGTAAACGCCTCCAATGGATGTTTCGGCAGAGGTCTGGTTGTCGCGGCATCCGGCCCACAAGACGTGATTCAGTCCTGCAGCAATGCTTACGTCTTTTTCTCCTTTTTTAGGCTTGAGTATGCCGCGCACAGGGAGTGATGGATTTGCATCAAGGAAGAAGCCCCAGTCGATGGGTGGTTCGACGAACCGATAATTGACACTCACCTTCTCATCAGTAGATGCAAGGGCGGCTAACTCTCTTGTTCCGGTCCCGGAATGGCAGGAGTCGAGAATAACATCAAGATTGACCCCGGCAGGCAGAGTGGCAAATGCCTTGCGTAAATCGTCATCCTTGATCATGCCAGCGGTTGCAAAGTCGTGCGGACAAATTGTTTCATCCTTTCCATCCGGTTCATCTCCATCAACATCAACCATTTGTGAGCCATGGCCGGAATAGTAGAATACCAGTACGTCTCCGGCTTTTGCTCCGGTAGTCAGCCACTTTAGTCCAGCCATAATATTGGCCCTGATCGCCCGGGAATCAGTCAGAATCCGCATTGTTGTCGGGCTCGATGGTACAATACCAAGAACAGAAAGAGTGTTCGCCATATCCCGGACATCGTTTACGCATCCGCGCAGATCAGGTCCACCGGCACCGACAGGGGCATAATCATTAACCCCAACAAGTAAAGCTTTTTTTGCCATGAGCGCTACTCCATTGTTAATAATGTGGTAAAAAGAGCCGCAGATTTTATTCCTTTTTTTTGCTGCTGCGGTGTTGGTTGACGCGAAAAAAGACTCACTCAATGATAATAAATATGTACTTCAAACCAAAATGTTAATATCCGGCATCAAGGGGTTTGTCGTTATGGTTTAAGTACCACTTCACAGTCAGGATGGAGCTCAATAAAGCGTTCAAGCTCTTCAGCAGGAACTCTGCCAGTTGAAAGTTCGATTTTTTCCAGTTGCTCAAGATGCATGATTGGGCCTATGGAGGTGACGAGGGTATTGGAAATATCCAGCTCCTCAAGGTTATTCAGCCCCTCCAGAGCATCAATGGATGCAAGAGGTGTATTTGCTATACTCAATTCTCGCAGATCGGAGAGCGATTTCAGGCCCTCAATACTTTTGACATCTGTTTTGTTGCATCGGAGATACTCCAGACTCTTGACGCCTGCGAGTGGTGCCAGATCGCGGATGCCTGAATTGTTTATGCCAAGCTCAATGAGATTTTCAAGGTGTGCGATTGGTTCAAGGGAAGATATTCCTGTCTTATAGCAACTGAGCTTTTGAAGCTTTGCAAGATTTTTCAAAGGGGAGAGATCAGTTATCATGGTTTCTGAACAATAGAGCTCCTCAAGATTAACAAGCTGACTGATTGGCTCAAGTGAGCTTATTTCAGTGCTGGATATCCATAGAAGTTTCAGACTTGTAAGGTTTCGAAGCGGTTCGAGCGACGAAAAGTCACAGTCGAAGGCGTAAATGTATTGCAGCTTTTTGAGATGCATCAATGGCTCGAGATCTTCAACAGGCGATTCATCGCAACGGAGGTGCTGCAGCTTTTCAAGGAGACGGACAGGTAACAGATCATGAACTCTTCTGTTGTCGCAGCGGAGATGTGTTGTTTCGAAAAAGGCAAGCAGCTCCTGATCAGAAGGATCACGGACAATTTTCAGGGTTGCTTTAACGACATCTTTCCAGTCAGTGGTCAGGGTATTCCACCATTTTTTTCGTGTAGTGCTGTCGCGCAGCAGCTCCGCCTTTGCAATTTTTCGAAGGTATTCAAGTTCATCTGTACGGTTGAATGATTGCCGTACAGTATCCTGATGATCGGTTTTTTCTGAAAGAGGGTGAGTGGCAGGGTCATGCGTACTGACATTGAGCTTTTCTGTGAGGCAGCGTGTGTACCACTCAGCTTTTTTGTCCTCTATGTTATGATGATGAGATTCAGGTGATTGCTGGTCAAGCGAAGAGACATCTTCAAAAATATCGTTTCCGCACCGGGGACATATCGCGTTGTCCATGGTGAGAGGGTAGCCACAGATCGGACATTGATTGTAGGTATGTTGCTCCAAAATTCTAACGGCATTTAAATTAAGTGGAGTGGAGAGAGAATCCTTATTCAGGCAATATACAAAAAAGCTTTACAGCCATAAATGAGGGGTAACATTATCGATACATTTCTCCCCGAAAATGTGCTATTTTGGGTTGCAAATGACCTGTCCGTTGATGGCACGTTGTTTGTTGATGAGGCATATCTTCACCAGTTCTTCTATTGATGGCCTTTTTATATCATTATGGATTTTATACATTTACACGCTCATACGCACTATTCGATGCAGAGCAGTCCGATTTTTCCGCATGAGTTGTTTGCGGCAGCATTGAAGTTTGGTATGGAGAGTATTGCTGTTACGGATTATTGCGCAATGTTCAATATGCCTGAGCTTTTCAGTGAGGCGAAAAATGCCGGTGTGCGGCTTATTATCGGGAGTGAGCTTCTGTTGCTTGAAGCTGATGCCCACCAGGGTCGGCGTGTTCCTGTTTCTCCTTCGCTGGTGGTTCTTGTCCAGAATGAAACAGGATATAAAAATCTTTGTATTCTCTTGTCGAGAGCCGCAAAAGATGGGTTTGTCAATGGTATGCCGCATATTGAGAGCCGTCTGCTTGAAACCTGTCATGACGGGCTTGTCTGTCTTTCGGGTTACTCTTCGGGGAGAATAGGACGGGCGCTGCTTGCTGGCGCCATTGAGGAGGCTGAGACATTCACGGCCTATTATCAGGAGCTTTTTGGTGATAACTTCTATCTTGAGCTCCAGCGTCATAATACCCCGTTTGATGAAAAGCTCAACCAGCAGACCATTGCTCTGGCTGAAAAATTTTCCGTTGAACTGGTTGCCACCAATAATGTTCACTATCTCGAACGAAAAGATGCTGGCTGCTACAGGGCAATGGTGGCAAACCGTACCAAGGAGAAGCTTTCAAGTCCGAATCTGCTTGCGCTTGCCGGGAGTGACCATTATCTGAAATCTTCTGAAGAGATGAATCGTCTCTTCAGTGATGAGCATCGGGAGTTGACGAACACGGTGTGTATTGCTGAAAAGTGCTCCTACCGTTTTGGTGATAAAGAACCTGTTCTGCCGCATTTTCCTCTTCCTGAGGGATTTGATAATGAGTTTGCCTATCTCCGCCATCTCACATGGGAAGGAGCAAAGGAGAAGTATACTGAGGCTGAATCCGACGGTATTTCGCCTGATGAGGTGAAAGCGAGAATCGAACTGGAACTCGGGGTGATTGAAAAGATGGGCTTCAGCTCCTACTTTCTTATTGTCAGTGACCTTATTGCCGCATCACGATGTCTTGGTTATTCGGTTGGCCCTGGCCGCGGATCGGCGGCAGGCAGTATTGTTGCCTATCTTATCGGTATTACAAGGATTGACCCCCTGAAGTACAAGCTGCTTTTCGAGCGCTTTTTAAATCCAGAGCGCTCTTCAATGCCTGATATCGATATTGATTTTACCCCTGTTGGCAAACAGAAGGTTCTTGAATATACGGTAGAAAAATATGGTACTGAAAGTGTTGCCAAGGTTATTGCCATCGGTACATTTGGCGCCAAGGCAGCCATTCGTGATGCTGGTCGGGTGCTTGAGGTTCCACTCAATCTGGTGGATAAACTTGCAAAATTGGTTCCAGTCAAGCCTGGCATTACCCTTGAAAAGGCGCTGAACGAATCAAAAGAGCTGAAACTGTTTTCCGAAAGCACTCCCGAACTTCGTGAGCTGATGGCCTCCGCCCGTGCTCTTGAGGGGCGCGCCAGGAATGTCTCCATGCACGCTGGAGCAGTGGTGATTACTGACGGTCCGCTTGAGGAGCAGGTGCCGCTCTATGTCTCCAACAAGATTGAGACTGAGGTACGAAAGTTTGCCGATGAAATTGATCTTGATGCACCGGAACATGTCAGGGGAAAGAGTTCTGATGGCAGTGAGGAGAAGCAGGTTGTGACCCAGTTTGACAAAAACTGGATTGAAACCTCTGGTTTGCTGAAGATTGACTATCTCGGTCTTGAAACGCTTGCGGTCATTGATGAGACGCTCAAGATGATCAAACGACGGCACAATCTTGATATCGAGCTTGAAAAGGTGCCAATGACCGATCGCAAGACCTTCAAGATTTTTCAGGAGGGCAAGATGGCCGGTATTTTCCAGTTTGAGTCCTCCGGTATGCAGAGTTACATGACCCGCCTCCAGCCGACCCAGATAGGCGATATCATAGCCATGAGCGCACTCTACCGTCCGGGCGCTCTCAATGCGCGGATTGATGAGCGGCGTAATGCGGTGGATCTCTTTGTTGACCGCAAGCATGGGCGGGAGGCGATAGATTATATGCACCCGATGCTTGAGGGCATTCTGAAGGAGACGTATGGTGTTATTGTTTACCAGGAGCAGGTGATGCAGATTTCACAGGTAATGGGTGGCTTTTCTCTTGCCAAGGCGGATAATCTGCGCAAGGCAATGGGAAAAAAGAAGCCTGAAATCATGGAGAAGTACAAGGCCGATTTTGTCAAGGGGGCTATTGATCAGGGTGTGCATGATACGCTTGCAACAAGGGTTTTTGAGCTGATGGCCGAATTTGCCGGGTATGGTTTTAACAAGAGCCATTCTGCGGCTTACGGTGTGCTTGCCTATTGGACGGGCTACCTCAAGGCTCATTACACGATTGAGTTTGTAACGGCCGTCCTGAACAGTGAAATTGGTGATATTGAACGGATGAAGCATTTGACTGATGAGGCGAAAAGTTTTGGTATAGCAACGCTTCCTCCGTCGATCAATAAAAGTGATGCGCTTTTTTCGGTTGAGGATGCTGATGGTCGTTCATACATTCGGGTTGGGCTGAGTGCCATCAAGCAGGTTGGTGGTGCGGCAAGAGCGGTTGTTACCTCAAGGATGCGGCGAAAACGTGACTTTGTCAATCTCTTTGATCTGGCGGCATCGGTTGACCTGCGGGTGATGAACCGCAAGGCGCTTGAATGCCTGATTCTCTCCGGGGCATTTGACGAGATTGACCGACATCGCGCAAAGCTTGTTGCCAATATTGACAAGGCAATCAAGTTCGGGCAGATGCAGAATCGCTCGGTGACGCTTGGGCAGTGCGGCTTTTTTTCGGCAGAAGATGGTGACGGAGTTGAGGAATCCCACTATCCTGATATGGATTCCGCAGAGATGATGCCTGAAGCGGAAAAGCTTCTTCATGAAAAGAGACTTGTCGGTTTTTACCTGAGCCGACATCCACTATCACCTTACCGTCGCGACTGGCAGGCCTTTGCTACGCTTCAGCTTGACTCAAAAGAGGTGGTTGCGGCCAAGCAGTACAAGGTGATCGGTGTGGTTGTGTCGGTGAAGCCCTACCAGGACCGGAAAGGAAAGCAGATGCTTTTCGGTTGCATTGAGGATTTTACCGGTAAGGCTGATTTTACCGTTTTTGCCAGTCTCTATGAGCAGTATGGCCATCTTATCAAGCCGGAAGAGGTGCTGATGCTTGTTGCTGAGGGAGAGGTAAGTGGTGGTATGCTTAAACTGCTTGTCAGGGAGGTCGTACCTATAAAGAAGGTCAGACATAACCTGGTCAAGAAAATTGTTCTCAACATTGATGCGGATGATCCTGCTCAGATTGAAAAACTTGGACATGTCAGGAAGATCTTTGATTCCAGCAAGGGAGGGACTCCCGTTGAGTTTGAGGTAAAGGCCCAGTCAGGAGATAACATTGAAACAATCACTCTTTTTGCCCGTAGTACCCCTGTCGATCCGGATGAGGCTACCATTGAAAAGCTTGAAGAGATTCTGGGGCCAGACAATGTGCGTATTTCAGGATAGGCCGCTTTGTTTAAGAAAAATTTTATTACTTTCTGTAGTGATTGACTGTGATATACATGCCAACGCTAACTGTTAATTCTAAACTGGTACATAAAACATAATGAGTGGAAAATATCTTGTGGCCACAGATCTGAGTTTCAAGGCTGAGATACTTGATTCAGATAAGGTCGCGTTGGTTGATTTCTGGGCCGCATGGTGTGGTCCATGTATGATGCTCGGCCCTGTTATCGAAGAGCTTGCCAACGATTACGAAGGACGTGCCGTTATTGCAAAGCTCAATGTTGATGAGAACCCCAACACTGCTGCGCAGTATGGTATAAGAAGCATACCCTCCCTGCTTGTTTTCAAAAATGGCCAGGTTGTTGATCAGATGCTTGGCGCTATGCCAAAGAACATGATCGCGAAAAAACTCGACGAACATATCGGCTGATAAAGCGAGAGCAACGATGCCAGCTACCCCGGAAACTAATCATGGGTGGCTGGTTTTTTTCATTTATTCCCGTCCCCCAAAAGCATCATGGAGAGAAACGTACGCGACCTTATTGTCATGGGAACTGGTCCTGCTGGTTATACCGCAGCCATATATTCAGGAAGGGCAAATATCGCTCCCCTTGTGATTGATGGTATCCAGCCGGGTGGCCAGCTTATGATTACAACGGAGATAGAGAATTTCCCGGGTTTCCCGGAGGGAATCCGTGGCCCTGAGCTGATGGCCAGGATGCGTGAGCAGGCTGCAAAGTTTGGAGCGGAGTTTGTCGGGGGCAGTGTGACTGATGTTGATCTTTCAAGAAGTCCATTCTGTCTTTCGCTTGAGGATGGTCGCGAATTTTTGACCCACACCCTTATTGTTGCAACTGGAGCAAATGCCAAATGGCTTGGCCTCGAATCAGAAAATTGTTATCGTGGTAAAGGTGTTTCTGCTTGTGCAACCTGTGACGGATTTTTCTTTCGTGATTGCAAAGTTTTTGTTGTTGGTGGTGGCGATACGGCAATGGAAGAGGCTCTTTTTTTAACAAAATTCGCTTCTGAAGTGGTTATTGTGCACCGTCGTGAAGAGTTCAGGGCATCGAAAATTATGACCCTTCGCACCAGAAAAACTCCAAAAATCAGCATGATGATCAACGAGGTGGTTGATGAGATTCTTGGTGATGGCAAGAAGGTAACCGGCATCAGATTGAAAAATGTTGTGACGGGCGCTTTCTCCGAGCACTCTTGCGATGGTGTTTTTCTTGGAATCGGTCATGCGCCGAATTCTGGTTTGTTCAAGGATCAGCTTGATCTTGATGACTATGGCTACATTAAAACCAAAAAATCGTCAACAGAGACCAATGTGCCTGGAGTTTTTGCCTGCGGAGATGTTCAGGATAACTCTTATCGCCAGGCAGTGACGGCTGTTGGAACGGGATGTATGGCTGCAGTTGATGCCGAGCGCTTCCTCGAATCCATACGGTAAAGGAATTCAGGTAATAGTGTCATGACTTGATCCGCTGATATTTTGGCAGGCTGTCGAAGTAGTTTTCGAGAACTTCGTTGAAGCCGCAGGCAAGTTCAGTGTTTGCGACTTCTTCTTTGGAAAACCACCGGATCATCTGCCCTTCGTGCAGTACAATGTTGTGAGGTTCGAAATCTGCCGGTTTCATAAAGATGTACTCTCTTCTGTCTGAAAATTCGTAGATACGGAAAAGCCTGCATCCCTCAACGTTGATTTCCATCTCTTCAAGCATCTCCCTCACAATACACTCTTCGGCACTCTCAAGCTCTTCAATATGCCCACCCGGTAAATCCCACATTCCCGGGCATGAGATTGATGGAATGTCATCCCTGAGTACCAGCAAAACCTGATGGAGGCTATTGAAAAAAATGATGCTGGTGCCCTGGTGCCTCATGCAGTTGTTTCAGATTCAACAGTGCTTTTGGGCGATGATTGCTCAGGAGATTTAGGCATTTTTCCTTTATTGTGCCCAACGAACAAGGCTCCGACTGCGAAGGTCAATGCGCCAACTGCAAAGGTCAATGCGCCAACTGCAGCCCCGGTCAAGGCATGAAGAGCCACAGGAATGCCAATAATCGGGATCAGCACTTTAGCTCCCGCTGGAAGTTCCGAAAGGGTTATTGATGTTTGAGGCTTTTGTATGCTCTCTTCTTGTGCCATAAAAGGAAAGGTTATATTGATTACATCAGAAAGACATCGTCACAGATTATATCAAAATAAGCAACGCAACTTATTAGACGAACTGAATATACGCATCTCCTCTGATTTTATTTGCGTTGAGGTTAAATTTCCTGAAACTCTGTTGCGGGGATGTTTATTTACCCCTGGCTCAACTAATCGTCACTTTCCTCTGCTTCGCCATTACGATGGCATTTTGCGCAATTCTGATAATTCGAGATCCCCTCTTTGCGATGTTTGTATGCCATCCGTGCCTCAGAGTGTTCATGACAGTTGTAACAGGTATACTTTTTGTAGTTCCCCGGGTCAGTGTGACAGGTTTTGCAGCTTACACGGTGATCGCTGTCGAGTCTGAAATATCGGTTGTGGTCGAATGTTGCCGGTTTCCATCGGCTGGTGCTATGGCAGCTTCCACAGCTTGCCTGCGATTGCCGGTGAAGATTGTCGGCCGGTTCATCAGCCTTGTGGCAACTGATGCATGCTTTTCCCGCTGAAGCAGCAAGGTTTTTATGGTCAAAGGTTGCTGGTTTCCACTTTGTGGTGCGATGGCACTCAGCGCAACTGGTCGAGACACTCTGGTGGAGCTTGTCGGCTGGCCTCTCAGCCTTGTGGCAACTGATACATGCTTTTCCCGCTGAAGAGGCAAGGTTTTTATGGTCAAAGGTTGCCGGTTTCCACTTTGTGGTGCGATGGCACTCAGCGCAACTGGTAGAGACACTCTGATGGAGGTTGTCGGTTGGTCTGTCAGCTTTATGGCAACTGATGCATGCTTTTCCCGCTGAAGCGGCAAGGTTTTTATGGTCAAAGGTTGCCGGTTTCCACTTCGTGGTGCGATGGCACTCAGCGCAACTGGTTGAAACGCTCTGATGGAGATTATCGGCTGGTCTGTCAGCTTTATGGCAACTGATACATTTTTTTGCATCTGAAGCGGCGAGATTCTTATGATCAAAGGTAGCCGGTTTCCACTTTGTGGTGAGGTGGCACTCAGCGCAACTGGTCGAGACACCCTGGTGGAGTTTATCGGTTGGTCTGTCAGCCTTGTGGCAACTGATACACTTTTTCGCATCTGAAGCGGCGAGATTCTTATGATCAAAGGTAGCCGGTTTCCACTTTGTGGTGCGGTGGCACTCAGCGCAACTGGTTGAGACACTCTGGTGGAGGTTATCGGCTGGTCTCTCAGCCTTGTGGCAACTGATACACTTTTTCGCATCTGAAGCGGCGAGATTTTTATGATCGAATGTAGCCGGTTTCCATTTTGTGGTGCGGTGGCACTCTGCGCAACTTCCCTGAGCAAATTGATGCAGTGTATCAGCAGGCTTTTGATTGCTGTGACAGGTGATACAGTCATTCTTGAGTGCAGGTGCAAGCGATTCATGCCGGAACGGCTTGACCTCTTTTGTGGTCCATTTCCCTTTGTGATCGGTGTGGCAGTCAATACAGGAGTTGTCGGCAAGGCCTTTGTGGAAAAGAACCTTGCTACTGTTGTTTTTCAGCATCGCACCAGCAACCGTTTTCAGACCGATGTCACTCTGTTTGTGACAACTGATGCACTGCACTGATGATATGCTTTGGAATGGTGTATGGCAGGCAAGGCAATCTCCCTTGAGTGCCTTATGGCCTCTCGTCAGTGTGCCCGGGTTAATGAGCCGATCGGGGTACGCCAGTGCAAGGGCAGCAAGGATGATGGCCGATGCGATAAAAACAAGAAATGGTTTCAACAGTTACCTCCAGTTCCAGAAGAAAAATATGGAAATAATATGGACTGACGTCAATGCAACTAAAAAAGCAACCAGGGGTCGGTGTACCGCTCTCCATTGCTCAAGAGCTTTCAGCGTCACGCTATCCCAGTATTGTTCATTATCGGCCTTTTCTTGCTTTTCAGGATTGATTCCGAGCTGTTTCATTTTAAGCTTTGCCTCCTCCTTGAGTTTTTTAACCAGGTGTTGCCCGACATGGCCGCTTGCCGTGACAATCATCATTAATGCTGTCGCTGCCCAGGGCAGAATGGCGTTGAAATGCACTCCCGAGTGAACAATAATCATGAGAGTGGCGATCCATCCTGAATGGCAGTGAAGCTTGAGAAAAAATTTAAGCGATCCATTTTTTATAAACTTGCTTTTGCGGGCTGAATAGACCGCAGACATTGCAAAAAAAATGGTGCCCACAATTCCAAGATATCGCCCAACCCATACAAGATGGGCAATATGAAGGATGTTATCAAGAGCGATGCCAGCAAGAATCAGCAACAGATATGATACCGAAAGAGGTATGGTTCGTTGTACAAGGAGTGATTTCCACATCATTCAGAATTGTTCAGACATTACGAACTTTTTGAGAAAGATAATCGCCGTTGCTTAAAAGAGTCTGAAGGGGCCCTTAAAAATACCTTAAAAATTGCGATGTGGTAAAATAATGGTTCCATTGAGTCCAGAAGAAGGTGTTTTACAGAAAAACGGTCATAGTTTCTGGCCTTCAAACTGATCGGTTCCATACAGATTGAGCTGCTTGCGATAATAGGCAAAGGCATCCTCCTGACGAACCACGCCCAGCAGGGTGCTGTTCCTGGTATCCAGTACCGGCAGTACATCATAATCTGAAATTTCAAACAGTTTAAGCGCTTCGTCAAGTTTTGAGGTGTTATAAAGTACAGGGAGATCCTTTTTCACAATGTCCTCGGCAATCAATCCAACAAGAACATCTTCCCGAAGAAGAATTCTCATCTCATCAAGGCTGATAATTCCAGAAAAAAGGCCGTGATCATCTGTAACCAGAAAGCTTGATTCCGGTGTATTGAAAAACACATCAATCATTGTTGCCGCACTTTCTGACTCGCTGAATTTCACATAGTCTGTTTTCATGATGTCGGTAATACTGATATGCTCCGCTACTGACAGGGCTATGCCAAACCCCAGCCTGACCCCCTCCTTTTCAAGAATGTAGCTCTCCATACTGTGGCGGTAGGTAAGCCGGGCAATAAGCGACGAGGTAACGGCGGCAAACATGATAGGCAGCACAATCTCATATTGACCGGTTACCTCAAAGAGAATAAGGATGACGGTTAAAGGCACCCTCATGATGCCCGCTGTCAATGCACCCATGCCAACAAGGGCATAAGCGCCCGAGCTGGCGGTTATGGATGGAAAAACCGTATGGACAATGTTGCCGAACATCCCCCCAAGCATCGCACCCATTTTCATGGCTGGCGCAAACATTCCGCCTGATCCTCCAGAACCGATACTGAGACCGGCAACGACCGGTTTGAAGAGGTAAATGCCAATCATGTTGGCCCAGCTTTCAGTGCCGTGAACTGCATGGTTAATGGCTTCATAGGAAAATCCGTACAGACCGGGAAGCCAGATACAGATAACGCCACTCATGAGCCCGCCGATAGCTGGCATTGCCCAAACAGGTATTTCCCATCGTTTTTCAACTCTTTGGAACCACTCCTCGATGGCGTAATAGACCTTGATGAACATCACGGCTGAAAGACCGGCGAGAATGCCGAGCAGGCAGTAGAAGAGCAGCTCTGTGTTCGACACCAGAGTGTATTCAGGAACCTGAAACGTTGGAGAGTTTCCCAGAAAACTTCTTGAAAGTACTGTGCCGATGACCGCCGCAATGACAATGGGGCTGAATGTTTTAACGCTGAAGTCCCCAAGCAGCACTTCAACAGCAAACATGACACCGCCGAT
Organism: uncultured Chlorobiaceae bacterium; assembly: GCA_903915955.1. Taxonomy (GTDB): domain Bacteria; phylum Bacteroidota; class Chlorobiia; order Chlorobiales; family Chlorobiaceae; genus Chlorobium. The sequence goes on along the minus strand of CAIWUU010000078.1, from coordinate 3,806 downwards.
AGGTGCGTTAAACACCGCTGCCAGACCTGCCGCAGCCCCGCAACCGAGCAGTGTACGGGTCTTGTTTGGCGAAAATCGCAACATCTGTGCTACCGTTGAACCAATGGCCGCGCCGACCTGGACAATTGGAGCTTCACGTCCGCCCCCACCACCTGACCCAATACTCAGTACCGATGTTATACTTTTATGAATCCACAGGTTGCGTTTAATAATACCATCATTCTGCGCAACCGCTTTGATGACTGAGGCAAGACCATGTCCAGGCCTCATTTTCAACACAAACGCATTGTAAAGACCAACCAGCAAGCCACCAAGCGCGGGGATGAAGGGGAGAATAACCATCCAGTAAGTGTCGATGATACTATTTTTACCAACTGTTCGAAGGTCAGTAAAAATCATGGTACTGATCGTCATAATGGCATCATGAAATACCACTGCGACATAGCCGGTCAGAAGCCCCACACATACCGCAACAAGAAGAAATGGTATATCTTGATTCAGATTCAGTTGAACGAGTAGATAATCAAGGCTCAGTCGAAAAAACTGTTGAGAATTGCCTTTGAAATATCTGCTTTTTCGGAAAATGCTGTAGAAAAATGCAAGTATCTTTCTGCCCGGTCTCCCTTTTATGCGAGGCGATTGTTTCATATTTCAATGTGCGAAAAAAAATAGTCATAAAAATATCACAGAAACCTGATATGTACTCGGTCAAGGAGTTTTGAAGAGCAAACGTAGCCGCTTTCGGGACTCCGGAGGTTGCGGAGTGGACTTGTAGCAAAAAAGGGGCTTCTCAAGAAGCCATCATTTTTTCTTGACTTGGGGCTTCAGCAGATGCCATGATATCTGTTTTAAGCATTTCTTAAGCTTGGCTTTCGACTTCTTTAAGGTTCTCTCAGATATATTTAGTTCACAAAGAGAGAAATGGAGAGTGAACTATAGTCTAATAACTTAAGGAGAGTGTCATGAAATGTCCCGCTTGTAATGTTGATCTGGTTCTTTCTGAACGTCAGGGTATTGAAATTGACTACTGCCCATCATGCCGGGGGGTCTGGCTTGACCGGGGTGAGCTGGATAAAATAATTGAACGTGCTGCTCCTCAGCCGCGCACTGCGGATTATGCTCAAGAATATCGTAAAGAGGAGTCGCATCATGGTCACCATGACGATGATCACGATTATTATATTGATCCTCGAACGGGAAAGAGAAAGAGAAAAGGGGGAGCGCTTGGATTTCTTGGCGAACTGTTTGATTAGTTAAAGAGTACATGATTTCATCGAAAACCATAAACTTTTAAATAGGGAGCAACCTGTGAAAAAAAAACAGAGTATCATGTTTGGGTTACTTTTTCTTTTGTTAACCCTGTTGACTTCGACCTCAGAGCTTCGTGCTGCAGGACTTGATATTGATGGACATGCTGTAACTACAGTACCCATAGGAAATCAGGTTTGGATGCATGAAAATCTTAACGTAAGTCGTTATCGAAACGGAGATCCGATTCGATATGCCGGTTCGAATAAAGAGTGGCTTGATGCTGGCGCAAAAGGTGAAGGCGCGTGGTGTTATTATAATAATGATTCGGCTAAAAGTGAAAAGTATGGTCGTCTCTATAACTGGTTTGCAGTAAACGATCCTCGTGGTCTTGCTCCTGCCGGGTGGCATGTGCCAAGTGACCAAGAGTGGATGGTTTTGGCAAAAACTCTGGGCGGCACAAATGTCGCTGGAGGCAAAATGAAGTCCACAGAATTGTCAATCTGGGTTACTCCCAATGTTGGGGCTGACAACAGCAGCTATTTTAGTGCACTACCGGGTGGTATGAGAGGAATCGACGGAGGGTTTTACTTTGCTGGTGAGAGCGCTTATTATTGGTCCGATTCTGAGTATACTCCCACAGTCGCATGGTACAGTGTCCTTAATTTTCATCTGACAACGCTTGTTCGAAGTGGGGAACAAAAAATTGATGGGATGTCTGTGCGTTGCATTAAGGATTGACCTTTGTGACTCGATTTGCCAGGAGAGAGCTGTTTTGGTAGCTTCTCTTGGCTATTCTTATCTATTTAGTGATGTAAACCTTGCAGTATAATGACAAAAGCACAGCAAAACTTTAATTTTCAGAAGATTGTCGCGGTTACCGGTGTTGTGCTTTTTGTCATTAAAATGGTCGCTTGGTACCTGACCAATTCAGTAGCTATCCTTACCGATGCACTGGAGAGTACGGTCAATGTCACCAGCGCCTTTATAGGATTATACAGCCTCTATATCTCGGCAAAGCCAAAAGATAGTCATCACCCTTACGGGCATGGTAAGGTTGAGTTTGTTTCTGCGGCAATTGAGGGAACATTGATTGCCTGCGCTGGCTTGCTCATTATCTATGAGGCGATCAAAAACCTTCTTGGCACTCCTGAGCCGATTGGCAAGCTTGATTATGGCATACTTTTGATAACGGCAACCGCTGTAATAAACTATGTCGTTGGGGCGATTGCCGTCAAAAAAGGAGGCCAGAATAACTCTCTTGCCCTTGTTGCCAGCGGCAAACATCTCCAGTCAGACACCTATTCGACGATTGGCATCATCCTCGGTCTGATTCTCCTCTATGTTACAAAAATGCTCTGGCTCGACAGCGTTGTTGCCCTGCTGTTTGCCCTGCTCATCGTCTATACCGGATACAAGATTATTCGTGACTCGCTCAGGGGAATTATGGATGAGGCAGATGAAGCGTTACTGAAAAAAATGGTTGACCTGCTGGAGGCTCATCGTCCTCAGGAGTGGATTGATCTGCACAATATGCGCATTATCAAGCACGGCAGCACACTCCATCTTGATTGCCATCTGACGGTTCCCTGGTACCTCAATGTCCACGAAGCTCATCGGGAAATCGACAAACTCAACAGACTGGTTAACGAAAGTTTTGGTGAAACTATCGAGTTATCTGTCCATACGGATGGCTGTCTTGACTTTTCGTGTGAAATATGTCAAAAAGAGGGCTGCACTGTTCGTAAGGCAGAATTCAGGCGAAGAGTAGAGTGGACGGTTGAAAATGTTTCGAATAATCACAAGCACAACGCATCATTAACTCTCATAAAATAGAGGTCGCCAGTGAAAAAAGCATTACGAATACTCTCCTTTTCGTTTGTCGCCCTCATGGGTATGACTGTTTCAGCTTGCGACAACGTGTCCGATGAGTCAAAAAACAGTTTACTGAGTACGGGAGCCAAGATTGGCAGTGGCGCTGTCGAGGGTTCAATTGCCGAGTTTTCAAAAGCAATAAAACTTGACTCCACTTCGGCGAAGGTCTACGTTGGTAGCGCCGCAGTTAAATATGCCGCAGGAGATAACAAGGGCGCGATTACTGACCTTACGAAGGCTATTGAACTGAATCCACAATCAGCAACAGTATATTCTGCCAGAGCGACCGCTAAATTCTCTGAAGGCGATATTCCCGGTGGCGTAGCCGATGTTATCAGCGCCGGAAAGATTATGGTTTTTTCTTCATTTGGCAAGGAGTGAGGCAGCTGATGAATCTTCAGAAGCAGGGATGTGATGTTCCGGGTGATTTTGCAGGTAAAAATTTAACAGGAGTAAGTTGATGGCTTTTGAACAGTGGCATACGTTGTCTGCTCTGGAGGCTCTTGAAAAAACAGACTCTTCTGCTGCTGGCCTCACTCATACTGAGGCAGTCAGTCGCCTTGGGGTTTATGGCCCTAATCGCCTTGAAGCTGAGCGTCGGGCAAGTCCCTGGCTCTTGTTGCTTGAACAGTTTAAAAATGTTTTGATTCTTACCCTTCTTTTTGCAACGATCCTCTCGGCTT